>CCMO02000001.1:4183225-4514096 GCA_000751295.2 bacterium YEK0313
GAGAGGCCGTCGACCATCCCCGGAACATGCCAGCACTGCCCAAAGTCCTGACCCTTGCTTCGGGCGAAGAAAGCCGCCGCTTTCAGCGCGTGCGCGTCGACGTGCTCGGCCGGTTCATGCTGAGCGACCGGCGCGAGTTTCCGTGCCAGGCCATCGACATGTCGCCGGGCGGCGCCCAGATCGTCGCGCCCGTCGTCGGCAAGCTCGGCGAGCGGGTCGTGGCCTATCTCGATCATGTCGGCCGCATCGAAGGCATGATCGTGCGGGTCACCCCGACCGGCTTCAGCATGACGATCGAAGCCTCCGCGCGCAAACGCGACAAGCTCGCCGACCAGCTCACCTGGCTTGCCAACCGGCACATTCTGGGACTGCCGGAGGATCGCCGCCACGAGCGCGTGGTGCCGACCAATCCGTTCACCACCGTCACCATGCCGTCGGGCGAAAAGCTCCCCGTCCGCGTCATCGACATCTCGCTGTCGGGTGCGGCGGTTGCCGGCGCCTCGGGCGTCAAGATCGGCGATGTCGTGCAGGTGTCCCGCACCATGGGGCGGGTCGTGCGCATGCTCGACAAGGGGTTCGCCGTGGAGTTTTCCGGCCAGCAGCCGATCGAGACCATCCTGCAGCTCGCGCGCGAGCTGGGTGCGGATGTCGGCCGGCCCCAGGACGACCTGGTGGCGCTGCGCTGACTGCTGCCGTCCACTTTCCGCCACATGCGGAACCCGTCGTTCCGGGCGTGCTGAACGAAAGCTGAAGACAACCGCTCCATTGCCGCCGGGCCGCTTAACCGCAGCCGCCGCCGCGCTGCCGGCTACGCCGCGTGGCTGCCCCCGAAATCCGGCGCTGCACTGACACTGCCGGCCGCAATGGCACCAGACGGCATTTTCACCGCATTCCATCGTCTGAATCCACGCCGCGTTAAACTGAACGAAGCCTCACCGGAACACCTCGCCTTTCACCGTTTCGCTTCAGCCCGCCGCAAAGCCGGCCTGCCATCGTGCCGCCATCGACGGAGGGACACGCGATGCCGGGCCGGTGGACGACGGTGTTGGGAGGTTGCGCGCTGGCGCTGGCGATCATCGCCGTGCCGGGCGGCGCAGGCTCGCGCGCGGCCGGCCAGCCTCCGGCGGCGCTCACCGAAGCCGGCGAGACCAGCGTGCCGATCGGCTGGACCCAGTTCTGCGCGCATTTTCCCGAGGACTGCCGGTCACGGCCGGCCCGCATCGAGACGCTCGCGCTGGCACGGGCGGCGTGGGGACAGCTCACCAGCATCAACGCCCATGTCAACGCTGCCATCGAGCCGGTCACCGACATGGAGCAATATGGCCAGGAGGAGGTCTGGACCTATCCTCTGTCGGGCCGCGGCGACTGCGAGGACTATGTCCTGCTGAAGAAGCAGATGCTGGTCCGCGCCGGTCTGCCGGCCAGCGCGCTCCTGATCACCGTCGTTCGCGACCGCAAGGGCGAAGGTCATGCCATCCTCACCGTCAGGACCGACCGCGGCGACTATGTGCTCGACAACGAGACCGACGACATCCGGCTCTGGCATGAGACCGGCTATCGCTTCGTCAAGCGTCAGTCGCGCGAGGATCCCAACCGCTGGGTGACCATCGGCCCGGCCTCGGCCCCGGCCGCCGTCGCCTCGCAATAAGGAATGCCATGGCGCGGCCGATGGATCCGCGCTTTGGCAGTGATGCTTCAAAAGTGGCGAGCGTTCCGACAGCTTCGCTGTTGTTTGCCCAAAACGGTTTCAGGAGATCGCAGTCCCGACAGCCCCGCTGTCGCCCACCACGGTTCGACGATTCGCGGCCCCGGTCATATCCCACCCCTCCCCGTCCCCGACCGGGCCCGCGATCGACGGCCGGTGCCTCAGAACGAGGGCCGGCCGTCACCCTTTCGCCGCCCAGGCCACGGCCTGGTCGAGCCGATCGTTGCCCCAGAACAGCTCGCCGTCGGCGGTGACGAAGCTGGGCGCGCCGAAAATGCCGGCGGCCTTGGCCGTCTCGACGGTGGCGCGCAGCTCGCGCTTCACGGCGTCGCCGCCGGCCGCCACCAGAAGCGGCGCGGGTTCGATGCCTTCGGCCTTCAGGACCTGGCCGAGCACGGTGGCATCGCTGATATCGGCGCCTTCGCCGAACGACGCCCGGTAGACGCCGCGTGAAAAGGCCGCGCGGCGACCGTCGTCGGGCAGCGCCGTCGCGACCCGCGCCGCCAGGAGGCTGTTGGCGGGAAACGGCTCCGGCATGCGGAACGGCAGGCCGTGCGCCGCCATGGTCCGCTCGAGGTCCCGGCGCATGTAGCGCCCCTTGGCCGGCTGGATGTTGAACGGCGAGGTGGTGAGGCCGAGCTCGGCGAAGATCGGGCCGAGCAGGAACGGGCGCCAGCGCACGGCGACGCCGGCCTTTTCGGCGATGTCGGCAAGGCGCATGGCCGCCGGATAGGAATAGGTGGAAGCGAACTCGTAATAGAAATCGAGTGCTGGCGCCGCCATCGTTCAGCCCACCACCTTCAGCTGGCCCTTGAACCGGGCGGCGTTCTCCACATAGTGCGCCGCCGTCTGCTTCAGCCGCGCCACAGCGGCATCGTCCAGCGTGCGAACGGCCCGGGCCGGCGAGCCGACGATCAGCGAATTGTCCGGAAATTCCTTGCCCTCGGTCACCAGGGCGCTGGCGCCGACGAGGCAGTTCCTGCCGATCTTCGCGCCGTTCAGGACGGTCGCGCCCATGCCGATCAGGCTGTTCGCCCCGATCGTGCAGCCGTGCAGGATCGCCTTGTGCCCCACCGTGCAGTCCGGGCCGATGACCATGGGATAGCCCATGTCGGTGTGCAGCACGCACATTTCCTGGATGTTGGTGCGCTCGCCGATCTCGATCCATTCGTTGTCGCCGCGCAGCACGGCGCCGAACCAGATGCCGACATCGGCCTTGAGCCTCACCCGCCCGATGACGTGGGCGTCCGGCGCGACGAAGAAGCGCTCCCCGGCGGGCAGTTCCGGCACGGTGCCGTCGAGCGAATAGATGGGCATGGGGCTCCTCCAAGGTGTTGGACGAGCTATGCCATGCCGACCGGACGAATAGAAGGCGCCGAAGGACCGATCAGAGCCCGGCGGTAACCAGCACCATCGAGACGACGCGCCCCGACATCAGGCTCCAGACGCCGGCGATCAGCGTCGCGAGGAAAACGAACTCGAAGCGGCGGTTGTGAATGCGCCGGCCCCGGATCGTGTTGCGCATGATGATGGCGGGCGCCGCGAAGGCGAGGAACGGTACGGCGAGCACGCCGCCGACGCCGCCCGTCTGCAGCAGGCGGAAGCTGGCGGGTTTTTCGGCGAGCGCCCGGTAGAGCGCCGCGAACAGCCCGGCCACGGCAAAGCCCAGCATGAGCGAATGGAGGAGCTGCAGCGACGACGGCGACATGACGCGGTACTCGGCACACGAGCGGGGCGGCGGAAGGCGCCGCCCCGGTTCGGTACAATTGCTACCGCGCCGTTAGGCTTTTGTTAAGGATCCCGGCCGAGTTCCTGAAGGAACGGTTAACGCTCACTCCTCGAGGTCGATGTCCAGGATCGAGATCGTCACCGTATACGAGGTCTCGCCATCCTCGACGTCCTTGTAGAGCGTGCCGATCTGCTCGTCGCCGAGATTGACCTCGATCATTTCGCGCCGCCGCGGATTGGGCGTCAGCTTGATGGTCGTGTTGCCGAACTTGCGGCGCAGGTAGTCCTGCAACTTGGCGATTTCCTGCTTGTCCACGGTGCGGCCTCCGGTGTTGCAAGACATGGCCCCGGCGGCGCCCTGGTCGGGCCGGCCACCAAATGCGAGGCACGTCGGATCAAGATCGCCGTGTGCCATGGCTACCGGGCGCAGTCAAAGGCGGAACTCTCGCCCGCCCCGGCTATCCCCCGGCGATCATCTGATCCATGCTGCGCGAGGGCTCCGCGCAGCCGGCCTCGCCGACGATGCGCGCCGGCACGCCGGCCACCGTCTTGCACGGCGGGACCGGCGCCAGCACCACCGAGCCCGAGGCGATGCGCGAATGGTGGCCGATCGCGATATTGCCGAGCACCTTCGCGCCGGCGCCGATCATGACGCCGCGGCCGATCTTCGGGTGACGATCGCCGGTCTCCTTGCCGGTGCCGCCGAGCGTCACGTCCTGCAGGATCGACACGTCGTCCTCGACCACCGCCGTCGCGCCGACCACGAGGCCGGTCGCGTGGTCGAGGAAGATGCCGCGGCCGATGCGCGCCGCCGGATGGACGTCGGTCTGGAAGACGGCGGAGGATCGGCTTTGCAGATAGAGCGCGAAATCCTTCCGTCCGGTCGTCCACAGCCAGTGCGCGAGCCGGTGGCTCTGGATGGCGTGGAAACCCTTGAAATAGAGCAGCGGCTCGAGCGCGCGTTCGGTCGCGGGATCCCGGTCGACCACGGCCATGATGTCGGCGCGCATCGCGGTGCCCATCTCGTTGGACTGACCGAGGGCATCGTGAAAGGCCTGGCGGATGATCGCCATCGGCACGTCGGCATGATCGAGCCGGCTGGCGACGCGCGCCGCCACCGCCTCTTCGAGGGAATGCTGCGAGGAGACGGAACCGAACAGGAAGGTGGCGAGCGCCGGCTCGCGCTCTGCCGCCGCGGCCGCCTCCGCCCGGATGCGATGCCAGACAGGGTCGACCGTCTCCAGCCCCTGCGCGCGCTGGCGGTGGTCCGAACGAAAGCCTGCTGACATCATCGCCTCCTGTCGTACGGCGCCCGCGACAGGGGTCGGCGCCATCCGGCGGCAGGATCAGGTCCTGCTGCGCCGCACATATCACAGGTCAAGGACTTGGTGGGAAGACGCTGAATCGGAATGGCAGCCGGCGCTGCCATCGGGGCCGCGCGGCCTGAATCGGAATCAGAACCTGAGCCGACAACACCAATCGCCTGATTTTGATGAAGAATCGGCAGATCACGGCCAATCCATCCTCGCAGCCGGGTCAGCCGAGAAATGCCAGGATCGCCTCGGCGAAAGCATCGTTGCGATCGCCCGCCACCATATGGCTGGCGCCGCCGACGTCGACGAAACGCGCATGCGGCACCAGGGCGAGAAAAGCCTCGGCATGTTCGGGCGTGACGATTTCCGAGCCGGCACCGCGCACCAGCAAGGTCGGGACGGCCAGCCGGGCGGCCGCGGCCTCGAGCCCCGACAGCAGTGCCTCGCCCTCGGCATTGACGCTGCGCGGTCCGTCCCAGAACCGCGGATCCCAGTGCCAGTACCAGCGCCCGTCGGCGCGCTGGCGCAGGTTCTTGCGCAGCCCCTCCACGGAGGGCGGACGCTTGCGATGTGGCAGGTAGGCCGCGACCTGCTCGGCCGCCTCCTCGATCGTGGCGAAGCCGTCGCGTGCCCTCGCGGTCATGAAGCGCTGCACCTGGGCGACGCCGCTCCGTTCCATGCGCGGCGTGATGTCGACGAGCACCAGGGCGGCGAAGCAGTCCGTTTCGCCGAGCGCATGGAGCGAGGCTAGCCCGCCGAGCGATGCACCGATGGCGACCGGCCTCGCCCCGAAACGCTGCTCGATCTGGCGGCCGAGCGCGACCGCGTCGCGGCCATAGTCGCTGAACGAATAGGCGCCGCTGTCGACCCAGGCGCTGTCGCCATGTCCGCGCTGATCGACCGGGATGGCCGTGAAGCCGCGTTCGGCAAGCCGGCGCGCCGTCGCCCGCCAGGCATGCCGTGTCTGGCCGCCGCCGTGCAGCAGCAGCGCGCTGCGCGCGCCCTGGCCATAGACATCGCCTTCGAGGCGATTGTCGTCGGCGCCGGTGAAGCGGACGTGCCGCGGTTGCACGGACATGGCGCGGGCCGTCAGGGCCGGCGGCCGAGGAAACCGACGACGCCGGCCTTGAAGATCTTGTCGCCGACCGCCGGCATATGGTCGCGGTCGGGGATGTCGAGCGCCTCTCCCCGGGGGATCAGGGCCGCCAGCGGTGCCGGCGGGCCGGCGATCTTGTCCTTGGTGCCGACGGCGACGAGCGTCGGACACTGGATCTCGCCGGCCTCCTCCGCGGTCATTTCGTTGCGCGAGCCGCGGATACAGGCGGCGAGAGCGTTCCGGTCGGCGCGGGTCTGGTTGGCGAAGGCGCGGAACATGCGGCCCTGCGGGTCGGTGATCTCCTCCAGCGAGGGCGCCAGCAGCGCATCCGCAATGGTCTCCGGCAGGCCGACGCCCTCGACGAGATGGATGCCGAGCCCGCCGAGAACCGCCGAACGCACCCGGTCCGGATGGCGCTGGGCGAGGAAGGCCGTGATCCGCGCGCCCATCGAGTAGCCGAGCACGTCGGCCCGGTCGAGACCGAGATGATCGAGCAGCCGGCGGGCGTCTTCGGCCATGATGCGGGTATGGTAGGCTGCCGGCTCGTAGAGCTTCTCGGAGGCACCGTGGCCGCGATTGTCGAGCGCGATGACGCGCCGGCCGGCCTTGGTCAAGGTCTCAACCCAGCCGGGATAGACCCAGTTGATATGGGCGGTGGAGGCAAAACCGTGAATGCAGAGGATCGGTTCGCCCTCGCCGACGTCGAAATAGGCGATGGAAACGCCGTCTGACGAGAAGGTCTGGAGCGGAATGGGCGCTGGCATACTGGGCATGCTGTCTTCTAGCTGTGGAGTCCGAGGAGGTTGTTCATCGCCCGTGAGAGCCCGAAGGTGGTCGTTGCGACACGAAGCACCGCAGGGCACGAGGATGAACAACCCGCACAAGAATGCGCGAACGACGCCGCTTGGTCGAGCGGAGATGATCCGGCGGATCGTAGGAGACGGCCGGCCTGTCGGCGAAGTGGCGGCCGGCTTCGGGGTCAGCGAGCGAACCGCCCGCAAATGGCTGTCGCGATGGCGGAGCGATGGAGAAGCCGGGCTGCAGAACCGCTCGTCCCGGCCCCATGCGTCCCGATCGGCGACGAGCGCGTTCTGGCCCGGGCTGGCGGCCAAGCTGCGCCGCGAGTACCGGTTGACGGGTGAGGAGATTGCGTCCCGCCTCGGACTGGCGCGATCGACGGTTGCCGGCTGGCTGACGCGGATGGGGCTCGGCCGGCTGTCCGCGCTTGATCCGAAGGAGCCGGTGCGGCGCTATCAACGCGAGCGTCCCGGCGAGTTGCTTCATCTCGACATCAAGCGGCTGGCCCGCTTTGAAGGCGTCGGCCACCGCATCACCGGCAACCGGCGTGGCGCCAGCCAGGGGCTTGGCTACGACTTCCTGCATGTCGCCATCGACGATGCGACCCGGCTCGCCTATGTCGAGGTGCTGCCCGACGAGCGGCGGTGGTCGACCACCGGGTTCCTCGTGCGGGCGCTGCGCTGGTTCAAGGAGCGGGGCGTCAGCGTGCAAAGAGTGATGACCGACAACGGCTCGGGATACATCGCCAGGCTCTTCCGCAAAGCGTTGAGGATGCTCGCCATCCGGCACATCCGCACCCGACCCTACACCCCGAAGACGAACGGCAAGGCAGAGCGCTTCATTCAGACCATGCTCAGGGAATGGGCCTATGCCATCCCGTTCCCCTCGTCCGCCCGCAGGACCGCAGATCTCACGCGATGGCTGGCCTGGTACAACCAGCACCGGCCGCATGCTAGCCTCGCACGACGATCACCGGCTCAAGCTCTCGCCGGAACAACCTGACCAGAACTCACATCTAGCCGCCCGCCGCCGCAGCGAAAAGGCCCTGTTTCGGTGCGGTGACCTGCCGGGATGACAGACCGGCGATCCCGCGCTACCCATGCCCGATTGCGTCCTGGGAGCGCCAACGAAGCTCATGTCTCGCCTTTTCCTGCCCGCCCTTGCCCTCGCCACGCTGGCCTTCTCCCTGGCGGGCCCGGCCCAAGGCCAGAACCGAAGCGCCCAGAACCAGCCCTCCCAGCCCGCCGCCGCCCAGGCCCAGAACGCCATGACCTGGCGCAGCGGTCCGGAGGCGGCCGAGATCGAGCTGTGGAGTCCGAGGAGGTTGTTCATCGCCCGTGAGAGCCCGAAGGTGGTCGTTGCGACACGAAGCACCGCAGGGCACGAGGATGAACAACCCGCACAAGAATGCGCGAACGACGCCGCTTGGTCGAGCGGAGATGATCCGGCGGATCGTAGGAGACGGCCGGCCTGTCGGCGAAGTGGCGGCCGGCTTCGGGGTCAGCGAGCGAACCGCCCGCAAATGGCTGTCGCGATGGCGGAGCGATGGAGAAGCCGGGCTGCAGAACCGCTCGTCCCGGCCCCATGCGTCCCGATCGGCGACGAGCGCGTTCTGGCCCGGGCTGGCGGCCAAGCTGCGCCGCGAGTACCGGTTGACGGGTGAGGAGATTGCGTCCCGCCTCGGACTGGCGCGATCGACGGTTGCCGGCTGGCTGACGCGGATGGGGCTCGGCCGGCTGTCCGCGCTTGATCCGAAGGAGCCGGTGCGGCGCTATCAACGCGAGCGTCCCGGCGAGCTGCTTCATCTCGACATCAAGCGGCTGGCCCGCTTTGAAGGCGTCGGCCACCGCATCACCGGCAACCGGCGTGGCGCCAGCCAGGGGCTTGGCTACGACTTCCTGCATGTCGCCATCGACGATGCGACCCGGCTCGCCTATGTCGAGGTGCTGCCCGACGAGCGGCGGTGGTCGACCACCGGGTTCCTCGTGCGGGCGCTGCGCTGGTTCAAGGAGCGGGGCGTCAGCGTGCAAAGAGTGATGACCGACAACGGCTCGGGATACATCGCCAGGCTCTTCCGCAAAGCGTTGAGGATGCTCGCCATCCGGCACATCCGCACCCGACCCTACACCCCGAAGACGAACGGCAAGGCAGAGCGCTTCATTCAGACCATGCTCAGGGAATGGGCCTATGCCATCCCGTTCCCCTCGTCCGCCCGCAGGACCGCAGATCTCACGCGATGGCTGGCCTGGTACAACCAGCACCGGCCGCATGCTAGCCTCGCACGACGATCACCGGCTCAAGCTCTCGCCGGAACAACCTGACCAGAACTCACATCTAGCCGCCCGCCGCCGCAGCGAAAAGGCCCTGTTTCGGTGCGGTGACCTGCCGGGATGACAGACCGGCGATCCCGCGCTACCCATGCCCGATTGCGTCCTGGGAGCGCCAACGAAGCTCATGTCTCGCCTTTTCCTGCCCGCCCTTGCCCTCGCCACGCTGGCCTTCTCCCTGGCGGGCCCGGCCCAAGGCCAGAACCGAAGCGCCCAGAACCAGCCCTCCCAGCCCGCCGCCGCCCAGGCCCAGAACGCCATGACCTGGCGCAGCGGTCCGGAGGCGGCCGAGATCGAGCGGCGGGTGGAAGCGCTGCTGGCGCAGATGACGCTGGACGAAAAGATCGGCCAGCTCAACCTGACTGGACGCGGCGACGGCTTCGATCCGCAATGGGTCGCGACCGGCCGCTCCGGCGCGATCATGAACTTCATCGACCCGCGGGAGGTGCGCCGCCTGCAGGATCTCGCGCGGACGAGTCGGCTGCAGATCCCGCTGATCATCGGCCTCGACGCGATCCACGGCTTCGCCACCTACTTCCCGCAGCCGATCGGCCAGGCTGCAACCTTCGATCCGAAGCTGATCGAGCTGGCCGCCTATTGGACGGCCAGGGAATCGCGGGCGGCCGGCGTCAACTGGACCTTCGCGCCCATGGTGGATCTCACGCGCGATCCGCGCTGGGGCCGCGTGTTCGAAGGCGCCGGCGAGGACGTTCATCTGGCGTCGGTGGTCGCGGCCGCCCGGGTGCGCGGCTATCACCGCGGCGGGGTGGCGACCAGCGTCAAGCACTTCGCCGGCTATGGCGAGGCCGAGGCGGGCCGCGACTACAACAGCGTCTGGATCCCGCTCTCCAAGCTGCTCGATCGCCATGTCCCGCCGTTCCAGGCGGCAATCGCGGCAGGCGCCTTCACCGCGATGACCTCGCTCAGCGCGATGAACGGCATGCCGGCGACGGCCGATCGCGGCCTCCTGACCGACCTGCTCAAGGGCCGTCTCGGTTTCCGCGGCTTCGTCGTCTCCGACTTCGCCTCGATCGAGGAGCTGATCAAGCACGGCGTCGCGGCCGACGGCGCCGAGGCAGCGCGCAAGGCGCTGCTCGCCGGCGTCGACATGGACATGTTTTCCGGCCTCTACATCCAGCATCTCGCCGACGAGGTGCGGGCCGAGCGGGTGCCGGTCGCCGCGATCGACGAGGCGGTCCGCCGCATCCTCCGGGTGAAGTTCCACATGGGTCTGTTCGAGGCCGCGCCGGTCGATCCGGCCGCGACCGCCGGCCAGCTGATCACGCCGCCGGCCCGCGCGGCGGCGCTCGCGGTGGCGCGCGAGGCCATGGTGCTGCTGAAGAACGACGGCGACATCCTGCCGATCCGCCCGGACGTGCGTTCCATTGCGGTGGTCGGCGCGCTCGCCATGGTCGACGAGGACTGGCAGTACGGCGACAATGTCGGCCTGCCGCGCATCCGCCGGTCCACCGTCCAGGCGGAGCTTGCCCGCCACCTCGGGCCGCAGGTCCGCATTTCCGCCCATTCCGGCTTCACCACCCAATGCGGCATCGAGTTCGCCGAACGGGAGGCGACCCTCGCGGCCGCCCGCGCCGCCGACCTGATCGTCGCGGTGCTCGGCGAGGAATGCGAGTTCATGGGCGAGAGCGCCTCGCGCACCCGCCTCGACCTGCCGGGCGTGCAAGGCGAGCTGCTGAGCGACCTCATCGCCACCGGCAAGCCCGTGGTGCTGGTGCTGAAGACCGGCCGGCCGCTGGTGCTCACCGACATTGCCGCCCGCGTGCCGGCGATCATCCAGAGCTTCCACCTCGGTTCGGAAGGACGCGTCGCGATCGGCGAGGTTCTGACCGGCCGGGTCAATCCCAGCGGCAAGCTGCCCATGAGCATGCCGCGCTCGGTTGGCCAGATCCCGGTCTATTACGACCACCTGCCGACCGGCCGGCCGCAGATCAAGCACGAGCGCTACGAGAGCTCGTTCATCGACGAGCGCAACGAGCCGCTGTTTCCCTTCGGCTTCGGCCTCAGCTACACGCGCTTCACACTCGACCAGCTGGCGCTCGATCAGGCCCGCGTGCCGCTCGCTGGCACCATCGCGGGCTCGGTGCGCATCACCAATGCAGGCGCGCGCGACGGCCGCGAGGTCGTGCAGGTCTATCTGCGCCAGCGTGTCGGCTCGCGCTCGCGCCCGGTGCGGGAGCTGAAGGCCTTCGAAAAGGTGACGCTGGCCGCCGGCGCCAGCCAGACCGTGCGCTTCGCCGTGCCGGTGGAGGCTCTTGCCTTCCATGACGACCAGGGCCGGCGCCGGCTGGAGCCCGGCCTCTACGACGTCTTCGTGGGCACGGATTCGCGCGCATCGCTTGCGGCAACGGTCGAGGTTGGCGAGTAGCAAACGGCGAGTGGGGACGAAGCGCAAGGGCGCAGCCATCCCCACTCGCCATCAGCTACTTCGCTATGTTCGACCCCGAATAGGGCGGCGGCGGAATATCCATATGCGCCTTGCGCAGCGCCGCCGACCAGCGCTCGCGCAGGTCGTGGAAATAGGGCTCGCCCGGTTCGATCCGATAGTTGGTTTCGACCCGCGCCTCGCCGCGCGGCATCACCGCGATGTCGATGGGCATGCCGACGCCGAGATTGGAGCGCATGGTCGAATCCATCGAGACGAGGCCGATCTTCAGGGCATCGCTCAGCGTCGTGTCGTATTTGATCGCCCGATCGAGGATCGGCTTGCCGTATTTGTGCTCGCCGATCTGCAGATAGGGCGTATCGACGGTGCACTCGATGCAGTTGCCGGCGGAATAGATCATGAAGAGCCGCAGCCGGCGCTGGTTGATCTGGCCGCCGAACAGGAACGAGGCCTCGAACTTGACGCCGTCGCGCTCGAGCCCCGGGCCGTCGAGCGCCCGGACCAGCCGAATCGCGCGGCCGACCCGCTGAGCGGCCTGGAACATGCTCGGCGCGTTCATCAGCGTTTCGATCTCGCCGGTCTCCTCGTTCCGAAGTCCTTCGTTCAGGAAGCCGAGCACGGACTGGGTGATCGACAGGTTGCCGGCCGAGGCGATCGCCATGGCACGCTCGCCCGGCTTTTCGAACACCTGCAGCTTGCGGAAGGTGGAGATATTGTCGAGCCCCGCATTGGTGCGGGTGTCGGCGATCATCACCAGGCCATCGCGCACCAGAATGCCGCAGCAGTAAGTCATAGACGAGTTTCTCCGGTCGGCTTGGCATAGCCGGCCGCCCCGGCGGGTGCAACCTGCACCGCCACATCCGGATATCGCGCTGCAAAAGGCCCCTTCCCTCCGGCGCTGTTTTACCGCTAGCTTGATGGCGAAGCATCACAACCGGTCCATCAGAGGCAGGCGATGTTTCGCCTTCCAGAGGGGATCTGACCGGCATGCCGGATGACCTAGGCATCTTCGACGAGATGACCATTGCGGGCGGCGGCGTCCGCCCCGCCTACGAAACCCTGAGCCAGTGGCTGGCATCGATCCCGGACGATCTCCTGCGCACCCGGGCCGGGGAAGCGGAGGCCCTGTTCCGCCGGATCGGCATCACGTTCGCCGTCTATGGCGACGCGGAATCGACCGAGCGCCTGATCCCGTTCGACGTCGTGCCGCGCATTCTCACGAGCGCCGAATGGGCGACGCTGTCGCGCGGCCTCACCCAGCGCGTCAAGGCGATCAATGCCTTCCTGTCCGATGTCTACGGGCGGCGCGAAGTGCTGCGCGCCGGCATCGTCCCCGACGACCTCGTCTACCGCAATCCGGCCTTCCGCCCGGAAATGAACCAGCAGCCGGTACCGCACGGCATCTACGTCATGATCGCCGGCATCGACATCGTGCGCGTCGATGCCGACACCTTCTATGTGCTGGAGGACAATGCCCGCACGCCCTCCGGCGTCTCCTACATGCTGGAGAACCGGGAGGTCATGTTCCGCCTGTTTCCGGAACTGTTCGCGCAGCATCGGGTGGCGCCGGTCGAGAACTATACCGACGACCTGCTTGCGACGCTGAAATCGGTTGCGCCGAGCTCGGCCTCAGCCGATCCGACCTGCGTGCTCCTCACCCCCGGCCAGTACAACTCGGCCTATTACGAGCACACCTTCCTCGCCGACAAGCTCGGCGTCGAGCTGGTCGAAGGGCGGGATCTGTTCGTGCGGGGCGACGTCGTCTACATGCGCACGACCGAAGGCCCGAAGCGGGTCGACGTCATCTATCGGCGCCTCGACGATGATTTCCTCGACCCGCTGACCTTCCGGCCGGATTCGGCGCTCGGCGTGCCGGGCCTCGTCTCGGCCTATCATCGCGGCAATGTCACGCTCGCCAATGCCGTCGGCACCGGCGTCGCCGACGACAAGGCGGTCTACAGCTACATGCCGGAGATCGTGAAATTCTATCTCGGCGAGGAGCCGATCCTGAAGAACGTGCCGACCTGGCGCTGCCGCGAGGCGGACGGGCTCGCCTATGTGCTCGACAATCTGAAGGACCTGGTGGTCAAGGAGGTTCACGGCTCCGGCGGCTACGGCATGCTGATCGGGCCGAAGGCGAGTGCCGCCGAAATCGACGAGTTCCGCAAGAAGCTGCAGAACGATCCGGCCAATTTCATCGCCCAGCCGACGCTCGCGCTCTCCACCTGCCCGACCCTGGTCGAGGAGGGCGTCGCGCCGCGCCATGTCGACCTGCGGCCCTTCGTGCTGACCGGCCGCGACAAGGTGCGCATCGTGCCGGGCGGGCTGACCCGCGTCGCGCTGAAAGAGGGGTCGCTCGTGGTCAATTCCAGCCAGGGCGGCGGCACCAAGGACACCTGGGTCCTGGACGTATAGGGCGAGCGATCCATCATGCTGTCACGCACCGCCGACAATCTCTACTGGCTCGCCCGCTATGTCGAACGGGCCGAGTTCCTCGCCCGCATCATCGAAGCTTCCACGCGCCTCGCCAATCTGCCCTCGGCCTATGCCGGCTCCTCCAACGAGTGGGAATCGGCGGTCGCCACGGCCGGCTGCGCGCCCGCCTTCCATGCCGTGCACCCCAAGGCGACACGCGAGACGGTGGTCGATTTCCTCGCCTTCTCGCCCGACAACCCCTCCTCGATCCGGTCGTGTTTCGAGATCGCGCGGACCAATGCCCGGGCGGTGCGCACGGCACTGACGACCGAGATGTGGGACGCGATCAATTCGGCCTGGCTCGATCTCAACCGCTACCGGGCGAGCAACCTGAAGCGCGACGAGCAGCTCGGCAGCTTCCTGTCCTTCGTCAAGGAGACCGGCCTGCGCTTCGATGGCTCGGCCTATCGGACCATGCTGCGCAGCGACGGCTACTGGTTCTCGCGCCTCGGCGTGATGATCGAGCGGGCCGACAACACCGCCCGCATTCTCGACGTCAAGTACCACGTACTTCTGCCGGGCGCCGAACAGGTCGGCGGCTCGCTCGACTATTTCCAGTGGTCGGCCATCCTGCGCGCCGTCTCCGCGCTCACCGCCTATCACTGGGTCTACAAGGAGAGCCTCAAGCCCTGGCTGGTCGCCGACCTCCTCATCCTCAACGATCAGATGCCGCGCTCGCTCGCCGCCTGCTATGAAAGCATCGTGCGCAACCTGGACAGCGTGTCGCTCGCCTATGGCCGGCAGGGTCCGGCGCAGCGCGCCGCGCGCGCCATCCGCACCAAGCTTGAAAATGCCCGCATCGATGACATCTTCCAAGCGGGCCTGCATGAATTCGTCACCGATTTCATCGCCGACAACAATCGGCTGGGCAATGCCATCACGCAGCAATATCTGGCCTGAGACGCCCTCCGGACGGCCAGCGAACGAGATACCGGTCCATGCGCATCAGCATCGCCCATGAAACCGTCTACAGCTACGAGGCGCCGGCCAGCTCGGTGATCCAGACGCTGCGCCTGACGCCGCGCAATTTTGCCGGCCAGCACGTCGCCAAGTGGCGCGTCGAGGTCGACCAGGACTGCCGCCTGGAGGCTCATGAGGACGCCTTCGGCAACATCACCCATACATTCACTGCGGCCGGCCCGGTCGAGCGCCTGGTCGTCCGCGTCGACGGCCTCGTCGAAACCACTGACACCGCCGGCGTGATCCGCGGTTCGGTCGAGCGCTTTCCGCCGGCCCTGTTCCTGCGCGAAACCGATCTGACCCGACCCGACGCGGCGATCAAGGCCTATGCCGAGCAGCGGCGGGCCGCGGCGGGCGGCGCCGCACTTGCGAGCCTGCACGAACTGATGCGCGGCCTGAACGGCGATCTCACCTTCGACAAGGATCCGACCCATGCGGGCACCACGGCGGTCGAGGCCTTCGCGCTGAGACGCGGCGTCTGCCAGGACTTCGCCCATATCTTCATCGCCGCGGCGCGCCATCTCGGCATTCCCGCCCGCTATATCGGCGGCTATTTCCTGCATGCCGACGGCACGGTCGACCAGGAGGCCGGCCATGCCTGGGCCGAGGCCCATGTCGCGGATCTCGGCTGGGTCGCCTTCGATCCCGCCAACGGTATCTGCCCGGCCGAGGCACATATCCGCATCGCCGCCGGGCTCGACTATCTGGGCGCCGCCCCGGTGCGCGGCACGCGCTACGGCGGCGCCGGCGAAGCGCTGACCGTCAAGGTCCAGGTCGACCAGGCCCGGCGGCAGGTGCAGAGCTGAGCCGCCCGCACCGCAGCGACCTTCGGCGTGCAGAACCGAGCCCGGGAGTTTATGACGATGGGGAACACGCCCCGTCAGCGACCGGAGAGCCGCATGCCCGTGACCGTCACCGCCGCCATTCTCGTCATCGGCGACGAGATCCTGTCCGGCCGGACCAAGGACCGGAACATCGGCTACATCACCGAATATCTGACGGCGATCGGCATCGACACGCGCGAGGTGCGCGTCGTCCCGGACGAGGAAGACGACATCGTCGCGGCGCTCAATGCCCTGCGCCACCGCTACGACTACGTCTTCACCACCGGCGGCATCGGGCCGACCCATGACGACATCACCGCCGACTCGGTGGCCAAGGCCTTCGGGGTGCCGATCGATGTCGACCCGCGCGCCCGCGCCATGCTGCTCGAGCGGATCCCGGAACAGGACCTGAACGAGGCGCGCCTGCGCATGGCCCGCATCCCCCATGGGGCAGAGCTCGTGGAAAACTCCGTGTCCAAGGCGCCGGGCTTCATGATCGGCAACGTCGTCACCATGGCGGGCGTGCCCTCGATCATGCAGGTGATGCTCGACAATGTCGCGCCGAAGCTGAAGACCGGCACGCGCATGCTGCAGGTCACCATCGAGGCCGCGGGCCTCAAGGAAGGCGACATCGGCACGCCCTACGGCGTGCTCGCCAAGGCCCATCCCGGCGTGATCATGGGCAGCTATCCCATGATGAACGACAAGGGCTTCTATACGCGCCTCGTGCTGCGCGCCAAGGACGAGGGCCTGCTGGCCGCCGCGGAGGCCGCCGTCGTGGCCATGGTGGAGGCGCACAAGCCGGCGCGCTCGGAAATCGTCGTCACGCGGGGCGGCTGACTGCCGTTTCGGCGGAAAAAACGTCGAGAACGGTGGATTTCCACGTCAGGCGCACGCGCAAACGCTTGCCTGGCGCCAGCACCTCGTTAGGGTGCCGGTCCCTCAAAAGCGTCAAGCGCCGTTCGTTGCGGAGTTCTCCATGGCCACGCCCCATTCCGAGAAGGCCTTTCCGGTTTCCTGGGATCAGTTCCACCGCGACGCCCGCGCTCTCGCCTGGCGCCTGTCCGGCCAGGGCCCGTTCCGGGCCATCGTCTGCATCACCCGGGGCGGTCTCGTGCCGGCCGCCATCGTCACCCGCGAGATCGGCATCCGGCTGATCGATACGGTGTGCATCGCCAGCTACCATGACTATCAGAACCAGGGGCAGCTCCAGGTCATCAAGACCATCACGCCCGACCTGACCGCCAGCGGCGGCGAAGGCATCCTGGTGGTCGACGACCTCGTCGACACCGGCAAGACCGCGAAGGTCGTGCGCGACATGTTGCCGAAAGCCCACATCGCCACCGTCTACGCCAAGCCCCAGGGCCGGCCGCTGGTCGACACCTTCGTCACGGAAGTGTCGCAGGATACCTGGATCTATTTCCCCTGGGACATGGGTTATTCGTTCCAGCCGCCGATCCGCGAGGGTGGCTGACCGCAGCGGCCTCGCCACCCCGCGCCTTGGCGCCAAGCCTTGCATGTCATGCCTTGGCTGGGGTACGAAGCGTGCCGAACGACCTGTGCACCGCAACCAGTGCATCGATCGGAAGCGATATTGCCAGCCTCGAAGATCGGCCCCACCGCTCGAACTGCCCATCGCACATGCCGCGCCGGCCTCCTGCTCGGCTCCGCCCTGGTGCTCGTCCTGACGCATGGAGCGGCTGCCGCCGGGCAACGCCAGCGGTCCGCCCAGCCCGCCCCCCCGGCAGCGCAGCGCCTGGTCTCCACGCTGATCGAGGAGATCAGCCGCAGCCCGCATAGCGGCGACCGGCTCGCGGCGGCCGCCGTCAGCGTGTCGCCCGCCCTTGCCGGCGATATCGCGCGGGCCGCCACCATCGGCCGGATGCTTGCCGGCAACAGCGGAGCGCCCGCCGCCGGGACGCCGGCCGCCGCCACCCCGTCCTTCGCTCCGCCCGCGCTGCCGCCGCCGACCGGCCTCCTGCCGACGGTCGCGCCGACCTTTCCCTATCTGACCGACAACGGCACGGTGACGGCGACGCCGCGCCTCGATCTGCCCTGGATGGCGGCGCGGCCGGTGCTGGACACCAGCTTCAGCCTGGCCCAGCGGCAGGAATTCGCCGCCAACTGGGGCAATCTTGCCATCGGCCAGGCGACCGCGCTGAACGCCACCACCCGGCCGCTGGACGGCGCTCCGCTGCCCGGCAAGGGCCTGATCGGCCGCGGCGTGACGGTGGCCGTGCTCGACACCGGCATCGATGCGACCTTCAATGCTACCGGCACCGGCTTTTCCTCGGTCCATCCCGAGTTTGCCGGCCGCCTCGACCTGCGCAGCCGCAACACCAATGACGATGGCCGCGGCCCGCTGGCGATCGGCGACGACCGCGGCGGCCACGGCACGCATGTGGCCGGTACGATCGCCGCCGCCATGGACGGCACGGGCATGCTGGGTGTCGCGCCGGGCGCGCGGCTCGTCGCCATGCGCGCCCTGCCCGGCGGCGTCGACGAGGCGATCCGGCAGGTCACCGCGATGCCGGACGTGCGCATCATCAATGGCAGCTATGGTCCCGAAATCGCTCCGGGCGGCACCATCTGGAAGACCGGCGATCTCTCGGACGAATGGCTCGCGGTGCGCGGTGCCCTCGCCGCCGGCAAGGTGCTGGTCTTTTCCAATGGCAATAACGGCGAGGATGCGCCGATCCAGGCCGCCAATCCGGCCGGCGCCGCGCTCTTCCCCTATATCAGCCGCGCCAACGCCCATAGCGGCGTCTATGACGATGGCGGGCGGAACTACGATTTTTCCGAAGCCAATTCGCAGCGCCTGCCCGGCCGCATCGTCGCGGTGGCGAATCTCGGCATCGACCTGAAGATCTCCGCCGATTCCAACCGCTGCGGGGTTGCCGCCAGTTGGTGCATCTCGGCGCCGGGCGGCGGCGTCGGCAGCAGCCAGCCCAATGCCAACGAGATCCTCTCCACCTTCCCGCGCGCGCCGGGCTCCGGCACGTTCACCGCCCCCGGTGGCGCGACCTACGCCTATATGACCGGCACGTCGATGGCGGCGCCGCATGTTTCGGGCGCTCTCGCCGTCCTGATGGAGGCCTATCCGACCTATTCGGCGGCCGAGATCGTGCGCCTGATGTTCGCCACAGCCGAGGACCTGGGAGCGCCGGGCGTCGATGCCGTCTACGGCCACGGCCTCGTCCGGATCGACCGCGCCCTGACCGGTGCGCCGGCCCTGGGGCCAGCCGATTCGCGCACCACCACCGTCGCGGCCGGTGGCACCGAGCTGTGGACGGCCCCGGTCGCGACCTCCGGCACGCTCACCATCGACAATGCCGCGCCGTCGGGCGGCCATCGGCCGAGCCGACCGTCGCATTCCTATGGCGAATTGCAGATCGCCGGCGTCGCGCAGTTCGGCACGGTCGACATCCGCAACGGCCAGCTCAGCGTCGATGGCACGCTGGTCGCTCCCAGCATCACTGTCGGCGTCAACGGTCAGCTCAGCGGCCTCGGCGACGTCATCGGCAATGTCGCCGTGCACGGCGTGCTGAAGCCCGGCAGCTCGCCGGGCGAGATGGTCATCGTCGGCAATGTCGCCATGGGCCCGACCGGCATCTTCCAGGTCGACATCGACGGTCGCGCGGATACCGGTGGTCCCGGCAGCTACGACACGCTGTTCGTGCTCGGCCCGGGCCACGCCTTCACGGCGGGCGGCACCTTCTCGGCACGCCTGCGCGGCATCGAGGCGGGGGCCAGCAACAGCTACGTCCCGACCATCGGCAGCAGATTTGCGGTGGTGCGCGCCGAGGCCGGGGCCCGCATCGCCGGCCATTTCTCCGGCATCGACATCGAGGCTGACGCGACCGGCGCGACCGGCCTGCCGCTCAATGCGCGGCTCGACGTCCTCTATTATCCGACCAGCATCGTCGCGGCCGTCACGCCGGCCTCCTTCGCCGGGCTTCCCTCGGCCGGCATCACCCTGAACACGCATGGACTTGCGCTCGCCGCGGCGCTCGACCGGGCGCGGCCGGCACCAGCCGCGCCGATGACCAATGCCGAGCTCCATGTTTTCGATCTCGTCTACGGCCTGCCCGTGGGCCGCCTGTCCGACGCGCTGGACGCGATGTCGGGCCGTGGCTACGGCGGCCAGACGGCAAGCTCGCTCCAGTCCGTCCTCGGCTTTGCCTCCATGCTGCAGCAGCGGCGCGATGGTCTGCGCAGCGGTTCGGCCGACGCCGTCTTCGCACCCACTTTCGGCGCCGCCAACAATGGCCGTTTCGAGGCCTCCGCCGGCCTGCCGGTAGCTGCGCTCGCCTATGCCGATCCGGACGACGGCGCCGCGCGCGCCCGGGCCGCGGGCTGGAGCGTCTGGGGCCAGGCCTTCGGCAATGGCGGCGCGGTCAAGGCCGACAGCGGCTCGGGCTGGTCCAATACCGGCGGCGGTTTCGTTTTCGGCATCGACCGACCGGTGACGCCGTCCCTGACCGTCGGCTTTGCCGGCTTCTACACGGCGACACGCACGCGCGGCGACAATTTCGTGGGAACGTCGAGCTCCCTGGCCGGCGCCGTCTATGGCGCGCTCAGCCTTGGCCGCGTCGAGATCGACGCGGTCGTCGGCGGCAGTTGGACCGAGATGTCGTCGACGCGCAATTTCAGCATCGGCGACACCGCCCTCGCCGCCCGCGGCGCGACACGCGGCTTCGGCCTGCTCGCCACCACGGAAGTCGGCTACCGCTTCCAGATGCCGACCCATTTCGGCGAAGCCTTCGTCAAGCCCTTTGCCGGCATTGCCTATGCCGACGTCAATCGCGCCGCCTTTACCGAAACGGGAGCCGGCGGTTTCAACCTCACCGTCATGGCCGACCGGCCGACACGCGCCCTCGCCCAGATCGGCCTCAGCACCGGGCTCGCCATCCGCGGCAATCACGGCCTCGTCTGGCGCCCCGAATTCAAGCTGGCCTGGGGACACGATTTCAAGGATCCCTCGCCGCCGGTCTCCGCAGCGATCCTCGGCCAGACCTTCACAGTGCGCGACACCGTGCTCGGCCGGAACGCCGCCCTCGTCGGCCTGCAGCTCGGCGTCTCCCACTCCGACTGGCTGCAGATCTATGCCGGCTATGACGGCGAGTTCCGCCACGGCGAGATGACGCATCAGGGCCGGATCGGCGCGCGCCTGCGCTGGTAGGGCCGGCGCTGGAGCCCGTGGCGGGGCCGCTCAGTCAAAACGGGCGAGATAGGCATCGACGCGATCGGGATGGTCACCGTTGAACATCGAGACATGGCCACAGCCGGCCGGAAAACGGATCGGCCGGAGCAACGCCGCCGCTGCGCGATACGCGGCGATGTCCTCGCCGGCCTGGACATCGCCCCAGATTGGCCGGGGCCCCGCCGTCAGGGTGAGGACATCGGGCCCGCGCGTCACCGCGACGCGTGCCGCCGCCGCCTGGCTGTCGAGATCGGCGGGCAGGCGCGGCCAGAACTCCCGGCCCACCAGCGTGTGCCAGCCGACATCGCCGATGCCCGGCTCCTCCCCCTCCTTCCAGCGGTAGTAGGAGCCCTCGCGGCGAATGCCCTCGTCGACCATCTTCACCCAGATCTCGATGGCCGTTCGGTAGCGCCGGCTCGCCTGCCCGAGCATGAAGGCAAGGCTTCGTTTGTAGGGCGGCACGAAGAAGCCATAACCCATGACGCCCCAGATCACCGGGGCGCCGCCGAGCGCATCGAGCATGTCCATGGCAAAGCCGATATTGCCGGCATCGATCGGCAGCGCCAGTTCGAGCCCCGTCATGCCCCGGCGGTTTTCGATGCCGAAATAGGGCAAGGCCGGATTGTCGAAGGCCTCCGGCACCATGCCATAGCGCCGGATGCCGTCGGTGAAGGCGAAGCGGCCTCGCGTGAAGAAGCGGCGGCCTTCGGCCACGAGGCTCGGCTTCATCCACGCGAAGCGGCCCTTGTGCCTGTCGAAATGGTAGGAGGCGACCTTGGCGTCCGCGCCGAAGCTTGCCTCGAACAGCGCATAGATCCGCCCATGGCACTGCAGCGCGCGCTCGTCGCCGGTCTCGCCGTCGACGATGGCGATGATGCGGAAAGCGGGAACCGCAAACGGCTGGCCCTCGAAGGTCAGCATGTCCATGAAATGCGCCTCCTTCGCCTTGGCAGGATGATGACGCACGACGGGAGGCCGAGGTTCCGCGCCGGCGGGCGACGCCTCGTCGGGCGGAGCGAACCGCCGCTCCGGAATTTGCCGGTTTCCAAAAGCCGGCCGAATGCTCTAAACCGCCGGCCATGCGCACGTGGTGGAACCGGTAGACACACGAGACTTAAAATCTTGCGCCTTCGGGCATGCCGGTTCGAGTCCGGCCGTGCGCACCATCCTATCAGTCAGTGACGGCAACAAGGTTGCCCGCGACCGCAATCGGCGCAATGAGGCGGCAGCACTTCGCCGGCTCGCAGCCTCGAGCGGAAGCGACCTTCCGTGCCCGAGACGTCGCCGCGCATCGGTCGGCCTCCCCGAAGACCTGCATCCGATCAAGGACGACGGCCTCCGGGGACCGCTCTCGGCGGCCGCATCCGGCCACGGCGCGGCGATCCCGACCGGTTCGCGCTTGCTGAACCGGCACCTTAGTCTGTATCGCATGCTCCGGAAGCGGAGCGTCGCCGGGCGACGGCCCAGGAAACGATCGAGGAGCCAGCTTGGCCGAACCGGGACGTGACAGACTTGACCTGAAGAGCAAGGTACCGGAAGCCGTCGTCCGCGCATCGACCTTGACCGAACAGGTCTATCTCAAGCTGCGCGAGGGCCTGCTTCTCGGCGTGTGGAAGCCTGGCGAGAAGCTGACGGCACGGGCGCTGAGCCGCACGCTCGGCGTGAGCCTCACGCCCGCGCGCGAAGCGATCACCCGGCTCGCGACCGAAGGCGCGATCAGCGTCTCCGAAACCCGGATGTATTCCATTCCGGAGCTCGATCGTGCCCAGTACGAGGAGATCACGCGCATCCGCCTGCAGCTCGAACCGATGGCGGCGGCGATGGCCGCGCGGAATGCTTCCGACGCTCTTGTCGAGCGCCTTGACGACATCAACGAAGGGCTGAAGGCAAGGATCCTCGCGGAGGATTTCGACGAGGGCCTGCGGCTCGATTCCGAATTCCATCTCTCGGTCTACGACGCGGCCGGTTCTGCCGTCCTGCGCCGGCTGATCGATACGCTCTGGCTGCAGATCGGCCCGACACGCACCCGCCTTCTCCCGGAATACCGGCGCAAGCTGATCGGCTACGAGAACCATCGCAACGTGATCGAGGCGCTTCAGCACCGCGACGAGACCGCGGCGCAACGCGCCATGCACAGGGATCTCACGGAAGGCGCCAATGCCATCATCTCCGTGCTGGTGTGAGTTTGCGCGGTCACGTTTGACCATGCCCAAAAATGATATATCATCGATCAAATTAAATCAGACGCATCACAAGATTGCGCTCCAAGAACGGGAGGGAGGCGGCCATGACACGGCTTTCGAGGCGCGGTGCCTTGCAGTGGGGAGCAAATTTCGGCGTGGCGACCTTTGCCATGTCGGCCTTCGGGACGGGCATGGCCTCCGCCCAGGCCAAGAAGGCTGTCCTCGGATACTTCTCGTCGGCCAATCAGCAGAACTTCGCCCGTGCCACCGGCTCGATGCAGAAGGCGATGGGCGCGGACGTCGCGGTCGACTTCGTCGGCGTCTCGAGCGGCCCGCAGATCCTGACCGCCATGGCGTCGAACAGCATGGACCTGTGCAATATCGGGTCGAGCCCGATGCTGGTGAGCTTCGCCCAGGGCCTGCCCGTGTCCATGGTCTATGTGCACAAGATCGTTCGCGATGGCGAAGCGCTCGTCGTCCGGAACGGCGCCGGCATTTCAGGGCTTGCCGACCTGAAGGGCAGGAAGATCGGCTGCCCGTTCAACACCTCGGTTCATTTCGCCTTGATCGCGGCGCTTCGCACGGTCGGCCTTTCGCCGTCCCAGGTCGAGCTCGTCAATCTGCGGGCGGATGCGATGCTGGCGGCCTGGCAGCAGAATGCGATCGACGCGGCCTATATCTGGCACCCCGTTCAGGGCGTGCTGCTGCAGAGCGGCGGGACCGTGATCTTCACCACCGGTGAACTGGCGCCGTCCGGCATCCTGATCTTCGACGCCATCGTCTGCCGCAACCAGTTCAAACAGGACCATCCGGACCTGGTGCTGGCCTATCTGAAGGAGCTCGACCGGATCAACGCCATCTACCGCGACAGGCCGGAGGAGGTCGCCGACACCATGGCCCCCTTCCTGCAGATCCCGCGGGAGACCGCGCTGCTGGTGGCCCGCACGACGCATACCATTACGCCGAAGACGATGCTGAGCCCGGACTGGATGGGCGAGCCGGGGGTCGCGGAGAGCGGCGTCGTCACGGCGCTCGCCAAGCAGGCCGACTTCCTCGTCCGGAGCGGGCAAATGCCGCGCGCCCCTGCCGATCTGTCGAAGTGGGTCGACAGTTCCTTCGTCAAGCAGATGGTCTGAGCGAACAGCCTCCGCCCGATGTCGATTCCGGAATCCGGCCGCACGACGCGCTGCGGCCTTGCCGGGCTCACACAGCCTTTCGGTCGAAAACGGACATGATCAAGCCAGTCTCCCTCGACATCCCGCGCGGGAAAGGTCCGCCGAAGCTGCAGGCCAGACAGCTCTCGAAATCGTTCCCATCTCCGTCCGGCCCGGTCCAGGCCCTGGCGCCTTTCGACCTGAGCGTGGACAAGGGCGACTTCCTGTGCGTCGTCGGCCCCTCCGGATGCGGCAAGACGACCCTGCTCAACATCGTCGCGGGTTTCGAGACGCCGAGCACCGGTTCCGTCACGCTCGACGGCAAACCCATTCGCGGCCCCGGCGCCGAGCGCGGCGTCGTGTTCCAGCAAGGAGCGCTGTTCAACTGGATGAGCGTGCAGGAGAATGTCGCCTTCGGGCCACGGGCTTGCGGCGTCAGCGTCGCCGAGGCGCGGGAACGGGCCGGTCAGCTCCTCGACCTGGTCGGCCTGAACGGCTTCGCCTCGAAGTATCCGTACCAGCTTTCCGGCGGCATGCAGCAACGCGTCGGCATCGCCCGCGCCCTGGCCAACGACCCCGACATCCTGCTCATGGACGAGCCCTTCGCGGCCCTGGACCAGCAGACACGCGAGCTCCTGCAGGAGGAGATGCGCCGGATCTGGCAGCGCACCGGCAAGACCATCATCTGGATCACGCATTCGATCGAGGAGGCGCTGTTCCTCGCCACCCACGTGCTGGTCATGGCATCGCGCCCGGGCCGGACGAAAGCCGCCTTCGAGTCGTCGTTCTCCCGGTCCGACGACCCCTATCTTGCGGCATCGCCGGAATTCGCGGCCGCCCGGCGAACGATCCTGGAACTTCTGAGATCCGAGACGGCAAAGGCCCAGCGCCTTGAGGAGGTGCACCCGTGAGCGCGGCCGACCGTACGCTGGACGTGGAAGCGCCGACCGACGAGAGCGATGCGCGCCGCAAGCTCGGCCGGCGGGATCTCGGCCTGACGATCCTGACATTCGCGGCCATTCTCGCGCTCTGGACGGCGGTCACCGGCTCGGGCCTGTGGGAACCGGTGATCCGTCCGGTCTTCCTCCCCTCCCCGTTGACCGTCTTCCAGACCTTCATGAGCCTTGTCGAGAACGGCTATCAGGGCCGCTCGCTTGGCCATCACGTCGGCGTCAGTTTTTACCGCTTCGCCATCGCCTTCTCCCTGTGCATCCTCGTCGGCGTGCCGGTGGGCCTCCTGATGGGGACGAGCCGGACCATCCGAGCCATCGTGGAACCACCGATCCAGGCGATCAGGCCGATCCCCAAACTGGCTCTGCTGCCGCTTTTCCTGATCTGGTTCGGCATCGGCAACCTGTCGAAGATCGTCGTCATCGCGGCCCCGGTCTTTCCGTTGATCGCGATCAGCGCCATGCAGGCCGTGCGCGCGGTGAGCACCAAGAAGATCCAGGCTGCCCAGTCGCTTGGCGCATCGTCCTGGATCGTCTTTCGCCGCATCCTGCTGCCGGCCAGCCTGCCCGGCATTTTCACCGGCATCCGGGTCTCGATCTCGATCGGCGTCACCATGCTGGTCGGCGCCGAATTGACAGCGACGTCCGACGGCATCGCCTGGATGGCGCTGACGGCCGCCGAATATCTGCAGACCGACATCGTGCTGGTCGGCGTGCTGATCATGGCGGCCATGGGCTACGTGCTCGACCGCGCCTTCCTGCTTCTCGAAACGAACCTCGTGCACTGGACCGGCAAGGATTGACCGGAGCGCCGCGCCGCCGGCCCGCTGCGGTCGGAAAAGAGACGCAGCGCCCCGGCGGAGATCGGTCGCACAAGAAGGAGACATAAGGTGTCATCGCCAATCCGGAAGCCATTCCCCGCCCGCGGCGAGAACTGGGCGACGTTGCAATCCCAGATGCAGGCATTCGCGAGCACCGATATCGACTGGCGGCGCGGCCGCGCGCCGCTGTTCGTGTTCCTCAACGACCAGGAGACCCACGAGGTCGGGCGCAATGCCTATTTCGACTTCTTCACGGAGAATGCCCTTGGTGGAGCGCGGGCCTTTTTCGGCATCGGCCGGATGGAGAAGGAGGTGCTCGACTGCGGACTGGACCTCTTCCAGGCCCCGGACGGCGCGGCCGGGTCGTTTACGAGCGGCGGCAGCGAAAGCATCTTTCTGGCCGTCAAGGCCGCCCGCGACGCCTACCGCGCGAAGCACGGGCGCCGGCACGACGGCGCGCTCAACATCGTCATGCCCGACTCGGCCCATGCCGCCTTCGACAAGTCGGCCGACGTGATGGATCTCGAACTGCGGCGTGCGCCCCTGCACCCGGATCGCCGCGTCGACGTGCAGGCCATGCGCAAGCTGATCGACGACCGGACGATACTGCTGGTCGGCTCGGCCCCCTGCTATCCGCACGGTGTCATCGACCCGATCGACGCGATCGCGGAGCTGGCGGTCGAATCCGGGATCTGGCTCCATGTCGACGCCTGTGTCGGCGGCTGGATCCTGCCCTTCTTCAAGAAGAACGGACGCACCGTGCGCGATTTCGATTTCCGCCTGCCCGGCGTCCGTTCGATTTCGGCCGACCTTCATAAGTTCGGCTTCTGCCCCAAGCCGGCCTCGACCATATTCTACCGGGATCGCGCCGACCAGGAACGGGCCATGTTCGTCGCCGACGCATGGCCGGCGGGAACCTTCCGCACCGCGACGCTGGCAGGAACCCGGCCGGCGGGAGCGGTCGCCGGAGCCTGGGCCGTTCTTCACCACCTCGGCGAGCAGGGCTACCGCCAGGCCGCCGCGCGCCTTGCCGACATGACCGATGCCTATCTGCGCGACATCGAGACCATCGATGGCATGCGCATCTGGGCAAGGCCGGACATGTCCATCATCAATTTCGGCTCCGACAGCTACGACATCGGCGCGGTCGCCAAGGGCATGTCCGACCGCGGCTGGCTGCCGGCCCTGACGCGCCGTCCGCCGGGGCTTCACCTCATGATGTCGCTCCTCCACGAGCCGATCCGGCAGGACTTCGTCGCCGATCTCAGAGCGAGCGTTGCGGACGTCCTGCGCGGCGGCCATGGACAGTCGACAATCGAGGCGACCTACGGATAGGCGCCGGGCCGCGTCCCGAACATGGCCTTGATCGGCCCGATCTCCGGGCCGATGGGCGGCCCGTCATCCGGGCCGAGCCGGCGGCCCGGCCGTGGCGCTCGCCGGCCCGACCACCTCCTTCAGCCAGTCGCGCACCGCGCGGACATCGGCCGATGTCATGGCGTCGGTGGTGGCCACGATGAAATAGGTCGCGCCCTCGATGACCGGCCCGAAAGGGTGGACTAGCAGCCCCGCTTCGATCTCCGGGCGGGCAAGGACGAGGCTCGATACCACCGCGCCGTGACCGGCGATCGCCGCCTGCAGGGCATGGCCGTCATCGGTGAAGCGCGGCCCTTCGCCGACAGCGAGATCCGCCATGCCGGCGAGCCGTGCC
Source organism: bacterium YEK0313 (assembly GCA_000751295.2). Taxonomy (NCBI): domain Bacteria; species bacterium YEK0313. The sequence goes on from CCMO02000001.1 coordinate 4,210,875, forward strand.
CATTTCGGCCAGTCCGGCGCAAGGCCCGGCCGCCGCCACTCGGCATGGAGCAGCGTCGCCTGCCTGAGGTCCTCGGGACGCGCGAGCCCGAGCCGCGGGCTGCAGAGGACGCCGAACCGTTCGGAAAGGAGTGGCTCGGCCACCAGCCCGGCAAACGGCCCCATCCCGTAGCGCACGGCAATGTCGGCGACGCCCGCGGCAAGGTCGACCGCCTCGTCCGACGCGTGCAGCCGGAGATCGAAGGCGGGATGGCGCTCACGGAAGGCGCCCAGCGCCGGCAGCAGGCGCCGGGCGGTGAACAGTGTCGTCGCGGTCAGCGTCACCGCGCTGCGCCGGTCCCGCGGCGCAAGCGCGCCGATGGCGCGCTCGAAGGCGTCGAATCCCTCGCGCAGCACCGGATAGAGCGTGTGCCCCGCCGCGGTGAGCGCGACCCGCCTGACCTGGCGCACGAACAGGGCAAGCCCCAGCGTGTCCTCGAGGAGGCGGATCTGGTGGCTGATCGCGGTCGGCGTCACCGCCAGTTCGGCAGCCGCCGCGCGGAAGCTCAGATGCCGCGCCGCCGCCTCGAAGGCGCGCAGGGACGCCAGCGGCGGCAGGCGCCGATGCCGCAAGACAGATGAATCAATCTCATTCATCGGCTGAGCAATTCGCGTTCGTCACCAGCTAATCGCTGGCTCTACTGTCTCTTTCGACTCGATCGATACATGAGAGATGTTTAGCCATGATCCGTGACCGCAGCAACCCGATCCGCCTCCTCCACATCGATGCGAGCGCCCGTTCCGGCCTCTCGGGCCGTGACCGCCACGGCTCGCACAGCCGCCGCCTGAGCCGGCGTTTCGTCGATCGCTGGCAGGCCGCGCGGCCCGGCGATCCCGTCATCTACCGCGATGTCGGCCGCGCGCCGCCGGCGCCGGTCAGCGAAGCCTGGATCGCCGCCGCCTTCTGCCCGCCCGAACGGCGCAGCGACGACCAGAAGGCGGTGCTCGCCGAGAGCGACCGGCTCACCGCCGAGCTGGTCGCGGCCGATCTCGTCGTCATCGGCGCGCCCATGTACAATTTCGGCGTTCCGGCGCAGCTCAAGGCCTGGATCGACAATGTCGTGCGGGTCGGCGTGACCTTCGGCTTCGACCGCAGCCGTCCAGGCGAGCCCTATTGGCCCATGCTGCCGAAGGGCAAGCGCCTTGTATTGGAAAAACCTGCCAGACTGAGGCCGTCCCTCGTTGAGGGGGATGCCGGATCCGAGGCGGCCACCTCGGATCCGGCGGCGGCCGTTTGATCGTTCGCGCCTGAGCCGTTTCGGGCTGTTGGTGAGCAAGATCACGGTCGCCCTCTTCATCGGACCCGGATGGTTGAAAGAACACCAGGTTCGCATCGCAAGGATGGGACGACGAAGATGGCAAAGACTAACACGAAAGTGGCCGGGATCGACACGGCCAAGGCCAAGCTGGACATCGCTGTTCATGGCAGCACCGAGCTCTGGCAGGTGCCGAACGACAAGGACGGCTGGCGCCAATTGGCCGGCCTGTTGAAAGCACAAAACGTCAAACGCATCGGCATCGAAGCGACCGGCGGCTATGAGCGCGGCGTTGTCGAGGCGCTGCGCGCATACGGCTTCACCGTCTCGGTGATCCAGCCGCTGCAGATCAAGGCCTTTGCTCTAGCACGATTGCGACGAGCCAAGACTGATGAGCTGGATGCGCGCTTGATCGCAGCCTTCACCGCCCTCATGGACGGCGATCGGTCGCCACCCGATCGACGTTTTTCCCCCTTTGCCGACCGCCTCACCTTCATCGAGCAGGCCGAGGAGGACTACAAGCGCGCCAAGACCCGGCTCGAGCATCAGCGCGACCCGCGATTGCGGGCCAAGCTGGAGGCCGATGCCAGAGCCGCCAAGCGGCGGGTCACCTATGAAGTGGCCCGGCTCGACGCCGACCTGCGCCGTCATGCCGATCTGGCTGCTCGCCTCGACCTGGTGCTGACCATCGAGGGGATCGGCCTGCGCACCGCTCTGGCACTGATCATCGGCATGCCGGAACTGGGCCGGATCTCCCGCGAGCAGGCCGCCTCTCTGGCAGGCCTTGCCCCTTTTGACGACACAAGCGCTGGCCGCGTCGGCGAGGCCCATATCGCCGGCGGCCGCGCTCGCGTCCGTACTGCGCTCTATGCCGCGGCCTTGCCCGCCGCCTACAAATGGAACCCGGCCTTGATCGCACTGCGCACTCGCCTCGTCGACCAAGGAAAGGCGCATAAAAGCGCCCTCATCGCCTGCGCCCGAAAGCTCCTCATCTTCGCAAATGCCGTTCTGCAGCGCGGACAGCCTTGGGAAAAACGGCCGCTCAAATCCTAATGGTTGCTCATCATCCTGACCGCGCGCGGCGACTACGGCTATGACGAAGGCGGGCGGCTGGCCGCGGCCAATCTCGTCGAGGCCGGCCTGAAGGTGCCCCTGGGCTATATCGGGCTCGAAGCCAGCGACACCGTCGCGATCGAATATGACGAGTTTGCCGATGCCCGCCTCGCCGCCTCGATCTCCGCCGCGGAGCATGGGGTCGACCGGCTGGTCGACCGCCTGCTCGCCATGCCGGGCATGAGCGGCGGCGCGTCGGCGCTGGCGCTCTCTGCCTGAAGCTCAGGTGCCGGTGCCGCAGAGCCTTCCGTCCCAGCGGGCATTGGGCTCCGACCGTCCCGGCCCCCACAGGCCGCGAAACGATTGAAGGGATTGATCGAAGGTGATGACGAGCGTGCCGGAGCCGTAGCGGTCGCGCCAGACGAGCCGGCGCGTCCGTCCCTCCCCCGCCTCCAGCTCGGACAATGTGCCGGAGGAGGCGGTGCCGCCGTCGTCGAACGTATAGGAGCCGCTCAGCCGGCCATCGGCCGTGGTGCGCAGCTCGGTCACTGCATGGACGATCTCCGCGCCCGAGGCGAGCCGGCCGCAGAACCGGCCCTCGATGGTCTGCGCGGCCGCCGGGCCGGCCAAGGCCAGCATCAGGGCAAATCCCATGATCGATGCGGCGAAACTGCCGGTGCTGCGGAACATGCTTCCTCCCAAGGCTGTCGCCGGCCATCCCGGCGGCATTCGAAGCCCCCGCCGCCAGCTATTTCACGCCGCGCCCTGGCCTGTCGACAGCCGTGGCAAGGCCCTGCAACAGTGCGCAACTCGGGCCTTCGAAGGCTGAGCCGGTCACAAGCTTGCACAGCCTTGGCTGTGCCGTCGCGCCTTCGGCTCGGCCGCGCCCGCCTGCCCGAAGCCGCGAAAGGCGGTCGCCGTCGCATTGAAGGCGATCGCCAGCTTGCCGCCCCCACGCCGGTCGTTCCAGCCGAGCTGCGGGACAGGGTCCCAACCACCAGCCTCGGTCGCGGCAAGTTGGCCGTCGGGCTGCCGTGCTGGCGTCGCCGCGTGATCAGCCGGTCCGACCAGCGTGGTCGGCACGCCGCAGCGACCTTCCGCGGTTTGCGCGGCTGCCGGTCCGGCAAGCAGCAAGACCGCGGCCGCAGCAGCGACGAAATGGTGAAGAGTGCAGATCACCCGCGCCTCCAGCGCCTCGCGCCGGTCCAATTGCCGGCCTGCCTATCCTATTCACGGCACCGGCGGGTCTGTCGACGCCGCAGGCAAGGCCCTGCAAGCAGGCGAAAGTCGCCGCTATCCTGCGCGGGTGCGCCAGCCCGCCATCGCGTCTATTTCGCGTGTTTGCGGCTCTTCACCCGGCCGTCGGGATGATAGGAGATCCACTCGCCGATCTTCTTGCCGTCGGCATAGCAGCCGACATCCATAAGCTGGCCGTTGTCGTACCAGCGCCGCCATTCGCCGACCTGCAGATTGGCTTCGAAAGCCCCTTCCTGCATTTTCTTGCCGTTGGCTCGAAACCAGACCCAGAAGCCTTCGAAGCCGTCATCGACATAGGCGCCGCGCGCTTTCACGCTGCCGTCCTTCAAGTAATAGACCCAGTCGCCCTGTTTCCGACCATCGCGATACTGACCGGAGCAGGCGAGGCTTCCGTCCTTGAACCGCGCCTCATAGGGACCATCGGACGGCGGGTTCCCCTTGGCTTTCATTGGTTGTCCCCTGTGCTCTGCATGCGCATGGAAGCGCCGCGCGGGCAACCTGTCCGCGCGGCGCTCCGCATCGTTTGCCATCGGCCGGCGCAGTCAACCCGCAATGGCGGGGGCCAAGGCGGCGAGCATTGCATGCATCGCGGCGACCTCGTCCTGGTTGATCGTGTGCCCCATGCCGGGATAGATCCGCTTGGTGACAGCGCCGCCAAGACGGTGCAGCACCTCCGCGCTTTCCTCGACACGCTTCAGCGGGATATGCGCGTCGACGTCGCTGCAGCCGAGGAAGGCCGGCGTGCCGGCAAGGTCCCCCGGATAGTCGCGCGGCGTTCCCTCCGGGCCGATGAGGCTGGCGCTCAGGCCGACGAGGCCGCCATAGCGGCGGGCATGGCGCGCGGCATATTCGAGCGCCAGGCAGCCGCCCTGCGAGAAGCCGGCCAGAACGATCCGTTCCGGCGCGATGCCGTCGGCCGCAAGTCCTCTCACCATGGCATCGACCAGGCCGAGCGCCTGGCTGAGCGCCGGTTCGTTCTGCCCGAGCGGCGCAAGGAACGACAGGGGATACCAGGTCCGGCCCGGCGCCCGCGGGGCAATCCAGGCAAGCCCCGGCCTGTCGAGCGCATCGGCGAGCGACAGCATGTCCTCGGCGCTGCCACCGCGGCCGTGCAGCAGCACGACCGCGGCCTTCGCCTCGCTGAGCGGCGCCCCGGCGCGCGCCGCCGAGGGGAGTGTTCTCCCGTTCATCAGACCGTCTCCAGTACGGGCAGGATCCGCTCGAGCTCCGCGCGCCGCGGCTCGAGGAAACGCGGCAGCTTCAGCGCTTCGCCGAGGGTGGCCAGCGGCTCGTCGGCGGTGAAGCCCGGATCGTCGGTGGCGATCTCGAAGATCACACCGCCGGGCTCGCGGAAATAGATCGAGCGGAAATAGTTGCGGTCCTTCTGCTCGGTCACCTGCAGGCGATGGTTGGCAGCGAGCTTGCGCGCCATGGCCTCCTGCTCGGCGTCGTCGGCGGCGCGGAAGGCGACATGATGCACCGACCCGCGCCCCATGCCGCCCCGCGCGCCGCGCGGCGTCGCCTTGATGTCGACGATGCCGCCCGGCGTCGTATCCGAGGCGAACCGGATGAGGCCGCCTTCGCGCGCCGTCTCGGCCAGTCCGAAGACGTCGTTCAGCACCGCGCCGGTCGGGTCGGCCTGGTCCAGCGCCAGGGTGACGCCATGGAAGCCGCGCACCGCGTGATCGGCCGGAATGTCGTCGCGCGCCCAGGCAGGCTCATCCGCCGCACCGGTGACGCCGACGAGCGCGAGCGCCATGCCGTCCGGATCGGCCAAGGTCAGCACCGTCTCACCGAAGCGCTCGACGACCGGCGCATGAGCGATGTCCCGCTCGGCGAAGCGCCGCGCCCAGAAATCGAGCGATCCGGCCGGCACGCGGAAGCGTGTCTCATCGGTCAGCCCGGTGCCGCGGCGGCCCGGAGCGGCATGGTCCCAGGGAAAGAAGGTCAGGATGGTGCCGGGCCGGCCAGCTTCGTCGCCGTAATAGAGATGGTGCGTGCCGGGGTCGTCGAAATTGACCGTCTTCTTGACGAAGCGCAGGCCGAGCGTGCGGACGTAGAAATCGAGATTGCGCTGGGCCGCGCCGGAAATGGCGGTGACATGATGGATGACGGACATGGGAGGCTTCCTCCGATTCAGTGGGTTGGAACGGCGCGTACCGTCTGTCGCTCATATTGAAGCGACCCGATCGGAAGACAATCATCCAAGATCTGCGCTCACTGTCTATGATGCGGCGACAATACGAAGACCACCCGTAGCCAGACAAAAAAAGCGCCCCCGGAAACCGGGGGCGCTTCTGACTGCATTCTGGGAAGGGAAGGAAACTCAGCGCAGCTTGGCTGCGATTGCGGCCACGTGCCGGCCCTGGAATCGCGCGCCGTCGAGCTCGACCTGCGAGGGCTGGCGACTGCCATCGCCGGCGGCGATGGTCGAGGCGCCGTAAGGCGAATTGCCCATGACCTCGGCGACGCCCATCTGGCCCTGGAAGGTGTAGGGCAGGCCGACGATCACCATGCCGAGATGCAGCAGCACCGGATGGAAGGTGAGGATGGTCGATTCCTGCCCGCCGTGCTGGGTCGCCGAGGAGGTGAAGACCGAGCCGACCTTGCCGACCAGCTTGCCCTGCATCCACAGGCCGCCGGCCTGGTCGAGGAAGTTCTTCATCTGCGCGGTCATGTTGCCGAAGCGGGTGCCGGTGCCGAAGATGATGGCGTCATAGTCGCCGAGTTCGTCGATGGTCGCGATCGGCGCAGCCTGATCCAGCTTGAAGCCCGACTTGCGGGCGATCTCTTCCGGCACCAGTTCCGGCACGCGCTTGATGGTGGCTTCCGCGCCGGCCTCGCGCACGCCTTCGGCGACGGCCTGGGCCATGGTCTCGATATGGCCGTAGGAGGAATAGTAGAGCACCAGAACCTTGGTCATGACTGTCTCCGCATTGCGTTCGGCGGCGACTATCGGCATGTTCGCGCCTGACGACAATCCGATTTCCCATGGCATTTGTGTCGCTGAATTGGCGACAATTGCATCCAGTACCCGTGAACGCCCATGGATAAGCTCGGCAGCATCAAGGCTTTCACCAAGGTGGTGGAGCACGGCAATTTCTCCGAGGCGGGCCGTGAGCTCCGGCTGTCGCGCTCGGCAGTCAGCAAATATGTCATCGAGCTGGAGCGCGAGCTCGGCGTGCAGCTCCTCAACCGCACCACCCGCAGCGTCAGCCCGACCGACAATGGCCGCGCCTATTACCAGCGCTGCGTCGCGATCCTCGCCGATCTCGAAGAGGCCGACATGGCGGTGACGCAGGCCCAGGTCGAGCCGCGCGGCCTGCTCCGGGTCAACGCGCCCATGTCCTTCGGCACCCTGCATCTCGGCAAGGCGGTGGCCGACTTCATGACCCGCTTTCCTGAGCTCGTCATCCAGATCGTGCTCGGCGACCATTTCGTCGACCCGGTGCAGGAAGGGTTCGACGTCACGCTCCGGATTGCCGACCTTGCCTCGTCGAGCCTGATCGCCAGGCGCATCGTGCCGGCCCGCCGCGTGCTGTGCGCGGCCCCCGCCTATCTTGCCGGACGCGGCGCGCCGCAGCACCCGAACGACCTGCGCAGCCATGCCTGCCTCACCTACGACCACCTCGCCACCGGCACGCAATGGAAGCTGTCGGGCGCGGACGGCGATCACTGGATCCAGGTCGACTGGAATCTCTGCGCCAATAACGGCGAGGTGCTGCGCGATGCGGCCGTGGCCGGCCATGGCCTTGCGCTGCTGCCGACCTTTCTCGTCGGCCCGGACCTGCAGTCCGGGCGCCTGGTCACCGTTCTCGACGGCTATGCCGCGCCGGACCTGACGCTCTATGCGATCTACCCGCCGACCCGCCACCTCTCGGTCAAGGTGCGCCTGTTCATCGACTTCCTCGTCGAGCGCTTCGGCAACAATCCGGTCTGGGACCGGGCCGGCGACAACGGCTGACGTCTCGCCTGGTGCCGCTCGGCGGTCGCCCAGCGCCGGCCGCGGCCCGGCGACGCCAGGTTGTGCGCGATCCGCGGCTCAGCTTGCAGCCGCTGGCCGGGCCGAGGCGACCTGGTGATGATTGGCGGCTCCACCCTCCTGCGGTTCGCGCGAGGCACGACATGCGCATGTCCCCTCTGCTGCTGATCCTGCCGCTGCTCGCGGCATCCACCGCCGCCGCCTTCGCGCAAGGCACCGCTGATCTGCCATCGCGGCGGCCGGGACTATGGGAGGAAGCGGTGATCGATCCGCAGCGGCCATCGGCCGTGCCGGCCGACATTTTCAGGATCTGCGTCGATGCGGCCACGGATCGCCTCTCCATGCTGGTTCCCGAAAACATACCGCTGCAAGACTGCCGGGAACGCAGTCTGCAACGCGACAGCACGAGGCGCATCGTCACGGTGGTCTGTGGGCGGCCGCCGAGCGAGACGATCGTCACGACCGTGATTTCGGGCGACTACCCGGCACGCTATGTGGTGGATCGCGAACTCGGCATGGTGAGCTCGGGACGTTCGATCCGCCCCTTCGGCAATGGTCGGCGCTCCGAAGGACGCTGGATCAGCCAGAGCTGTGGCGACGGGCTCGTGCCCGGCGATGTCGTCACGCCAAGTGGCCGAAAGATCCACCGCAACGGCGCACCGCTGACACCATCTGCGCATCCTCCCGGAGGCCGCTGACCGTCATCCCTCCGTCGAGGTTCCGCGGTTCATGAGGCGGCCGCTGCGGGTTGCGGCCCCGGCCGGTCCGGCAACGGCGGGACGATGATACCTGGAGAGGATACCGCTCCTGACAATACCTACGTAGTTCCACGGATGACGTAGCAGGTCATCGCGCCCCGGCGCCGCGTGACGGCTCGCTTTCTCCCCCGCTGCCGGTCTATGACCGGCCGAGCCCATCATTGCGATTCACGGGCTTCGCCCTCCCCGCCATACACGAGAGAGACGATATGCGTATTCCAGCCCTTTTGACCCTGTCCGTTCTGGCCGCATCGGCCGGCACCGCTTTCGCTCAAGGAACGATCGATCTGCCCCCCCGCCGCGCCGGCCAATGGGAAATCCGCATGCAGGCGGCCCAGCAGCCCCAGGGCGCCCCTGAAATGGTCGTCAAGACCTGCATCGACCAGGCGACCGATCGCCGGATGATGCAGTCGGGCATGAGCATGCTGCAGCAGAACTGCGAAAAGCGCGAAATGCGCCGTGACGGTTCGAACTATGTCATCGAGGCGGTCTGCCAGATGGGCCCGATGCGGATGACCTCGAACACGACGATTTCGGGCGATTTCCAGGCGAGCTACAGCGTGCGCTCCAGCGCCACCATCCAGATGCCGAACCAGGCGAACCCGCAGACCACCAATACCGTCCAGGAGGCCCGCTGGGTCAGCGCCTCCTGCACCGACGGCATGGTGCCGGGCGACATCCTGCTGCCCACCGGCCAGAAGATGAACATCAACAGCATGCCGTCCATGACGCCGGGCCAGCAGCCCGCGCCGTCGCGCTGACGCCCATGCGTCCGTCGGGGGCGGCCCTGCCGCCCTCGACCCCGCCTTCATGGCCTCGGCCAGCAGCCGGACGATGCCCGGCTGCGGCGCTTCAGGCCTCGAACCGGTAGATCCAGTCGTAGCCGGCGACCAGTTGCCGGCCGCCGACCAGACGCATGGCGGTATTTCTCGCCCAGCCGGCCGGCCCTTCCAGATGATAGATGCGGCCATTGGCCCGCGCCCCGCGCTGGACCGCGCCGACGCGCCCGCTCCGCTGCCGCTCGTAGTCGCGGAAAGCTGCGGCGAGGTCGCCCCGCCGGGCCGCAGCGGCCTTGGCCAGGACCGCCGCGTCCTCGATCGCCATGGCCCCGCCCTGGGCAAGGAAGGGCAGCATGGGATGGGCGGCGTCGCCGATCAGCGTCACCGCCCCCTCGCTCGGGCCGAACCAGGCCGGACGGTCGGCCAGCGACCAGGTCATCCAGGCGGGCGGTGTCGCGATCAGCGCGCGCGCCTGGCCGCACCAGCCGGCGAAGCGCCGCGCGAGGACGGCCGGATCGCCCGCGCCGGTCCAGCCGGCATGCCGGACCGGATCGGATACGACCGCAACGAGATTGAGCGCCGAGCCCGACCGGACGGGGTAATGCACGAGATGGGCGCCGGGCCCGAGCCAGAGGCCGAGCCGCTCCATGGAGACACCGCGTGGCACGGCCTCGCGCGGCAGCAGCGCCCGCCAGGCCGTGCGGCCACGGAAATCGGGTGGCCTCGCATCGCCGATGAGCGCGCGCATCGCCGACCAGAGGCCGTCGGCGCCGATCAGGGCCGCGGCCCGATGGGTTTCCCGGCCTGCCGGCCCTCCGGCCGTGACCGAGATCGCGCCGGCCTCGCGCCGCACCGCCTCCACCGCGGCACCGAGCACGAGCCTGACGTTCGGCTCGCGACCGACGGCAGTGGCGAGCACAGCCTGCAGGTCGGCCCGATGCACCATCCACCAGGGTGCACCGTAGCGCGTCTCGACCGGCGCGCCGAGCTCCGCCGAGACGAGCACCGCGCCATCGCCACCGGCCCGCACGTCCATCCCTTCGGGCCGGACGGCGACGGCGGCGAGCGCGGCCTGCAGGCCGAGCCCGACCAGGACGCGGCTGGCATTGGGAGTGATCTGAATGCCCGCGCCGATCGCCTCGAGCGCCGTAGCGCGCTCCAGCACGGTGACGGCAAAGCCTGCCCGCGCGAGCGCGAGAGCTGCCGTTAGGCCACCGATGCCCGCTCCCACGATCAGGATCGCGGGCATGCCGGGCCGGGGGTCATTCATGACGGACGATCAGGCCTCGGCCAGGGTCTGGACGAAAGCGCCGGCCGGCTGGGTCTGGTTGGCGTGCAGCTTGGCGTCGTATTTGTAGAGCGTCGAGCAATAGGGACAGACGATCTCGTCGTCCGCGCCCATGTCGAGGAAGACGTGAGGATGGTCATAGGGCGCGCGAGCCCCCATGCACTGGAACTCCTTCACGCCGATATGGATCACCGCGACGCCCTGGTCGTTGGCGAAATGGGGCACGGCATGATCGGCCATCGGTTGTTCCTCTCGATTGGGACGTCCGCGCGCTCATAAAGCCGCGCAGGCGGATCAGGTCAAGCGCCCGCCGGCATTTCTCCGGCGCGGCAGGTTCACATTGCGGTGCCGCGGCCATGCGCCCGGAAGGACGCGCGGGCTAGCCGATCAGCCAGGCCGCGCCGGCGATTACGCCGCCGACGATGACCACGACCAGCAGGGTCGCGAAGATGCCGAGCACATGGCCGATGCCGACCAGCAGGCCGTCCTCTTCCAGGAGGCCGATGGACATGACGAGCAGCGCCACGCCGGGCGGAAAATTGCCGATCCAGGACAGGGGCAGCGCCAGAACGACGCCGAGCAGCACGAACATGGCGCCGATCAGCATGCGCATGACGCCCCGCGTCATGAACACCGCGCGCGGCCGGGCGAACGATTCCAGCCGATGGATCCAGGGCATGGTGCGGGCGATCATCGCCTGCGTCTCGCCGCGCGGCAGGCCGCGGGAGGCCACGAAGCCGGGCAGCCAGGGCGCGCGGCGGCCGATCAGCATCTGCAGGCCGACAATGGCGATCACCACGCCGGAAATGGTCGAGACGCCGGGAATCATCGGAATGATGTTGGGCAGGGCGAAAATCAGCACCAGCAGGCCGAAAGCGCGGTCGGCCAGGGCCTCGGTGATGAGGCCGAGCGGGATGGAATCGCCCTCGCCGAGCTGCGTCAGGCCGCGAAACACGTCCGAGGTGCGCTGGCTCGTCTGATCGGCGGTGACCTGCACGGTGGGCATCTCCAAGGGATCGAGAACGGATCGGGGACCGGCCATGCCGGCGGAATCAGAAGATCGCCAGCGCGCCGGCAAGCACCGTATAGCCGATGCCGGCGCCGATCGCGGTGGCAATTGCCGCAAGAATGAAGCCGCAGGCGACCAGAAGGCCGTCCCGCTCGGTCAGCCCCAACCCGAAGACGCAGAGCGCCAGTCCCTGCGGCATGGAGCCGATCCAGGGAATCGGCACCAGGATCAGCAGGACCGCCAGGACCAACACCGCCACGCCGACGACCCGGAGTGCCGTCGGTCCGGCGGCCAGGCCGAGCCGCGGCCTGGTCAGGCTCTCGAGCCGGGTCAGGAGCGGCAGGGTCCGGTTCATCACCGCGGTCAGCTTGGCGCGCGGCAGCGCCGTGCGGGCGATGCGGTCGGGCAGCCAGGGAACGTCGCGGCCGACGACGATCTGCAGGGCGAGCAGCACCAGGACGAGGCCGGTAATGACCGGCAGGCCGGGAATCGGCAGGAGGTTCGGCAGGCCGAAAAGGATCAGCGACAGGCCGAAGGCCCGGTTGCGCAGAGCCGCAAGCAGGTCACCGATCGTAATGGTCGACAGGATGTCGGCATGGGTCGATGCCTGGGCCGACATGAGGGAAGAGATGATTTGCGACGTCTTTTCGGGCGCGCTTGTCACGATGAGCTTTCGGTCCGCCAATTTTCGGGCGGACCATAAGGGGTCGCGCGGCAAGTTTCCATGCCCGAAGCCCGCGACAAGTCATACCTGTGGCGAATGGCGAATGGGCGTGGCGAATAGGGAACGGCGCATTTCGGCCGACGAAAAAAACCGCTGCATCGGCGCTGCATCCCCATTCGCTATTCGCCGCCCGCTACTCACCCCTCAGTGCAATTGCGCAAGGCTCCGGGCGATCGCCACCTCGCTAGGGCCGATCAGGCGGGTCGAGCCGACGCGCACCATGTGCAGCGGGCCTTCGAGGCTGCGCTGCCAGAAGGCGAGGAAGCGCTTGAGCACGGGAAAGTCGGGTGCCTGGTCGTAGTCCTGCCAGATATAGCTTTGCAGCAGCAGCGGATGGTCGGGCAGCCGGTAGACGATCTCGGCCGTGGTCAGCGCATAGCCTTCGATCTGCCTGAGGAAATCGCGATCGATGGCGCGTGGGGACCGGGTTGCGGGGCGCAGCATGACAGCCTCCTTGAGGTCATGATCGTGCACTGCCGTCGAGCGGCCCCTGTCCTCTTCGCCTCCCTGGCGCGTTTGAACTTCAGGCCATAAGGCGACTTTCGAGGTTACCGACCGATTAACGGCGGTTCGCCGCGTCCGATGCGGCCCGGCCGCACCGCCGGCCGGCACTCGGTTCCGGTGTCCTGTCAGGAGGTTGCGCGCGCCGGCGGAATCGGTCTGTGAGCCAGCGCGCGGACCGTCAGCGCGCGGGACCGATATCCGGAAAACCGTCGCCGCGCGGATTCGAGACCAGGAACAGCGACAGGCGATCGACGACGTCGTCCGCCGCGGGCGCGAACAGCGGCGCGCGCCAGCGCCGGTCGACCGTGCCGACCCGTTCGACCCGGCCGAACCGGCCGTTCAGCGCCGCCTCCACCTCGCCGTCGCGCCGGCTTTCGACCACGACCAGGATCGGCATGCCGCGCAGCCGTTCCAGGTCGGGCTCCGGCTCCATGGCATAGCGCAGCCTTTCGCCGAGTTGCACCACCGGCGGCCGGCCGCTGCCGTGGAAGCGCAGCTCGCCGGTGGTCGTATACGAGGCTGTGCCGATCGTGCCGGCGCCGTGTCTTGCGGCCGCCGCCTCGACGGCCGCCGCGGCGGCGCGCCAGCCGAAGAGCTGCCCGGTCGGATCGGCCGCAAGCGGCACGACCCGCCACAGCGCGTGAGCGGCCACCACCAGGCCGAGCGTCACCCCGACCGGAACGGCGAAGCGGAGCGAGACGCGCAAGATCGCGCCGATCGGGCCCGCCGCCGGCAGAGAGCGCGCGCCGATGACTGCCGCCGCGATCGAAGCCGGCAGCAGGCAGGCGGTCCAGTTGCCCTGGACGCGGTCGAACAGGCCGTACCAGACGAGATAGAGGACGAGCGGCACCGTGGTGGCGACGATCAGCGTCGCCGCGGCCTCGCGCTGCCGAGCCGCGCGCCAGAGGAGAAGGACGAGCCCGTACAGGACGAGCACGCCGATCAGCGGCGTCAGCAGCCCGGCCTGGCCGGCGAAGAATTCCGGCACGAAACGCGGATCGAACGCATGCGGCACGGCACGGCCGAACTGCTTCGACAGCGAGGCGCCGCCGTGGCGGAGATTCCAGGCGACGACCGGCGCCATCACGGCAAGGCACAGCGCGCCGCCGGCATAGGGCCAGGGCGACCGGAACCAGCGCCTGAGCTCCGGCACCCAGAGGAGCCAGACGACGATGCCGAGGCCGAGGAAGACGGCGGTATATTTCGAAACGAAGGCGAGCCCGACGGACAGCCCGGCAAGCAGCCACCAGCCGCCGCGGCCGGTGCGCCAGACCTCGGCGAGCGCCAGCAGCGCGAGGATCCAGAACAGGACGAGCGGCGTATCCGGGGTCACCAGGATGGCGCCGGCACCGAGGAACAGCGTCGCCTGGACCAGCCCGGCGCCGGCGAGCGCGGCCGCGCGATCGCCGGTCAGCCGCCAGACGAGGCGCCAGACACCGAGGCTCGCGGCGGCAGCGAGCAGCACCGAGAGCCAGCGCACGCCGAAGGCCGTATCGCCGAAGACCGCGGTCGAGGCGCGGATGAGCAGCGCCACCGCCGGCGGGTGGTCGTAATAGCCGAAGGAGAGGTTCTGCGCCCAGAGCCAGTAATAGGTCTCGTCGGCGGCGAGCCCGAGCGTGCCGGCGAGCCAGAGCCTGAGCAGCGTGAGCAGCCCGACGAGCACGGCGACACCCGCCAGGCTGCCGGCGCCGACCGGTTGCGGAACCAGCGGGCCGCCGGCCGCAGCCGGCGGCTCAGCGGCGCCAGACGAGCGCTGAGGAGGCTGCATAGTTGAACACCGCGCCCATCAGCGCGCCGGCAAGGCCGGCCAGCCACCAGCCGGCAGCCTCCGCATAGAGCCAGCTCGCCACGCCGACATTGGCGAAGGCGCCAAGGCTGCAGACGGCGTAGAACAGGATGAGGCCGACGACGAAGCGCGCGCCTTTCAGCCGCGCGTCGCGATAGGTGATCTCGTTGTTGATCAGGAAGTTCGAGGTCATCGCGACGAAGGTCGCCAGCGTCTGGGCGGCGGCGAAACGCATCCCCGCGCCGAGCGCGAGATAGAGCGACACCATGTGGACGAACAGGCCGGTGGTGCCGACCAGCGCGAAGAAGATGAAGCGCAGCGGAATGAGCCCGCCGGACAGCTTGTTGAGGATGAAGCCGAGATAGTCGAGGGCCACCTTGGCATCGAGCTTGCTCTCGCCGTGCACGCGCTCGCGGAACACATAGGGCACTTCGGCAAAGCTCGGCCGGTGCGTCACGGAGGCCGCGATATCGGCGAGGATCTTGAAACCGGCGGTGGAGAGCTTCGGCGCGATCTCCTCGACGAGGTCGCGCCGGACCATGAAGAAGCCCGACATCGGGTCGGACAGCGGCGCCTTCAGGATCATGCCGGACAGGCGCCGGCCGAGATCGGAAATGGCCTGGCGGACCGGCGAGAGGCCTTCCGTCTTGGAGCCGCCCTCGATGTTGCGGCTCGCGACCACCAGTTCGCGCCCGGCCCTGATATGGCCGAGCATGTCGGGCAGGATGGTTTCGTCGTGCTGCAGGTCTGCATCCATGACCGCGACCACCGGCGCCGAGGAGGCCAGCATGCCTTCGATGCAAGCCCCGGCAAGACCGCGCCGGCCGACGCGGCGGATGCAGCGCACGCGCGGGTTGCGGCGGGCGAGTTCCTTGACCACGGCGGAGGTGCCGTCGGGGCTGTCGTCGTCGACGACGATCATCTCCCAGTCGATGCCGGCGAGCACGCGGCCGAGCCGGGCGGCAAGCTCCGGCACGTTGTCGCGCTCGTTGTAGCTCGGCACCACGACGGTGAGTTCGGGGGCTCTGACGATATCGGGGAGTTCGGTCATATGGCCGCGGGTGATAGCGTCAGCTCGTCGCAAGGGTCAAGCCGCCCGCGGCTCCGCATCGCCCGATCCGGCAAATTCTCATCAATTTACCGGCATCTTGCCCACCGCCGGTTAGGCTGAACCGGTAGGGTAAAAATCCGGCCGCGGTTGTCAGCGCCCGCGGGACGCGCCAGGGTTGCCGCGACCGGCCAAGCGTCCGCGCCGCGGCCTTTCGACTGAATTCCTTCGCGTCCACCGCAATGCGACTTCGCCGCCCCGAACCGATGGTTCGGGGTTTTTTTTGTTTAATGGCCGATCTCGCCGCCGGCCGCGGCCAGGGCCTCGCGGGTATCGACATCGAGATGGACGCTGTCGCTGCCGACATCGACCTCGACCACCGCCTCGGGATGGGCGGCGAGCACGGCCCTGCCCCCCTGGTCGCCGCTGACCTTGGCGAGTTCGGCAAAGAAGCGCCGGCCCCAGAGCACCGGATTGCCGCGCCGCCCCGCAGCGGTCGGCACCACCACGTGATGTCCGTCGGCAGGACTGTAGGCGTCGGCGAGCTTGCGCACGAGATCCGCTCCGACCCTCGGCATGTCGCCGAGCATGACCACGACGGCGTCGATATCCGGCCCGATCGCGGCAAGGCCGGCCTTCAGCGACGTCGACAGGCCCTGGGCGAAATCGGGATTGTGCACGAAGCGGACGCCGAGATCGTCAAGCGCCGCCTTGACGGCATCCGACTGGTGGCCGGTGACCACCACGATCTCGGCAAGGCGGGCGCCAGCCGCGGCCCGCACGGCGTGGCGCACCAGCGGCGTGCCCTCGAGGGTCGCAAGAAGCTTGTTCGGCCCGCCCATGCGGGTCGACCGTCCGGCCGCCAGCACCAGGGCCGCGATGCGGGGCGTCGCGGCGGCCGCCGGTTCGCCCTCGCGCGGTTGCGGTCGCGACACGATTTCCATCAGAAGCCCCCCGACGCCCATGCCGGTAATATCGGCCTTGCTCACATCGAGGCCCGCGAGCAGGCGGGTCAGCACCCAGTCGAAGCCGTTCTCCTTGGGACTGCGCGCGCAGCCGGGCGCGCCCAGCACCGGCGCGGCATTGAGCCGGCCGACCATCAGGAGATTGCCCGGATCGACGGGCATGCCGAGATGTTCGACCGTGCCGCCGGCCCGTTCGAGCGAAGCTGGGATCACGTCGCGCCTGTCGGCGATCGCGGAGGCGCCGAAGATCAGGATGAGGTCGACGTCCTCCGCCGCGGCGGCGGCGATAGCCGCCGTCAGTGCGCCGGCGTCGTGCTCGACCCGGCTTTCCCAGGCGATTATCGCGCCGGCCGGCTTCAGCCGCTCCTCGGTGACCCGCAGCGTCTTGTCCACCACCTTCTCGGCAAGGCCGGGCAGCAACGTGGAAATGACGGCGACGCGCCGGCGCACGAAGGGCGCCACCCGCACCAGGGGGCTCGCCGCGCTCGCCCGCTCGACCGCGAGGCCCGGCGCGGCATAGGGAATGATCTTGACGGTCGCGACCATTTCGCCCGGCTCGACCGGCGCGAAGGCCGGCAGGGTGGCGAAGGTGATGGCATCGTCGAGCCGGTTGACCGCGTCGACGCCGACGCGGTCGACCACCAGAACGCCGGCATGACAGGCGAAGAGATTGGCCCGCCCGGTAAAGGCGGGATCGATCCGGATGCCGCCGCCGACGACGGCGGCCGCGATGCGCGCCGCCGCCTCGTCCTCGCCAACATCGCCGGGCTCGGCCAGCGCCACGGTGACGGTGGCAATCCCCGCCGCCTTGAGCGCGGCGATTTCGGCCGCGCCGATGCGCGTGCCCTTCTTCAGGACAAGGCCTTCGGACTTGACCGCATGAGCGACCACGCCGCCCAGGGCTTCGTCGACGGGAACCGGACCGAACTTCATCCCGTTTGTCCTGCCTCTGTCTCAGGCAATGCCCTGGCGCCAGGCCTGGGTCACCTCGGCCATGATCGACACCGCGATCTCGGCCGGCGTGATGGCGCCGATGGCGAGCCCGATCGGTGCCTTGATCCGGCCGAGCTGTTCGGCCGAGACGCCGAGCGCGCCGAGCCGCTCGACGCGCTTGGCATGGGTTTTCCGCGAACCCAGCGCGCCAATGTAGAAACAGTCGCGCTCGAAGGCATGGATCAGCGCGGGATCGTCGATCTTCGGGTCGTGGGTCAGCGCGATGAAGGCGGTATAGCGATCGATGCCGAGCGGCGGCAGGGCGACGTCGGGCCATTCGGCATGGACCGTGACATCGGGAAAGCGTTCGGGCGTCGCGAAGGCCGTGCGCGGATCGACGATGACCGGATCGTAGCCGAGCATGCGCGCGAGCGGCACCAGGGCCTGGCTGATATGGACGGCGCCGATGATCACCATGCGGGCCGGCGGCACTTGCACGGTCAGGAAGGTCCGGGTCTCGGCAACGACGCCGCTTCGTCCCGAGCGCAGCGCCGCCCGGATCGGCGCTTCCAGCGCATCGCCCGCCAGTGCCTCCTCGAGGACGATCCGCGCCGCGCCGGTGTCGAGATCCGTCACCAGAGCCGCGGCCTTGCGTGCCTTGCGTGCGGTGTTGAGAGCGGCCAGCAGCTTAAGGTCCATCAGCCGACCTTCTCGACATAGACGGAGATGCGGCCGCCGCAGGACAGGCCGGACCGCCAGGCGGTCTCGTCGGCGACGCCGAATTCGAGAAGCCGGGGCTTGCCGGTGCCGATCACGTCGAGCGCCTCGGTGACCACCTCGCCTTCGACGCAGCCGCCGGAGACCGAGCCGAGGAATGTGCCCTCCTCGTCTATGACGAGATGCGAGCCGACCGGCCGGGGCGCCGAGCCCCAGGTCTCCACGACGGTGGCCACCGCCACCCCCTTGCCGGCCTTGGCCCAGGCCTCGGCCTGAACCAGAATATCGTCGTCGGATGCGAGCATGGCGGCCTCCCCGAAACAGGAATGGTTCGAAGATAGGCGCTCGGGCGTCCGAGCGCGAGGCCATCGTGCCGCCGCAAGCCACGACGAGCGCTCATGGGAGCGCCCCGTTCGGCGCATCCCGCGTGCGGCTATGCCGCCGCGAACAGCCCGGCGAGCCGCGCCACCGCCGCTTCCGATGCCGCCCGGTCGACGGTCGTGTCGGCATTGCCGAAATCGGCGGGGTCCTGGGCCTGCACCAGAATGCCGTCGCGGCGCGCCACCACATTGAGATTGTGGTTGCGGTAGGCAAGACCGTAGGTCACCTCGGGCTGGGGAATGAGCCGCGCCGTCTGACCGCGGACCGGCACGATGCTCTCGTCGCCGAGGAGCGCCCGCGCGCCATAGCCCGTGCAGTTGATGAGGGTTTTCTCGCGCAGATCCGCGAACTGCCGCGGGCTCTCGAACGCGCGCGTTTCGATTTCGCCGCCGAGGCGCAGGAAATCGTCCATCAGCAGGCGCGAATAGGCGGAGATGTTGAAGGTGAGCTGTGTGTAGCGGCGCGCGAACGGCACACGGAACGGATGCTGGCCGGGCTGCAGGGTCAGCCATGGCCCCCGGAGATCGGCCAGCAGCCGGCGCTCGAGATCGGGATAGGCGGGCTCGCGGTCGTCGCCATGGCGCGCCGGCTGGTCGAACGGCGTGTCGGACAGGAGATACCCGTCGCGCCACTCGATCGGGCTGTCGGCGAGGCCGAGCAGGGTCTGGTAGGTGCGGAACGAGGCGCGCGCCATCGCCTCCCAGTGCCGCTCGAATTCCGGCGTCGCATGGTCGGTGGTGCAGACGCGCGAATCCGGCGACCAGACGCCGGTGGCGTTGAACGAGCGCACCTCGGGCGGACGTTCCTTGGCGTAGATGCGGACCTTCAGCCCGGCCCGCTGGGCGACCAGCGCCGTGGTCAGGCCGATGGCGCCGCAGCCGATGACGGCGATGCGCCGCGCCCGCGTCGCCTGGGCGAGCTGCACCGCGATCGCCGCCGAGCCCCAGGACAGCGACCAGCCGCTGCCGCCATGGCCGTAATTGTGAACGACGGTCTTGCGGCCGATGCGCTCGGCCTCGATCCGCGGCCCCGCCGCGCGGAACGGCCGGGTGCAGACATTGAGCGCGATGATCCGGTCGGTGCGCGCCTCGATCGGCCTGAGTGGCGCCGGCCGCGCGAACGGCGCCGGGGCCGGAATGTCCGGCGCGGCCTCGCGCCTCGCCTCCTCGGCGGCCGCGGCACCGCCCGACAGGGCCACCAGTGTGGCGCCGGCGGCGCCACGAAGGAAATGACGGCGTTGCATATCCATCCCCACGGTCTCTGAAAGCCCAGCGCGCCTGTCGACAGGCACGCCCGATTGTCTATCGGCAGCAAACCTTGCAGACCAGTTGAGCTGGCACCCGGCCGGCGCATGACGCGCATTCGGGCCGCCGCCCCGCCGCCGCCTTCGTTCGGACAAGGTCCTGAAGGCCGCTGGCTCAGGCCGCCGTCAGCCAGCGCCGCGGGTCGTGCGCGCGGTCGGGCCGGCGCGCGTCGAGCGCCGCGACGAGATCGGCGACCGCCGCGATATTGTGGATGGTGCGGAACTCGTCGACATGCGGCAGCAGGGTGCGGATGCCCTGCGCCTTCGCCTCGAAACCATCGTATCGCAGCAGCGGATTGAGCCAGACGAGCCGGCGGCATGAGCGATGCAGCCGGTCGGCCTCCCGGGCGAGGTCGCCGCCCGCCTCGCGCTCCAGGCCGTCGGTGACGAGCAGCACCACGGCCCCCCCGGACAGGACGCGCCGCGACCACAGCTTGTTGAAGCCATGCAGCGAGGGCGCGATGCGGGTGCCGCCGGACCAGTCCTGGACGGTGGTCGCGGCCGCGGCGAGCGCCTCGTCGGGGTCCCGCGCCTTGAGCGCACGGGTGATGTTGGTGAGCCGCGTCCCGAAGACGAAGGCGTGGACATGCCGCCGCCGCTCCATCAGCGCGTGGATGAAATGCAGCATCACCCGGGTGTACTGGCTCATCGAGCCCGATATGTCGCAGAGCACGACCAGCGGCGGGTGCTTTTCCTTCGGGCCGCGCCTGGCCAGATCGATGATCGCGCCGCCCTCGCCGATCGACCGGCGCAGCGTGCGGCGCAGGTCGATCCGCTCGCCGCGCGGATCGGGCGCGAAGCGGCGCGTCGGCACGGCATCGTCGGGCAGGACGAGGGCTGCGACGCGCCGCTGCGCCTCCGCGATCTCGGCCGCGGTCATCTGGGCGAAGTCCTTGGCCTGCAGCACCTCGACGTCGGAAATGGTGAAGCGCGCGTCGACCTCCACCTCCGGCCGCTCGACCGGCGTCGCCTCGGTGTTGCGGAAGAAGGCCTCCTGCAGCCGCAGCGATGCCGGATCGGGTTTTGCCTGCGGCACGTGCGCCACGGGCATCAGCAGCTGCAGCAGCTTTTCCATGAGATGCCGGCGCTTCCAGAAGATCTCGAAGGCATCGCGGAACAGCGCCGAGTGCTCGTGCTTGCCCACGAAGACGGCGTGCAGCGTCCAGTAGAAATCCTCGCGCGAGCCGATGCCCGCCGCTTGGAGCGCGGCGATCGCGTCGAGCACCGTGCCCGGCCCGACCGGTAGGCCGGCGACGCGAAGCGCACGGGCGAAATGGGCGACGTTTTCGGCGAGCGCATGCGGCATGGGATCAGGCCTTCAACAGCACGGCCCAGACGGGCGAGAGCAGCAACGAGCCGAGATTGTAGGCGGCATGGGTCAGCGCGGTCGCGCCGAAGGCGAGGCCGGCGCGGCCACTCGCCTCGAACCAGGTGGAATATTGCCAGGAAAAGACGAGGAACAGCGCTGCGATGACCGGGCTCCGTTCGATGCTCAGCGGAACATGCGCGAGAACGGCGGCGATGACCGCGATGATCGCGAAGACCGGGAGGCCGAGCCCGAGCCGGCGCGCGACGAGCCAGTGCAGGACCGCGAGAACGGCGGTCTCGATGAGCGGCGCCAGCACGAGCACGCCGCCGATCAGGAGCGCGGGCGATGGCGGCGCGCCTTCGAGCCGCGCGAGCCGGAACGGTGACGGATAGAGGAGGCTCCACCAGACGAGCGGCACGGCGAGCAGGCCGAAGCCGAGCATGATGGCCTTCGGCCAGGGGCGCGGCCCGGGCGTGCCGATCCAGTTCGCCAGCGCCGCGCCGCTCAACGCCCTGCCCTGACCTCGTCGAGGATCGCCTTGGCCTCGCCGCCCTGCATCTTGACGATGTCGTCCTGATATTTGAGCAGCACGCCGAGCGTGTCGGTGACCCCTTGCGGGTCGAGGCCGACGGCGTCGAGCTCGGTCAGCGCGGTCGCCCAGTCGATGCTTTCGGCAACGCCGGGCACCTTGAACAGGTCGGTCCGCCGCAGCCGCTGCACGAAGGCGACGATCTCGCGCGTGAGCCGCTCCGGCGCATCCGGCGCCTTGGCCTTGAGGATGGCGAGCTCGCGCGCCGCGTCGGGATAGTCGACCCAATGGTAGAGACAGCGCCGTTTCAGCGCGTCATGGATCTCGCGCGTGCGGTTGGAGGTGACGATGACGATCGGTGCCGCCGGCGCCCGGATCGTGCCGAGCTCCGGCACGGTCACCTGGAAATCGGAAAGCACTTCGAGCAGAAAGGCCTCGAAGGCCTCGTCCGTGCGGTCCAACTCGTCGATCAGGAGCACCGGCGCGCCGCGCAGATCCGGCTCGAGCGCCTTGAGCAGGGGCCGCTTGGTCAGGTACCGCTCTGAGAAGATGCCTTCGGCAAGGCCCTCCCGGTCGACGGCTCCGCCCGCCTCGGCCAGGCGGATCGCGATCATCTGCGCCGCATAGTTCCATTCGTAGACCGCGGCCGCGACGTCGAGCCCTTCGTAGCATTGCAGCCGGATCAGATTGCGGCCGAGCGTCTCGGCGAGGACCTTGGCGATCTCGGTCTTGCCGACGCCGGCTTCGCCTTCGAGAAGCAGCGGCCGGCCCATTTTCAGCGCCAGGAACAGCACGGTGGCAAGCGAGCGGTCAGCGACGTAGCTGCCGCGCTTCAGGAGGTCGAGGGTCTCGTCGATCGATTGCGGCAAGGCCGGCGCCGCGCTGTCGGCGGCGGGATGAGCGCCGGTCCGGGGCGCGGATGTCGAACGGGCTGTCATGGGCACTCCGGCCGGCGTCGCCGCGGTCTGAAATTCGTCTCGTTTCGATCCGGCTCGGAGCGCATTTCAGGCCGCGGGGACGATCGCAAGGAACTGGTGGCGAACGCCGCTGCGGGCACGGCGCTCGCCCTCACCATAGCGCAGCCTGCGCGGTGCGCGAGGGGTCAATCCGCAGAGGCGCGCCGCGCAGGCTGCCGGGCTGCCGGGCGGGCCGGGTCGAGATCGAGCCGCGTCGCCTCCAGGAGGCCGTGGCCGTAGCCGGTCGACAGGCTGACCCGCGCCGGGATCAGCGCGCGGCTGCCGGCGACCGGCACGAGGGTGAGCTCGGCGGAGCGCCGCCGGGCCGACTGGATGTCGGAACGGTCGGCCCGGAAGCCGGCGATCGGTTCGAAGCGCACGCTGCAGATGGCGGCATCGCCCTTGTAGCCGGCAATCTCGACCTGCCGAGTGGCGACGAAGGAATAGATGAGGTCGAACCGGTAGACGCCGTTGTAGATGCGCGTGCGGCGCTCGCAGGCGGCTGCCCCCGTCACGGGTCCCGTCCCGCCGGCGATGAACACGCCCGCGGAAAGCGGATCGAGCACGCCGCGCAGATGTTCCGGCAGGACCGGCGTCGCGCGGGGATGCGGCGGCTTGTCGGGATTGCGCTCGACGGAACGGACATTGCCGTCGGCCATTGCCATCCGGGTCGTCTCGACCTTGCCGCCGGAGCGCACCTCGGCGCGGAACTGCGCCGGCACCGGAGCGGTGCCGGCAAGCCGGCCATTGGCCTCCGCCGTGCCCGAGCCGCCGACGAAGAGCGCGGCGATGCCCGTCACCCGGCCGCTGACCTGGGTGCGATAGCTCGTCCCGTCGACATGCGCGGTCAGCGTGCCGCGGCCGATGGGAATGCCGATGAACCACGCGGCATAGTCGGCCGAAACCTGGCCGCCGGATGCCGGGCCGGCGCCCGCCGCCAGCGCCAGCAGCAATCCTGGAATCGTCAGGAGCGGTGTCCTCATCGTCTCTCCCGCGGCCCCACGGGTCTGGTCCATCCGGCCGCCCCTGATCCCAAGGTGGTGCGGCGGAATGGGCCATGCAAGGACAGTTCTGCCGCCGCCAGCGGGCGAATTTGCGGCAGGCAACGGCAAGGGCCGGAGCGGCGCGCGCCACCCCGGCCCTGCAGGGATCGGAACGCCTGCCGTCAGGCCGCGGCCGCGACCGCGCGCCGCGCCATCACGCCGATCAGATGGGCGCGATAGTCGGCGGAAGCATGGATGTCGCCGTTGAGGCTGCCCGCCTCGGTCGCGATGCCTTCGAGCGACTTCACGTTGAAGCGCTTCCCCAGCGCCTCCTCCATGCCGGCATGGCGGAACACGCCGTCATTGCCCGCCCCGGTCACCGCGACGCGGACCGCCCGTCCCTTCTTGGCGACGAAGACGCCGACCAGGGCATAACGCGAGGCCGGGTTCGGGAATTTCACATAGGCCGCCTTGCCGGGGATGGGGAAGGCCACCTTGGTGATGATCTCGTCCTCGTCGAGCGCTGTCGAGAACAGGCCGGCGAAGAACTCGTCGGCGGCAAGCTTGCGCTTGTTGGTGTGGACGGTCGCGCCGAGCGCCAGGAGGGCGGCCGGATAGTCCGCCGCCGGGTCATTGTTGGCGACCGACCCACCGATCGTGCCGCGATGGCGCACCTGCGGATCGCCGATATGGCCGGCGAGGCCGGCAAGGGCCGGGATCGCCTGCTGCACGATCGGCGAATTGGCAACCTCCGCATGGGTGGTCATGGCGCCGATGACGACGGTCCTGCCCTTCAGCTCGATGCCGGCAAGGCCGGCGCCCGAGAGATCGATGATCGCGCCCGGGCTCGCCAGGCGCTGCTTCATGGTTGGAATCAGCGTCTGGCCGCCGGCGAGCAGCTTGGCGTCCTCGCCCTTCTTGAGGAGCCCGACGGCACCGCGGACGGTGGCGGCCTTGTGGTACTTGAAAGGATACATCTCGCCCCTCCCCTTACTCGGCCGCCTTGGCCGTCTTCGCCTGCTTCTGGATGATCCGCCACACCGCATGCGGCGTCGCCGGCATCGGCACGTCCTCGGTGCCGAGCGCATCGGTCAGCGCATTGATGACCGCCGGCGGGGCGGCGATCGCCCCCGCCTCGCCGCACCCCTTGATGCCGAGCGGGTTGGACGGGCACGGCGTGACCGTCATGCCCACCTCGAAGGATGGCAGGTCGTGCGCGCGCGGCATGGCATAGTCCATGAACGAGGCCGTCACGAGCTGGCCGTCCTTGTTGTAGATGGTGCCTTCGAGCAGCGCCTGGCCGACGCCCTGCGCAATGCCGCCATGGACCTGGCCTTCGACGATCATCGGATTGATGACATTGCCGAAATCGTCGACCGCGGTCCATTTCACGATGCTCGACACGCCCGTCTCGGTGTCGACCTCGATCTCGCAGATATGGCAGCCTGCCGGGAAGGTGAAATTGGTCGGGTCGTAGAACGAGCCTTCCTTCAGCCCCGGCTCCAGCTCCTGCGGGTTGAACTTGTGGGCGATATAGGCATTGAGCGCCACCGTGCCGAAATCGACCGACTTGTCGGTGCCCTTCACGGTGAACTGGCCGTCCTTGAAGTCGATATCGGTTTCGGCCGCCTCCAGCACATGGGCTGCGACCTTCTTCGCCTTCGCCTCGATCTTGTCGAGCGCCCTGGAAATCGCGGACATGCCGACCGCGCCGGAGCGCGAGCCGTAGGTGCCCATGCCGAACTGCACCTTGTCGGTATCGCCATGGACGATCGCGACATTGTCGATGGGAATGCCGAGGCGGTGCGAGACGAGCTGGGCGAAGGTCGTCTCGTGGCCCTGGCCGTGGCTGTGCGAGCCGGTAAGCACTTCCACCGTGCCGACCGGGTTGACCCGGATCTCGGCCGATTCCCACAGGCCGACGCCCGCGCCGAGCGAGCCGACCGCCTGCGAGGGCGCGATGCCGCACGCCTCGATATAGGTGGAATAGCCGAGCCCGCGCAGCTTGCCGCGCCGCGCCGCCTCGCGCCGGCGCTTGCCGAAGCCCTTCACGTCGGCCATCTCCATGGCCTTGATGAGGGAGGCTTTGTAGTCGCCGGTATCGTACATCATGATGACCGGCGTCTGGTGCGGGAACTTCGAGACGAAGTTGCGCTTGCGGAAGGCCGCCGGATCCATGCCGATCTCGCGCGCCGCGACCTCGACCAGCCGCTCGACCACGAAGGTCGCTTCCGGCCGCCCGGCCCCGCGATAGGCGTCGACCGGCGCGGTATTGGTATAGACCGCGTCCACCTCGGCATAGATGTTCGGGATGGCATACTGGCCCGACAGCAGCGTCGCATAGAGATAGGTCGGCACCGACGAGGCGAAGGTCGAGAGATAGGCGCCCATATTGGCGATGGTCTTGACCCTGAGGCCGGTGATCTTGCCGTCGGCATCGATGGCGAGCTCGGCCCGCGTCACGTGATCGCGGCCATGGGCGATGGCCAGGAACTCTTCCGTGCGGTCGGCGGTCCACTTGACCGGCCGGTTGACCTTGCGCGCCGCCCAGACGCAGACCGTCTCCTCGGCATAGATGAAGATCTTCGAGCCGAAGCCGCCGCCGACATCGGGAGCGATCACCCTGAGCTTGTGCTCGGGCGCGATGCCGATGAAGGCGGAGAGCACCAGGCGCGCGACATGCGGGTTCTGGCTGGTCGTATAGACCGTCAGCGCGTCGTTGCCGGAATCGTATTCGCCGATCGCCGCCCGCGGCTCCATGGCGTTGGGCACCAGGCGGTTGTTGACGATGTCGAGCCTGGTCACGTGGCTCGCCTTGGCGAAGGCGGCGTCGGTCGCGCCCTTGTCGCCGAGGTGCCAGTCATAGACCGTATTGGCCGGAGCCTCCGTGTGCACCTGCGGCGCGCCCTTGTCCTGCGCCTTGGCGGTGTCGACATTGGCGGCCAGCACCTCGTAGTCAACGTCGATCGCCTCGGCCGCATCCTTGGCCTGCGCCAGGGTCTCGGCGATCACCACCGCGACATGGTCGCCGACATAGCGCACCTTGCCCTGGGCGAGCACCGGATGGGGGCCGGCGCGCATCGGCGTGCCATCCTTCGAATGGATCATCCAGCCGCAGATGAGCCCGCCGACCTTGTCGGCCGCGACATCCTCGCCGGTGAACACCGCCACCACGCCCGGCATGGCGCGGGCCTTGGCAGTGTCGACCTTCTTCAGATTGGCATGGGCATGCGGTGAGCGCAGAAAATAGGCGTGGGTCTGGCCGGGGCGGTTGATGTCGTCGGTATATTGGCCCTTGCCGGTGATGAAACGGTGGTCTTCCTTGCGGCGCACGGCCGCGCCGATGCCGGACACAGTCATGGCGTCCTCCCTCAAAGGTCGCGCGAGACGAAACGATCAGACGGAAATGCTCAGGCGGTTGCGCGCCGTTACTCGGCCGCTTGTCGAACCGCAGTCGTGCCCGTCATCGCCCGCGCTCCGGCTTCCACCGCCCGGACGATGTTGTGATAGCCGGTGCATCGGCAGATATTGCCTTCGAGCTCGGCACGGATCGTCGGCTCGTCGACCGCCCCCTTGCGGTTCACGATATCGATCGCCGACATGATCATGCCGGGCGTACAGAAGCCGCATTGCAGGCCGTGGTGCTCGCGGAAGGCCTCCTGCATCGGGTGCAGCTTGCCGTCCTTGGCAAGGCCCTCGATGGTCACCACGTCGGCGCCGTCGTTCTGCACCGCGAAGGTCGTGCAGGATTTCACCGCCTTGCCGTCGACATGCACCACGCAGGCGCCGCACTGGGAGGTGTCGCAGCCGACATGGGTGCCGGTCAGGTGGAGATGGTCGCGCAGGTATTGGACGAGCAATGTGCGCGTATCGACGTCGGCCGAGACCTGGCGTCCGTTGACCGTCATGGTCACCGTCGGCATAGGCGTTCCTCCTCACAAAATCGGGTGCATAAGGGCTGTTTTGGTCGGTTTTTGTTTTTCCCTTGGCTTTTACCACCGGAAATCCGGTGTTTTCAGCGCGATTTGCAGTTTGGACCCGTTCTTAAACGCGCGTCAAGCAGCCTGCGCGGAGGATCCGATCACGGCTGGGTGCGGGCCATGCGCACCCGCCCCTTTTCCTCGGTCGGGCGACTGGCCTAGGGTCACTGCCCTCGGGATCACTTGTCGGGAGAGGGACCGATGCCTCGCTTCACCACGTCGGACGGCCTGTCGCTGCGCTATGAGGACACCGGCGGCACCGGCCCGGTCCTCCTCCTGTCCAATTCGCTCGGCACCCGCCTTGAAATGTGGGACGACCAGATGCCGGTCTTTTCGTCCCATTACCGGGTGGTGCGCTACGACAAGCGCGGCCATGGCGAGAGCGAGCTGAAGGTCGGCCCGACCAGCTTCGCGCGACTGACCCGCGACGCGGTGGAGCTGCTCGACCACCTCGGCGTCGCCAGAGCGGACTGGTGCGGCCTGTCGATGGGCGGCATGAGCGGCATGTGGGCCGGCAGCCACTACGGCAGCCGCTTCGGCAAGCTGGTCCTGTGCAACACGGCGCCCAGCATGCCGACGGCCGATATGTGGAACCAGCGCATCGCGACGGTGAAGACCAACGGCCTGAAGCCGCTGATCCCCTCCATCGTCGACCGCTGGTTCACCAAGCGCTTCCAGGCGGCCGATCCCAAGGCGGTGGCCCGGGTCGTCGCCATGCTGGAGACGACGCCCCCGGAAGGTTATGCCGCCTGTTCCGCGGCGATCCGCGACATGGACCAGCGCGAGGCGATCCGCCATATCGCCAATCCGGTCCTGGTCGTCGCCGGCACCCATGACGGCTCGACGCCGCCGGCCCGCGGCCGCGAGATCGCTGCCGCCATTGCGAATGCACGCTATGTCGAGCTCGACGCCGCGCATCTGTCCAATATCGAACAGACAGAAGCGTTCAACGCCGCTGTCGTCGATTTCCTGACCAGGTAAAGGGCTGCTCCGATGGACGAGAAGGACCGTTTCGAGGCCGGGCTGAGCGTGCGCCGCGCGGTGCTCGGCGATGCCCATGTCGACCGTTCGCTGGCCGCACGCGACAGCTTCACCACCGAGTTCCAGGACCTGATCACGCGTTATGCCTGGGGCGAGATCTGGACGCGCCCCGGCCTCGACCGCAAGACGCGCAGCTTCCTGGTGCTCGCCATGACCGCCGCCATGGGGCGCTGGGAAGAGTTCCGGCTGCACTGCCGGGCGGCCTTCTCGAACGGCGTGACCACCGACGACATCAAGGAAGTGCTGCTGCAGGTGGCGATCTATGCCGGGGTGCCCGCGGCCAACACGGCGGTAAAGGAAGCCCGCGAGGTCTTTGCCGAGCTCGGCATCAAGACCTGAGCGCCGCGGGCCGCCGCCTCAATCGTCGTCCGGCTCGCGGGACATGATCGAAAAATCCACCTGGCTGAGCTTCACGTCGTATTTCCGGCCATCCGGCCCGACCGCGTCGTCCACCTCGAAGCGGCCGTTGTCGAACTCGATCTCGCCCCAGCGGGTGAAGCCCGCCTGGCGCAGCACCTCTTCGATCTGACGCCGCTCTTCCGGCGATGGCGGCCGTTCCGTGCCCTGTCTCGGCGCCGCGGGCGGCTGCGGGGTGGTCTGCGCGACGGCCGCGCCGGCGAGCAAGGGCCCTGCGGCGAGAATGGCGGCGGCAAGCACAAGACGCAGCCTTGTCGGCGGCATGGCGATCTCCTTCCGTGACGGGTTTCGCCCCTATCAACACGGAACTGCGCCGATCGTTTCCTTGGACTGCGCTGCCGCCGCCGGCCGCAGCTTCAATTTTGGGTCAACGCTCGATCGTCCGGTAGCCGCGGCCGAAATAGGCGAGCGCCGGGCCGCCGTCGCCGACCCGCAGGCCCACCACCGTGCCGATGATGATGGTGTGGGTGGCCACCGGCTTGACCTCCAGAACGCGGCAATCGAAGGTGACGAGCGCCGTGTCGAGCGCTGGCGAGCCCGTCGCGAGCGGCGTCCATTGGCCGACGCTGAAGCGGGCGGCGCCGGAAAGCCCGCGCCGGCCGGCGAAGGTTTCGGCAAGCACCTCGGCATCCGCGCCCAGTGCATTGACCGCGAAGACGCCGTTCGATTCGATCAGCGCGCCGTTCGCCGACTTGCGGTTGAGGCAGACGAGCAGGGTCGGCGGATCATCGGACACCGAGGCGACTGCGATGGCCGTGAAGCCGCTCGTGCCGGCCGGGCCCGCGGTCGTGATGAGATGGACGTGGCCGGCCACCGCCGCCATGCCGTCGCGATAGGACTGCGGCGTGACGCTCGCCTCCGGCACGACCCTTCCGCGGTTCGATCCGCCTTCCATGACCAACATCCTCAATTCCCGCCCGCATATAGGCCTTCGGCGGGCTTTGCGCCAATCGGCGCGCGGACAAGTGTGACATGCGGACCGTTAACCGGGATTTCCCGGCGCTGCCCCCGCCGGCCCGCGCCCCCGGGGACGCCCGAACCGCGGCCATGGCGCGCCGCATCTTATCCTTTTGGCGCATGCGGGCCCGGCCAAGCCCCGCCAATTCGCGGGTTCCGCCGCCGCCGCCGGCACCGCCGCCAGGCGTCCACACAGAAAAACGCATGACAGCCATTGTCGCCCGGCAGAGCCCTTGCTACGCATTTCGCATGGCTGGCCTTCCAACCGGACCCGCGCGGCAGTCGCGGAGGAACAGAGGGCGCAGGCACGGCGTACCTTTCGCGCCGAGGGGAATAGAAAAGGGATGGAGTCGGCATGGAAGTTTTCTTCCAGCAGCTGATCAATGGGCTTACGATCGGCTCGATCTACGGCCTGATCGCCATTGGCTACACGATGGTCTTCGGCATTATCGGCATGGTGAACTTCGCCCATGGCGATGTGTTCATGGTGTCCTCGTTCATCGCGCTGATCGCGCTGATGGTACTCACCACCTGGCTCGGCGTCGGATCGATCCTGCTGGCGCTGCTGATCGTGCTGATCATCGCCATGGTGTTCACCTCGCTGATCAACTGGACCATCGAGAGGGTCGCCTACCGGCCGCTGCGCGGCTCGTTCCGCTTGGCCCCGCTGATCTCGGCGATCGGCATGTCGATCGTGCTGATGAACTTCGTCCAGATCGCCCAGGGCCCGCGCAACAAGGCGGTTGATCCCATTCTCAACACGGTGGTGCCCCTGTTCGGGGCCGGCACCTATACGGTGACCATTTCCTACAAGCAGATCCTGATCATGGTGACGACGGCGGTGCTACTCACCGTCTTCGCCTGGGTGGTCGCCAAGACCCCGCTCGGGCGCGCCCAACGGGCCTGCGAGCAGGACCGCAAGATGGCCGCCCTGCTCGGCATCGACGTCGACCGCACCATTTCCATCACCTTCGTGATGGGCGCGGCGCTCGCCGCGGTCGCCGGCACGCTCTTCCTCGTCTTCTATGGTGTCGTCAATTTCGCCGACGGCTTCACCCCCGGCGTCAAGGCCTTCACCGCCGCCGTGCTCGGCGGCATCGGCTCGCTGCCCGGCGCGGTGCTCGGGGGGCTGCTCATCGGCCTGATCGAGACCTTCTGGCAGGCCTATTTCTCGGTCGAGTACAAGGATGTGGCGGCCTTCTCCATTCTCGCCATCATGCTGATCTTCCTGCCTCAGGGCATTCTCGGCCGGCCCGACGTCGAGAAGGTATGAACGCGTGACGATCGCTCCCTCGCAATCCACCACCGCCGTCGCGACCCCGGCCCGCGATGTCGGCGGTGCGCTCAAGGACGCCCTCTTCGCCGGTCTCGTCGCAACCGGCGTGTTCGGCCCGCTCATCGGCTTCAAGACCGTGCAGGACATGCAGAACCGGCTGGTCCTGGAGACCCGCTGGGGCCTGCTCGCGGCGATCGTCGCCGCGGTCGCGATCGGCCGCTTCCTGATCTCGCTCCTCGCGCGCCGCCACGTCGACCGGCCGGCCCGGCCCGCCTTCGTGTTGCCGGCCGCCCTTTCCAGGGGCCTGCCGCCGGCCGCGCTCGCCGTCTGCTTCGTCTATCCGTTCCTGATCTATGCCCTCACCGGCGGCTCCGGCGCCCTGAAATGGGTCGACAATTTCGGCGTGCAGATCCTCATCTACATCATGCTCGCCTGGGGCCTGAACATCGTCGTCGGCCTCGCCGGCCTGCTCGACCTCGGCTATGTCGCCTTCTACGCGGTCGGCGCCTACGCCTATGCGCTGCTGGCGACCCAGATCATTCCCGCGACCGTCCCGCAGCTCGGCGTCTGGGCGTTCTGGATCTGCCTGCCCATTGCCGGCATGCTCGCCGCCTTCTGGGGCATCATCCTCGGCTTTCCGGTGCTGCGCCTGCGCGGCGACTATCTCGCCATCGTCACGCTCGCCTTCGGCGAGATCATCCGGATGGTGCTGATCAACTGGAAGGATTTCTCGAACGGCTACGAGGGCATTTCCAGCATCCCGCGGCCGTCCTTCTTTGGCATTCCCTTCAACGCCTCCGACACCGGATTTGCGGCGACCTTCGGCTTCGAGTTCACGCCCATCCACCGCACCCTCTTCCTCTACTACGTCATCCTGTGCCTCGCTCTGCTCACCGCCTGGGTGTCGGCGCGGCTGCGCCGCCTGCCGGTCGGCCGTGCCTGGGAAGCACTCCGCGAGGACGAGATCGCCTGCCGTTCGCTCGGCATCAACACCGTCAACACCAAGCTCACCGCCTTCGCCATCGGCGCCATGTTCGGCGGCTTCGCCGGCTCGTTCTTCGCCGCCCGGCAGGGCTTCATCTCGCCCGAAAGCTTCACCTTCCTGGAATCGGCGACCATTCTCGCCATCGTCGTGCTCGGCGGCATGGGCTCGCTGATCGGCACGGCGGTGGCCGCCATCGTGATGATCGGCGGCACCGAGCTGCTGCGCGAGCTCGACTGGATGAAGGCCATCTTCGGCAACGACTTCGATCCGGTGCAATACCGCATGCTGATCTTCGGCCTCGCCATGGTCGCCATCATGGTCTGGAAGCCCCGCGGCTTCGTCTCGACGCGCATGCCGACCGCCTTCCTGAAGAACCGCCGCGCAATCTCGGGCGATCTCGTCAAGGAAGGACACGGATGAGCGGTCCAGAGACTGTCATGGGCGGCGATCCCGCTTCGGACGCGCCGCGCGCCGTCGATCCGATCCTGGTCGTCGAACACCTGACCATGCGCTTCGGCGGCCTGACCGCCATCGGCGACCTGTCCTTCGCCGCCCGGCGCGGCGACATCACCGCCGTGATCGGCCCGAACGGCGCCGGCAAGACGACGGTGTTCAACTGCATCACCGGCTTCTACAAGCCGACCGAGGGCAGGATCACCCTGAAGCATCCGGGCGCCGGCGACTTCCTGCTGGAACAGATGCCCGACTTCATGATCTCGCGCACAGCCAAGGTCGCGCGCACCTTCCAGAACATCCGTCTGTTCTCGGGCATGACGGTGCTGGAAAACCTGCTGGTCGCCCAGCACAACCCGCTGATGCGCGCCTCGCTCTTTTCGATCGGCGGCATTCTGGGCCTGCCGAGCTATGGCCGCGCGGAAAGGCAGGCGATCGACAAGGCCGCCTACTGGCTGGAGCGCACGGGCCTGACCCAGCGCGCCGACGATCCCGCGGGCGACCTGCCCTACGGCGACCAGCGACGCCTGGAGATCGCCCGCGCCATGTGCACCGATCCGGTGCTGCTCTGCCTCGACGAGCCGGCCGCCGGCCTCAATCCGCGCGAGTCGCTCGAGCTGAACACGCTGCTGCGCTTCATCCGCCAGGAGCACGGCACCTCGCTGCTGCTGATCGAGCACGACATGAGCGTGGTGATGGAGATCTCCGACCATATCGTCGTGCTCGACTACGGCCGGAAGATTTCCGACGGGTCGCCGGCGGCGGTCCGCGAGGATCCCAAGGTGATCGCCGCCTATCTCGGCGTCGACGACCGCGACGTCGACAAGGTCGAGGCGGAGGTCGGCCTATGACCGCCCTCCTTTCGGTGCGTGGCGTCGAAACCTATTACGGCGCGATCCAGGCCCTGAAGGGCGTCGACGTCGATGTCGGCGCCGGCGAGATCGTCACGCTGATCGGCGCCAACGGCGCGGGCAAGTCGACGCTGATGATGACCATCTGCGGCAGCCCGCAGGCCCGGCGCGGCACGGTGGTCTATGACGGCGTCGACATCACCCGCATGCCGACGCACCAGATCATGCGCCGGCGCATCGCCCAGTCGCCCGAAGGCCGGCGCATCTTCGCGCGCATGACCGTCTACGAAAACCTGCAGATGGGCGCCTCGCTGACCGACCCGGCCCATTTCGCCGACGATCTCGACAAGGTCTTCGCCCTGTTCCCGCGGCTCAAGGAGCGGCGCGACCAGCGCGGCGGCACGCTGTCCGGCGGCGAGCAGCAGATGCTGGCGATCGCCCGGGCGCTGATGAGCCAGCCGAAGCTGCTCCTGCTCGACGAGCCCTCGCTCGGCCTCGCGCCCCTGATCGTCGCGGGCATCTTCAACGCCATCCGCGAGCTCAACCGCACCGAAGGCCTCACCGTCTTCCTGGTCGAGCAGAATGCCTATCACGCGCTGAAGCTCGCCCATCGCGGCTACGTCATGGTCAACGGCACCATCACCATGTCGGGCTCCGGCGCCGAGCTCCTGGCGCGCGAGGAAGTGCGCGCGGCCTATCTCGAGGGAGGTCGGCACTGATGCAGGGCATTCTCTACGAGGAACCCTCGATCTGGCTGTTCCTGATGGTCACCGTGCTGATGGGCGGCTGGGCCGCCTGGATGACCGGCTCGGCATGCGCCGAGACCTGGCGCGGGCTGCCGCAGACCTGGGCCTATCTCGTTCTTCTCGGCTGCGGCGTGCGCTTCATCCATTTCGCCCTGTTCGAGGGCACGCTGTTCTCGCCGCACTATTACCTTGTCGATACCATCGTGCTGCTGCTGATCGGCACCGCCGCCTGGCGGGCCGCCCGGGCGCGCCAGATGACCACGCAATACTGGTGGCTCTACCAACGTACCGGCCCCCTGTCCTGGGCGAAGCGGCCGGAACCTCTGTCTTCCCGTCCGGGAAGTTCCTGATGGCGTCGAGGAACACCAACAAGCGGCTGACAAGGCCCAAGAAAGAGTGTTCGATCGGACCAAGGGCAATGGGCTGCCCGCGATAAGGACACCTGCAAAGCTTCTGCTCTTCTCAAGGGAAGGATGAGAGATGACCAAAAAGTTGCTTGCCGGGCTGACGCTCGGTCTGGGTCTGGCCCTGGCGGTTCCCGCCCAGGCCCAGATCCGTCTCGGTGTGGCCGGGCCGATGACCGGATCCAGCGCCGCCTTCGGCGCGCAGCTGCGCAACGGCGTCGAACAGGCGGTCGAGGACATCAATGCGGCGGGCGGCATCCTCGGCCAGCGCATCGTGCTGTCGGTCGGCGACGATGCCGGCGATCCGAGGCAAGGCGTCAACGTCGCCAACAAGTTCGCCGGTGACGGCGTCCGCTTCGTCGTCGGCCACTTCAACTCGGGCGTCACCCTGCCCGCTTCGGAAGTCTATGCCGAGAACGGCGCGGTCTACATCACTCCAGCCGCCACCAATCCGCGCGTCACCGAGCGCGGCCAGTGGAACGCCTTCCGCACCTGCGGCCGCGACGACCAGCAGGGTGCCGTCGCCGGCGCCTATCTCGCCCAGCACTATCGCGACAAGAAGATCGCCATCGTCCACGACAAGACGACCTACGGCAAAGGCCTTGCCGACGAGACGCAGAAGGCGCTGCGCGCCGCCGGCCTGCGCGAGGTCATCTACGAAGGCGTCAACACCGGCGAGAAGGACTTCTCGGCGCTGATCTCCAAGCTGAAGGCAGCCGGCGTCGACATCGTCTACTGGGGCGGCCTGCACACCGAGGGCGGCCTGATCGTCCGCCAGATGCGCGACCAGGGCGTCCAGGCGCCGCTCATGTCCGGCGACGGCATTGCCGACAACGAATTCGCCGCCATTGCCGGCCCCGGCGCCGAAGGCACGCTGATGACCTTCCCGCCCGACCCGCGCAACCGCCCGGAAGCCGCCGCCATCGTCGAGCGCTTCCGCACCCAGCGCCGGTTCGACCCGCAGGCCTATACGCTCTACAGCTATGCCGCGGTCCAGATCTTCCAGCAGGCGGCGATCGCCACCAACTCGCTCGACCCGCGCAAGATCGCCGAACACATGCGCTCGGGCGTCGTGTTCAAGACCGTGATCGGCGACATCTCCTACGACAAGAAGGGTGACATCACCCGCGCGGACTACGTCACCTATACCTGGCGGCGTCAGCCGGACGGCAAGATCACCTATGTCGAGAACTGAATGAACCGATGAAATCCGGGGCCCGAAGGGCTCCCCGTCCTGAGGGGGACGAGACCCCGTCCGGAGCGATCCGGGCGGGGTTTTTTCTCGGGCGAATGGCGAGCGGCGAATAACGAATGGGGGAGGCCCTACGGACTTTGTGCACTCCCGCAAAGACGGGGCGCCCCTTCCCCTCTTCGCCATTCGCCATCCACGCCTAACCGAAAGCGGCGAGCGCCGGGAAGGTTTCCAGAAGCCAGTAGGCGGCGGTCGCCATGCCGCCGGTCAGGAAGGCGATGCCGGTCGCGACCAGCAGCCCGCCCATGGCCATCTCGATCGCCCGCAGCCGCTTCTTGACCGCCGAGGCGAAGGCGAGGAAGCGGCGGATGGCGAGCGCGGCCAGCACGAAAGGAATGCCGAGCCCCAGCGAATAGACCGCCAGCAGCAGCGCGCCGCGATGGACGGTCATTTCCGAGGCGGCGACGGCGAGGATCGCCGCCAGAACCGGCCCGATGCACGGCGTCCAGCCGAAGGCGAAGGCGAGCCCCATCACATAGGCCCCGAGCGGACCCGCACGCGGCGCGACATCGACCTTGGCCTGCCGGTAGAGCAAGGGGATGCGGAACAGCCCGAGGAAATGCAGGCCCATGATGATGATGGCGATGCCGGCAATGGTGGCAAAGGTGCCGGAATGGATCCTGAGCACCTGGCCGAGCACCGAAGCCGAGGCGCCGAGCAGCACGAAGACGGTGGTGAAGCCGGCAACGAAGACCAGCGCGAGCGAGACCGCGCGCTTCACCAGGGCCTTGCCGGTATCGACCTCGGCGAGGTCGTCGAGCGTCGCGCCGGTCAGATAGACGAGATAAGGCGGCACCAGCGGCAGGACGCAAGGCGACAGGAAGCTGACGAGGCCCGCAAGCAGGGCCGCGGTAAGGGTCACATCGGGCATCAAGGGTCCGCCGCGCGCCAGGAAACCGTCGCCACGGAAGACTTCCGTGGCGGGCGCCCTCTCGTCTATCGCCCCGCGCGCCCGATCGGAAGCATTGACTTCGGCCGCTCGCACAGGCGTGATCGGCCGTGAACATGCCGGACCGGGGCGAAACCGCCGCGGCAAGCGCCGCAACCGGCGGTGCCCTGCCCGTCCTATCGCCGGACCCGTGCGCCCGCCCCCGAACCTGCCGGCTGAGCCATGAGCGATCCAATCACCGTCACCTACCTGTTCGACCCGCTCTGCGGCTGGTGCTACGGCGCCTCGCCCGTCATCCGCCAGTTGGCCCGCGCGCCCGGCATTGCGGTCGTGCCCGCGCCGACCGGCCTGTTCTCCGGCGCCGGAGCGCGGCCAATGGATGCGGACTTTGCCGCCTATGCCTGGTCGAACGACCAGCGCATCGCCCAGATCACCGGCCAGCCTTTCAGCGAGGCCTACCGCCTGAAGGTGCTCAGCGCGCCGGGTCAGCGGTTCGATTCGGCAGCCGCCACGGCCGGCCTCACCGCCGTGCATCTCAGCCGGCCGGAGGCCGAGCTCGATGCCCTCGCCACGCTCCAGTCGGCGCGCTACGACGGCGGGCGCGACATCGTCTCGGCGGCCGGCGTCGCCGCCGTCCTGCGCGAGGCCGGCCTGGCCGAGGCGGCGGACCGGCTCACCGCGGCCGACCCGGCGCTCGTCGATGCGGTGCGGCAGCGCACCGGCGCCGCGCAGCGGATGATGGCGGCCTTCGGCGCCCGCGGCGTACCGGCCCTGGTCGCCGGCACCGGCAGCAGCCAGCGCCTGCTCGGCTCCAATGCGCTGTTCGGCGATGCCCGGGCACTGATCGCTGCGATTGGCGCAAGCTGATCGAAGCGGACAAGAAACCATTCACCATCGCCGGCATTCGCCGGCCGGCCTTAACGCCTGTGGCCGACCGGGCGTCTAGAATGGCAGGTCACATGTGGGAGCGTGTCGCCATGATCCCGGTCATCAACGGATTTGTCTGCGTCACCAGCGAGGATGCAAGCTTTGCCCGGCGCGGGCTCGATCCGCAGAATCCGACCAACGACCCCGCCATTGCCGACCGGCTGGCGGTGAGCGTCGGGCGTGCCGTCATGCCCGAAGCAGCCTTCGATGCGCTCGTCGCTCATCCGGAGGCCGTCGCCGAGGCGGCCGCCCCGCAATTCGGCCCGAAGCCCGCCGCCGGCCCCGGCCGGATCGTCGATCTGTCGGCCTAGCATCCAGGCAGAGATGATCCATCCCGCCGCGGCCTCCAGCCTACGGATGCACGGCGCTTTGCGCGGAGCCCGACGCCGCGTTCCCGCGCGCCGGCTCAGCCGAAACGCTCGATGCGGTAGGGCTTGAGATCGATGCGCGGCGTCTCGCCGGCCATCGCCGCCAGCAGCGCCTTGGCGGTCGCCGGCCCCAGCGTGAAACCCCAATGGCCGTGGCCGAAGGCGAACCACAGGCCTTCGTGGCGGGGCGCCGCTCCGATCACCGGCCGCGAATCCGGCGTCGCCGGCCGGCGGCCCATCCAGGGTTCGGCCTCCACCGGCTCGCCGAGGTCGAACAGGTCGCCCGCCGCGCGCAGCGCCCGCTCGAGCTGCACCGGGGTCTTCGGCGCGTCGGGCATCGCGATCTCGATGCCGGTCGTCAGGCGGATGCCCTGTTCCATCGGGCACAGGCAATAGCCGACATCCTCGTCGCAGACCTGGCGTGTGAGGAAGGCATTGCCCTTCGGCTGGTAGTGCCGGTGATAGCCGCGCTTGGCGGTGAGCGGCACCGAATAGCCGAATTTCGCAATGAGATCGGCGGACCAGATGCCCAGCGCCACCACGACCTGGCGTGCGAGAAGGCGCCCTTCCTCGGTCTCGACGGCAAAGCCCTCCGGCACCTTGGCGAGCGTCATGGCATCGCCCTTGGCGAAACGGCCGCCGGCCGCGACGAAGGCCTCCGCATAGGCCTTGGTCACGCCGCCCGGGCTCGACACGGTGTCGGCGTCCTGCTGCCAGATCGCCCCGGCAAAATTGCCCTTCAGATGCGGCTCCAGTTCCAGCGTCTCGCCCTTGCTGAGCGTCACGCTGCGCAGGCCATATTCGCGGGCGAGCCGCTGGCGCCGCGCCTGGCCGTCGAGGCTCCGCTGGGTGCGGTAGAGCTCCAGCCAGCCGTCCTGGCGGAAATAGCGCTCGGCGCCGGCGAGCTTGGCGAATTCCCGGTGGCTCGGCACCGCCTCGGCGAAGAACGGCCGCATGACGCGGGCGGTCTCCTCCAGCTTGTCGGGAGCCGACCAGCGCCAGTAGTCGAACATCCAGCTGGCGACGCGCGGCAGGGCGCTCGGGTGATAATGCGAGGCCGCCTCGCGGTTCAGGGCATGCTTGAACAGGCTCGGCAGATCGCGCGGCATGGCGACCGGATAGAGATTGCCGCCGTCGACCACGCCCGCATTGCCGTAGCTCGTTTCCTCGCCGGCCCCACGCCGGTCGACCAGCACGGTGGACAGGCCGCGGCGGCGCGCCTCAAGCGCCGCCGAAGCGCCGACCATGCCGGCGCCGAGAACCAGAACGTCGTGGATTTCAGTCATGGGCGGCCCATCATTGCAATGCGGCGCCACACTGCCGGTTCGCCCTGCATCAGACAAGCGCAGGCCTGCTTCTCATTGCCCGCGCACCTTCAGGCATGGTACCGGCGGGGCGACTTGGGAGAGCCCGACCATGAAACCGATCCTGATCGCCCCTTCGATCCTTGCCGCCGACTTCGCCAGGCTCGGCGAGGAAGTGCGCGCGGTCGACGCCGCCGGGGCCGACTGGCTCCATCTCGACGTGATGGACGGCCATTTCGTGCCGAACATTTCCTTCGGCCCCGATGTGATCAAGGCAATGCGCCCGCACAGCGGCAAGGTGTTCGACGTGCACCTGATGATCCAGCCGGCCGATCCTTATCTCGAAGCCTTCGCCAAAGCCGGTTCGGACATCATCACCGTCCATGCCGAGGCCGGGCCGCACCTGCACCGTTCCCTGCAGACCATCCGCGCGCTCGGCAAGAAGGCGGGCGTGTCGCTCAATCCGGCAACCCCGGCCAATGTCGTCGAGCATGTCCTCGACCTCACCGACCTGATCCTGGTCATGACCGTCAATCCGGGCTTCGGCGGCCAGGCCTTCATCGCCTCGCAGGTGGCGAAGGTCGCGCAGCTCCGCCAGATGATCGCCGGGCGCGACATCGTCATCGAGATCGACGGCGGCATCACGCCCGAGACCGCGCCCTCGGTCGCCGCCGCCGGCGCCGACGTGCTGGTCGCGGGCTCCGCCGTGTTCAAGGGCGGCGCGGCCGGCTATGCGGCGCGGATCGCGGCGATCCGGGCGGCGGCCGAACAGGCCCGCGGCACCATGGTGTGACCTGTCCCTTTAGACCCCGTCAACGGCTGGCGGCTAGACTGCCGGCATGGTCACGAAAGCGGCTCTGACGATCGAACGCAACGGCGATGCAGCAGGCAGCGAGGCGTCGGCGCCCCGGCCGAAACGGCCGCGCGCACCGCGCAAGACCGCCGCGCAGGCGGCCAAGCCGGCCAAGGCGTCCGCACCAAAACCGGCTCCGCGGCGCAGCGACGGCCCCTGGATGCGCGCCTTCACCGCGGGCTTCTGGATCGCGCTCGTGGCGCTCGGCGCGGCGGCCGCCCTGTCGATCCGTGCCGGCCATGCCCCGTCCTGGCGCAGCCTTTCGGTCGTCTGTCTGCAGGCCCTGCCGCTCTGGCCGGGCATGATGCTGTTCTGGCGGCTGCTGGAGAGCCTCCGAAGCCGCTTCGCCGCCACGCCGCTGGCGCTCTGGCTCGGGGTTGCGCTGATCGGCGCCGCGCTGACCATGCTGATCGCGCCCGGCATTGTCTTCGCCATCCATTCCCGCTCGCTGGTCATGGCCGAGGATCTCGACGGCGACCTGACGCTCTGGCAGCACGTGCTGGGCCTGGCGCATGCCTTCTCGCTCTATGTCACCACGGCATTCCGCCTCTGGTGGCCCTGGGGCGCGCTGATACCGGTCATGGTCGCAGCCCTGTTCTGGCGATCGCAGCGCCGCGTATAGGCCCGCCGCCCCCGTTTCCGGGACCGGACGCAACCGACACAAAAAAACGCGATCGGCGCGGTTTCATTGCAGTTCGCCCCCCGGCCTGCTAAGCCCCGGCCATCCCCTCTCCGCGCAAGGCTGCCCGCGATGATCCCGCGCTATTCCCGTCCCGAGATGACCGCCATCTGGGATCCGCAGACCAAGTTCCGCATCTGGTTCGAGATCGAGGCCCATGCCTGCGACGCGCTCGCCGAGATCGGCGTCATCCCCAAGGAGGCCGCGGCCAATATCTGGGCGCGCGCCAAGGACGTGACCTTCGACGTCGAGCGCATCGACGCGATCGAGCGCGAGGTCAAGCACGACGTCATCGCCTTCCTCACCCATCTCGGCGAATTCATCGGGCCGGATTCGCGCTTCGTGCACCAGGGCATGACCTCGTCCGATGTGCTGGACACCTGCCTCAACGTCCAGCTCGTCCGCGCGGCGGACCTGCTCATCGCCGATACGAAGGCGCTGCTCGCGGC
Organism: bacterium YEK0313; assembly: GCA_000751295.2. Taxonomy (NCBI): domain Bacteria; species bacterium YEK0313. The sequence continues at coordinate 4,252,264 of CCMO02000001.1, forward strand.
GCTGAAGCGGCGCGCCTTCGAGCACAAGCTGACCCCCACCATCGGCCGCTCCCACGGCATCCACGCCGAGCCGACCACGTTCGGCCTGAAGCTGGCGCAGGCCTATGCTGAATTCGACCGCGCGCTGCAGCGGCTTGAAGCGGCGCGCGAGGAGGTGCGCACCTGCGCGATCTCCGGTGCCGTCGGCACCTTCGCGCAGATCGATCCGCGCGTCGAAGAGCATGTCGCGCGCGCCATGGGCCTGAAGGTCGAGCCGATCTCGACGCAGGTCATTCCGCGTGACCGGCACGCCATGTTCTTCGCCACCCTCGGCGTCGTCGCCTCCTCGGTCGAGCGCCTCGCCACCGAGATCCGCCACCTGCAGCGCTCGGAGGTGCTGGAGGCCGAGGAGTTCTTCTCCGAGGGCCAGAAGGGCTCGTCGGCCATGCCCCACAAGCGCAACCCGGTGCTGACCGAAAATCTCACCGGCCTCGCCCGCCTGGTGCGCGGCATGGCCCTGCCGGCCATGGAGAATGTCGCGCTCTGGCACGAACGCGACATTTCCCACTCCTCGGTCGAGCGCATGATCGGCCCGGACGCCACCGTCACCCTCGACTTCGCGCTGGTGCGCCTGACCGGCGTCATCGACAAGCTGATGGTCTATCCCGCCAACATGCAGAAGAACCTCGACCGGCTGGGCGGTCTCGTCCATTCCCAGCGGGTGCTGCTGGCGCTGACCCAGAAGGGCGTGTCGCGCGAGGATGCCTACCGGCTGGTCCAGCGCAATGCCATGCCGGTCTGGCGCGGCGAAGGCGAGTTCCTGACGCTGCTCAAGGCCGATGCCGACGTCCGCAAGGCGCTGAGCGAGGCCGAGCTCGAGGAGAAGTTCGATCTCGGCTACCACCTGAAGCATGTCGACACGATCTTCGCCCGCGTGTTCGGGGCGAGCTGACGCCATGCGCACCGCGGACGCCGATATCCTGATCGTTCCCGGCTATACCAATTCCGGCGAGGACCACTGGCAGTCGCGCTGGGAGGCCAAGCTTCCCACCGCTCGCCGGGTCGATCTCGGCGACTGGCACAAGCCCGACAAGCGGCTCTGGGTCGACAAGCTGGCGACCGCGGTCGCCTCCTGCACGCGCCCGGTGGTGCTGGTCGCCCATTCGCTCGGCGTCATCACCGTCGCCCATGCCGCGCCGATCTTGCCGCGCGGCGTCGTCCGCGGCGGCTTCCTGGTGAGCATGCCCGACATCGAGGAAGGCACCGACATCCCGGCCATCGACCGCGCCTTCGCGCCGATCCCGCGCGAGCCGCTGCCCTTCCCCTCGGTGCTGATCGCGAGCCGCAACGACCCGCACTGCAGCTTCGAGCGGGCCGAGGATTTCGGTTATGCCTGGGGGTCGGCCGTGTCGGACGCGGGCGAGGCCGGCCACATCAATACCGCTTCCGGCCACGGTCCCTGGCCGGAAGGGCTGATGCGCTTCGCCGGCTTCATGAAGACGCTGGGCTAGGTTCGGCAGGCCGCGCCGGGAGGCACGGCCGCCTCGCCGCGCGTTCAGCCGCGCACCACCTTGAGCGCCGCCTGCGCGCCGTTGCGCACGATGAGCGCATCGTTCACCAGTGAGATGAAGCCCCAGCCCTGGCTCGCGAGCTCCTTGGCCCGTTCCGGGCTCGGCGCGTAGCAGCCGGTCAGCTTGCCCGCGCGCTTGGCAGCCTTCATCACCGTCTCGAAGGCCTCGGCCACCACCTGGTTGTTCGGGTCGAGCTTGGCGCCGTTCAGCAGCGTGATCGAGAGATCCGACGGGCCGGCGAAGACGCCGTCGATGCCGGGCACGGCGAGGATCTCGTCGACCGCGGCGAGCGCGGCGCGGGTCTCGATCATGGCCAGCGTCACCGTCATCGTATTGGCCTTCTGCAGGTAGTCCTGCGGGCCGAGGCCGGTGAGCTGCTGGAAGCGGTTGCCGCCCCAGGAGCGGTCGCCAAGCGGCGGATATTTGGTCGCCGAGGCAAGGCGCTTCGCATCCGCGGCCGAGTTGATCATCGGCGCAATGATGATCTCCGCGCCGACATCGAGCAGGCGCGCCGCGCCGCCGAAATCCTCGAGCGCGACACGCACGCCAGCCGGCTTGCCGGCGTGGTTGACCGCGCTGATGCCGCGGATCGCGCTCATCAGGTCGATCGAGGAATGCTGCATATCGAAGGTGACGGCGTCGAAGCCCTCGCGGGCGATGGCGTCGGCGATCAGCGGCTCCGGCATGCCGAGCCAGGCGGTGAACAGGCTGTCGCCGGCGCGCAGCCGTTCGGCGAGCGTATAGGGCTTCGGCGTCTGATGCATGAGGTCCTCCCGGGCGGCCGCCGGCCTGCCGGCGCCTTTGTCGTCTCCTGCGATAGGTGACCGGGATCGCCCTTTCCCGTCAACGCCGCGATGGCGCGCAGCTGCGATGCCGGCGCTCGCCGCCCGGCCTGCGGCGCAACAGCGGCGCCAGGCTGGGCGCTGGCGAAAAGTTAACGCTTTTCGACCAAGATCCGGCCAATTGTCGCTTGTGAAGGTTCGTCATGCGTATCACCTTCGAGCCGAGCTCCTTCGACCCCTTCGCCGGCATGCGCCATCAGGTCAAACCCAGCGCCGACCTCGCCACCCGCGTGCCGACCATCCTGGTGTTCGATTCAGGCCTGGGCGGCCTGACCGTGCAGCGCGAGATCGCGCGGCTGAGGCCCGATGCCCGCTTCGTCTACTGCGCCGACGATGCCGCCTTCCCCTATGGTCGGCGCGACGAGACGGAGGTGATCGCCCGCGTGCTCGCGGTCATGGAGCGGCTGGTCGCCGCGCACCGCCCGGACTGCGTGGTGATCGCCTGCAACACGGCCTCGACCTTGGTCATGCCGCATCTGCGCCGGCACTTCGCCCTGCCCTTCGTCGGCACGGTGCCCGCGATCAAGCCGGCCTGCGAGCAGTCCGTCTCGCGGATGGTCAGCGTGCTCGCCACGCCCGGCACGGTGGCCCGCGACTACACCCACGCGCTCATCGCGGAATTCGGCCAGGGCTGCGACATCAATCTCGTCGGCTCTGTGCATCTTGCAAGCCTCGCCGAAGCGGTGATGCGCGGCGAACGGACGGACGAGGCGGCGATCGCGGCCGAGATCGCCCCCTGCTTCGTCGAGAACCGCGGCCGGCGCACCGACACGATCGTGCTCGCCTGCACGCACTACCCGCTGCTGATGGAGACGTTCCGGCGGCTGGCGCCCTTCCCGGTGACCTGGATCGATCCCGCTCCGGCCATCGCCCGCCGGGTGGTGCAGATTCTCGGACCGGCCCGGCCCACGGCCGAAATGCCGGCAAGTCTGGCACTGCTCACCGGCGGCAAGGCGCGGGCGGCGCTGGCGCCGGTCTTTTGCGGCTATGGTTTTGCCGAAACCGGCGTGGAACCGCTGCCGCTTCATTGACATGAGCAGCGCTCCTCTGTAAGGACGCCGCTTCTCGACGGATCGTCGTCAGGCGACCCGTGGGGATTGTGCGCACCCGCGATCGGGCCTTACCGCCTGGTCTGTCGTGTTTCCGGTGACCCCGGGGACAAGAGGAGGGCGCGTCTCCTATCGACCAACAACGACAAGGGACACGCGATGTCGAAGCGTCATGCAGCCAAATACAAAATCGACCGCCGGATGGGGCAGAACATCTGGGGTCGTCCGAAGAGCCCGGTCAACCGCCGCGAATATGGCCCCGGCCAGCATGGCCAGCGCCGCAAGAGCAAGCTCTCGGACTTCGGCACCCAGCTGAAGGCCAAGCAGAAGCTGAAGGGCTATTACGGCAACATTTCCGAGAAGCAGTTCCACGCGATCTACACCGAGGCCGTCCGGGTGAAGGGCGATACCGGTGAGAACCTGATCGGCCTCTTGGAGCGCCGCCTCGACGCCGTCGTCTATCGCGCGAAGTTCGTCCCGACGGTGTTCGCCGCCCGCCAGTTCGTCAACCACGGCCACATCAAGGTCAACGGTCGCCGCGTCAACATCCCGTCCTACCGGGTGCGTGTCGGCGACGTGATCGAGGTCAAGGAAGCCTCGCGCCAGCTCGTCCTCGTGCTCGAAGCCTCGCAGTCCGGCGAGCGTGACGTGCCCGACTACATCGATGCCGACCACGGCAAGATGACCGCCAAGCTGGCGCGCATCCCGACCCTGTCGGAAGTGCCCTATGCGGTCCAGATGGAACCCTCGCTGGTCGTCGAATTCTATTCGCGCTGACCGGCATTCCACTGCCAGCCATCAAAGGCCGCCTTCGGGCGGCCTTTTTCGTTTGCGGCCTGCTGTCGAGACGGCGGAAACAGGCCGGCCCGGTGCGAGCCCTCAGGGGCTCTCGCGGTCGATCGGCCAATGCTTGAAGACCTCCGTTCCCTCGCAGCGCGCCGCATGGGCTGCGAGCGCCGGAAAGGCGTGGACGGGCACCGCGTCCGGAATGGTGAAGCGGATGAAGCCCCAGGCGACGGCCGCGCCGATGCTGCCGTGCGTCCACGGCTCCGGACCGTTCGCCCAGCGCTCCGCAGCCACCGTGTCGAGCGCCCCGAGCGCCTCGAAAAGCTGCTCGCGCACACGGTCGAGCCAGGGCTGGTAGTGGAAGGCTTCCGGGCGCTTGCGCTCGTACTCGATGCTGATGGCCTTCTCGCAGGTGACGATGGCAAGGCCCGTGGCGCGCAGGTCCGCGACCCGCGCCGCGGCAGCCTGCGGCCGCAGCGAGCGGCCGGCAATGTCCTCGAAATGCGTGATGATCAGCTGCGATTCCATCAGCACCGTGCCGTCGTCGGTCACCAGCGACGGTGCCTTGACGAGCGGATTGATGGCCCGGAAGCGGTCCATGTGCCGGAACACCGAAACCGACTGGTGTTCGAAGGCGACACCGAGAACGGTGGCCGCGATCGCCGCGCGGCGCACATAGGGACTGTCGAGCATGCCGATCAGCAACATGGAAACCTCCTGTCAGGAGGTCGAAGGTTGGGCTGGAACGGCGGCCCATGCAAATGGAGTGATCTGATCGGTCGATCACGCCAAGTGATGGATCAAAGCCCGATCGGCGCTGCCGGCGGCTCTCGCCTACCAGGAGCGGCGCGGGCCGTCGTCGATGTGGATGAGGCCGTTGCGATAGCGCTTGACGCCGCCGAGATCGGGGCGCGCGCGCAGGAAGGCGATGACCGCCGCGCCATTGCCGCTGACGCGGAAATCCGCCGCGCGGCAATCGCGGTGGTAGGAGCCGCGCCAGTCGTTGGTACGCACGAAGCGGCCGTTGCCGCGGTGGGTCGAGCGCACCAGGATCGGCCCGAAACGCATCGCGACGTCGTTCAGCGCGCGCCGCACCGGCACCGGCAGGCAGGCGAGCGGCACGCCCGGATCGGGCATGACCCGTTCGCCGGCCATGCCGGTATTGCGCTCGACGCCCGGCGTCCCCGGCAGGAAGCGCGGCCAGTCCTGCGGTCCGCCTTGCGGCGGCAGGGCGGCGAGCACCGGCCCACGCGCCGGCGTCGGGGTCGAGATGACCGCCGGCGGAACGGGGTTGTTCAAGGCACCGGCCGGAGATGCCGGAATGACCATGGTGGTCGCGCTGCCATGAGAGGCGAGCACCGGCGCGGGGCCTGCCGGAGCGGTCGCGGCATGGCTGGAAACGGCCGCCGGATTGGGCATCGGCACCGGCGCGGCGGCGGGCGCCGCGCGGCACGCGGCGCGCCGGGCGGGCGCGGCAGGGGCAGCGGCGCGGCCAGCAGCGCGGTTTCCCGCTGCAGTTCGCCATCGGTGCTGGAAGGGGCCGCAGCCGGCGCCTGGCGATGCAGCGCGGCCGGGCCGTTCGGCGGCAGAAGATTGAGCGGGCGGTCGGATGCCGTCGCCTGGCCGCCGCGGAGGCCAAGGCCCTGCTGCGCCAGCGCCGCCGAGCCGGTCCCGAGCGAAAGGCCGAGGGTCACGGCGACGACATGGCTGCGAAACAGGGTTGGCGTCATGATGTGTCGGGCGCTCTTGAGGCTTACGACCGCACCGGGCGCAAGGAGCCGGGCGCGATCATGGGCTTGGGAAGCGCCGACCAGCGGCGCGCGACGGAGCGGTCAAATCGACCGAAGGTCAAACCGATCCTGTCGCTCGTGTCGCAACCGATTGTGGCAACTTCTGGGCAGTTGCGCCAGCAGCGCCGCAAGGGCGCTGCAAGCCGTTGAAAACGCGAGAGAAAATAGACCCGCCGCGCGGCCTTACTGGGCCGCCTCGCGAACCTGGATGCCCTTCGCCTTCATCAGTTCGAGCAGTTCGCCCGACTGGAACATTTCGCGGGTGATGTCGCAGCCGCCAATGAACTCGTTCTTGACGTAGAGCTGCGGAATGGTCGGCCAGTTGGAATAGTCCTTGATGCCCTGACGGATCTCGTCGGAATCCAGGACGTTCACGCCTTTGAACGGCACGCCGAGATAGTCGAGGATCTGCACGACCTGGCCGGAAAAGCCGCACATGGGAAACTGCGGCGTTCCCTTCATGAACAGCACGACGTCGCTCGAAGCGATTTCCGCCTCGATCTTGGCATGGGCGGGATTGGTCTGCGTCTCGGTGCTCATGTCTCTCTCTCGCTTGGCGTGAGGCTGATGCGAATCAATTGGGGGCGCCGGTCGTCAGCGCAAGGGCATGCAGGGTCCCACCCATCTTGCCCTTGAGGGCCGCATAGACGATCTGGTGCTGCTGCACGCGCGACTTGCCGCGGAAGCTCTCGGAGATCACCGTGGCGGCGTAATGGTCGCCGTCACCGGCGAGATCCCTGATCTCGACGGAGGCGTCAGGCAGCGCCTCCTTGATCATCTGCTCGATATCGGCGGCCGCCATCGGCATCGCGCGTCCCCTCAAACCTCAGGCCGACTGGCCCATATAGGCGGGCAGCCACGACTCGAAGCTGCCGGTCAAATCCTCGAGCAATATGGGAGCCTCGCCGGGGAGGGTCAACGCGCCGCCGCCGGTGCGGCCAAGCCGCGTCAGCATGACACCTGCGCCGGCGGCGCGGGCCGCGAGCTTGTCGATGTCGGCGGCCTTCACCGTCAGGACGTAGCGAGCCTGATCCTCGCCGAACCAGAAGGCGTGGGCGGGCACTCCGTTCGGCACCGTGTCGACGGTGATGCCGGTCTTGCCCGCCATGGCCATTTCGGCGAGGGCCACCGCGAGACCGCCGTCGGAGACGTCATGGCAGGCGGTCAGCAGGCCTTCGGCGGCCAGGGCGCGCACGAATTCGCCGTGGCGGCGCTCCTGCTTGAGGTCGACCGGCGGCGGCGCCCCCTCCTCCCGGCCGAGGATCTCGCGCAGATAGACCGACTGGCCGAGCCAGCCCTGGGTCTTGCCCAGCACGAAGACCTCGTCGCCTTCGGCGCGCGGCGCGATCGTGACGCTCTTCCTGAAGTCGTCGATGACGCCGACGGCGCCGATCGTGGGGGTCGGCAGGATCGCCCGGCCGAAGGTCTCGTTGTAGAGCGAGACATTGCCCGACACGACCGGGAAGTCGAGCGCCTTGCAGGCCTCGCCGATGCCGCGGATGCAGCCGACGAGCTGGCCCATGATCTCGGGGCGCTCCGGATTGCCGAAATTGAGATTGTCGGTGATCGCCAGCGGCGTGGCGCCAACGGCCGAAATGTTGCGATAGGCCTCCGCCACGGCCTGCTTGCCGCCCTCGACCGGATCGGCCTCGCAATAGCGCGGCGTCACGTCGGCGGTCATGGCAAGGCCCTTCGGCCCATGCTCGACGCGCACGACCGCGGCGTCGCCGCCCGGGCGCTGCACGGTATTGCCGAGGATGATCGAGTCGTACTGCTCGTAGACCCAGCGCTTGGACGCGAGGTCGGGCGTGCCGATCAGCTTCAGGAGCGCCGCGCCGGTGCCGACCGGCGGCGTCACGCTGTCCGCCGCGATCACCGGCCGCGAGGCGGTCGGCACGTGCGGGCGGTTGTAGAGCGGGGCTTCGTCGCCGAGCTCCTTGATCGGCAGGTCGGCCTTCACCTCGCCATTGTGCTTGACGACGAAGCGCAACGTGTCGGTCGTGTGGCCGATGACCGCGAAATCCAGGCCCCATTTGCGGAAGATGGCCTTCGCCTCCTCTTCCTTCTCGGGCTTGAGCACCATGAGCATGCGCTCCTGGCTTTCCGACAGCATCATCTCGTAGGCCGTCATGCCCGGCTCGCGGGTCGGCACGTTTTCGAGGTTGAGCTCGATGCCGAGGTCGCCCTTGGCGCCCATTTCCACCGCCGAGCAGGTCAGGCCCGCCGCGCCCATGTCCTGGATCGCGTTGACGCAGTCCTTGGCCATGATCTCGAGGCAGGCCTCCAGCAGCAGCTTTTCGGCGAAGGGATCGCCGACCTGCACGGTCGGCCGCTTCTCTTCCGCGCCCTCGCCGAACTCGGCAGAGGCCATGGTCGCGCCGTGAATGCCGTCGCGGCCGGTCTTCGAGCCGAGATAGACGATCGGCATGCCGATCCCGGTCGCCTTGGCATAGAAGATGCCGTCGGTGCGGGCGAGGCCGACCGCCATGGCGTTGACCAGGCAGTTGCCGTCATAGCGGGTGTGGAAGCCGACCAGGCCGCCGACCGTCGGCACGCCGAAGGAATTGCCGTAGCCGCCGACGCCGGCGACGACGCCGGCCACCAGATGACGCGTCTTCGGATGGGCGGGATCGCCGAAACGCAGCGCGTTCAAGGCCGCGATCGGCCGCGCGCCCATGGTGAAGACGTCGCGCAGGATGCCGCCGACACCGGTCGCCGCGCCCTGATAGGGCTCGATATAGCTCGGATGGTTGTGGCTCTCCATCTTGAACACGGCCGCCAGGCCGTCGCCGATATCGATGACGCCGGCATTCTCGCCCGGCCCCTGGATCACCCAGGGCGCCTTGGTCGGCAGCGTCTTCAGATGCAGGCGGCTCGACTTGTAGGAGCAGTGCTCGTTCCACATGGCCGAGAAGATGCCGAGCTCGGTGAAGGTCGGCTCGCGGCCGATCAGGCCGAGGATGCGCTCGTATTCGTCCGGCTTGAGCCCGTGGCTTGCCACCAGCTCCGGGGTGATCTTCGGTTCCGCCTGAGGTCTGGGTTGGTTCGAGGTCATGCCGTCTTCCACCGCGGGGCCACGCCGATGCCGGCCGCGAATGCCTGGCGAAACGCCCCGCGCTGCGGCCTCTCTCCGGCGATCCGCTTGCGACATTGGCGCGCCCCTGGCACCGGGCACATGGGCCATGTCGCAAGCGCGCGATCACCGGCAATTGATTGATGCCGAGAGGCGCCCCCCATTCGCCAGCCGCTACGGCTTCCGGTGCCGGAAACCGCTCGCCTGCCGAATGCGCGCCGCTCGCGTTGCAAGTAACCGTCGCGGCAAGCTTTCGCAACGGCGAAACATCCGATCCGCGCACCGGCCATGCCGATATCGGCGGCTATCCCCGCCTCAGGCCGCTTCCAGCGCCTGGGCAAGGCTCTCGAACAGCGGGCGGCCGTCGGTGGAGCCGACGGTCGGGTCCACATGGTTCTCCGGATGCGGCATCATGCCCAGCACCCGGCCGTTCTCGGAGACGATGCCGGCAATGGCATTCATCGCGCCGTTGATGTTCGTCTCGGGCGCGACGCGGCCGCTGGCGTCGCAATAGCGGAACAGCACCCGGCCCTCGCCTTCGAGCCGCTTCAGGGTTTCGCCGTCGGCGATGAAATTGCCCTCGCCATGGGCCACCGGCACGCTGATCACCGCGCCGGCATTGTAGCGGCGGGTGAACGGCGTATCCGACCGCTCGACCTTCAGGTGCACGTTCCGCGCGATGAATTTCAGCGAGGAATTGCGCATCAGCACGCCCGGCAGCAGTCCGGCTTCGCACAGGATCTGGAAGCCGTTGCACACGCCGAGGACCAGCCCGCCGCGGGCTGCATGATCGCGCACCGCGTCCATGATCGCGGCGCGGGCGGCGATCGCTCCGCAGCGCAGGTAGTCGCCATAGGAGAAGCCGCCCGGCAGCACCACGAGGTCGGTGCCGTCAGGCAGGGCCGTATCGCCGTGCCAGACCATGGCGGGCTTCGCCCCGGAGGTCAGTTCCAGCGCATAGGCGATGTCGCGCTCGCGGTTCGATCCGGGGAAAACGACGACGGCGGCTTTCATCGGTGCGGCTCCTTCATCGCGGGACCCCTACCCGACCCACGCCCCCGCGTCAAAGCGTGGGTCACAGCCCTCGGCCGACATTGATGCCATCGAGGACCTGGTCCCGATTGCGCCGCGCGAAGGACCGGTCGGTGGAGAAGGATTGGACCGAGATCATCATGTTGCCGGTGAAGGCGAAGCCGCCGACCTGATAGATGCTGCGCGCGCCGCCGTTGCGCCGCCGCTCGATCTCGACGGCGATGCCCGGCCGGCCCTTGAAGGTCGCGACCTCGCTGACCAGGATCCGGTTGACGGCGCCGTCGCCGCGCGCGGCCGCGACCAGCTCGTTCATCTCGTTGCGCCCGGGCATCTGCTCGGTGGCGATGTGCTCGAGCGTCGCGCGGTCCGGCATGGCACCGCGCGCCGGCGTATAGGACACCGCGACGAAGGCCGGGCTGCGGCAGGCCGTGCGCGGGCAGACATGCAGCGTCATCCGCTGCACCGTCCCGTCCGGGCGTTGCACCATGCCGCTGCGCATGGTCCAGCGCTCGCCATCGATCGGCCGTTCGGCGAGGCCGCCACCGGCCGCGAACAGGTTCGTCCCCGGCCCCGCGCCCGTCTGGACGCAGGCGCCGAGCAAAAGGGCTGTCATGACGACGAGCAGGGTCGATTTCACGCGGGTCTTCCCGATGGGCCCGCGGCCGCCGGCGGAGCGGCGCGGGCGAGTCGCCCAGGAAATAGCACGAAAGCCCTGGTCGGGCTCAATTCACAGAATCTCGACGCGGTAGTTCTCGACCACCGTATTGGCCAGCAGCTTCTCGCAGGCTGCCTTGATCGCAGCCTCCGCGGCCGCCTTGTCGGTGCCGCCGAGGTCGAGATCGAAGACCTTGCCCTGGCGCACGCTGTCGATGCCGTCGATGCCGAGGCTCTTCAGCGCGCCTTCGATCGCCTTGCCCTGGGGATCGAGGACGCCGTTCTTCAGCGTGACGGTGACGCGGGCCTTCATCGCTTGGCACTCCATGGACGGCGCGGCGGGACCGGCTCCCTCTAAACCGTCAGCCGCCGGGGATCAATGCGATCCTGTCGAGCCTGCTCCATGTGGAGGGCGTTCCGGCCCGGCGGGCCTGCCGCCTCCGCCGCCGCCCGGTGCCGTTCATCGCCGTGGCAAGGGGCCGCCGATCTCGCCGGCGAGCATGACGATCGGCAGGAACAGCTGCAGATTGGCGCGCGCGATCCGCTCCTGGCCGCTCGTCGAGACGATGCTGTAGCTGCGCATGCCGTCCGACAGGCGCACCGCGGCCATGAATTCACGCCGGCCCGAGACGTGGTCGATCACCTTGATGACGGTCTGCACCTTGGCGCCGGCGACCTCGCCCTCACTGGTCTCCAGGATGTCGATGGTGGCGATCTGCCCGCCGCTCGCCTCGATCGTGTTCCGGTCGACCGCCTCGTTCTGGCTGCGGAAGGCCGCAAGGCTCGCCAGGGCGCCGTCCGGCTGCCGGCGGTAGCTGACGGTCGAGCGCTCGCCGCAATTCACCGTGGCCGTACAGCGGTAATGGATGGTGCCGGTCGCCGCTTCGCTGCGTTCCCAGCCCGACAGCGCAATGGCCGCATGCTGCGCCCCGGCCGGCCGGCCGCCGGGCAGCGCCGCCGCCAGGCCGAGAACGGCAAGAAGAGCGAGGGCGGCGCGTCGCATCGGTGGCCTCCGGAACGGGCCCATTGTCGCGCCCTGCCGCATCGACCTGTGCCGACCGAGCGTTTCCGCTTCATGGCGCGCCGCCCGCCGGCGACGAAACATGCCGCGCTACAGATTGGCGTCGGCCGCCGCCTTGACCGCCGTGTCGACGATTCCCGGCCGCTCGCCGACCACGACCACGACCCTGATGCGGTTGCCCTGCGGACGCGCCAGCACCGCCGCATGGGCCGTGCGCGCCTGCCCTTCCGCCCGCCGGATGGTCAGCGTGAAGCCGCTGAAGCCGCGGCGGCGCAGGCGCTGGGCGCATGCCGCGACACGTCGCGGCATGCGCCGCGCGGCAATGGCAGCCGGCACCGAACGGTTGGATTCGGCGACGAGCCGCCGGCGGGTCTGGTTGCCGGCCACCAGAGTCCTGGCGAGCTCGGACGGGTTGCGCAGGGTCCGCTGGAGCCCGCGCGCCTCGGCGCCGCGCGCTTCGAACACGGCGACCGCCACCTTGGTCGGGCAACTCGGCAATTCGCACATGCCGACGGCGCGCGGCACGATCGTATCGCGGGTCAGCCACATGCCGACGGGCACGAAGATCCAGGGACTGTCGCCGCGGTCGGCGCCGATCTCCGGCGGCTGAAGCCCCTCGACCGCGACCGGTGCATAGGCGCAGGAGGCCAGCAGCAGCAAGGCGGCTGCCCCGGTCGCCGCCGCCCGCATCGCCTGCCGGAGCGCACCCAATGCCATTGCGAACTCTGCCGCTCCCCGTCCCACGGCCCGGACAATGCAACGGGGACCCGGAGGGTCCCCGTCCGTTCTCTCAACCGACCCGGCCGGGCCGGGTCACTGCACCAGGACCGGGCCCGTGGCGCGCTCGTTCTCGCCCATGACGCCGAGCCGGCGCGCAACCTCGGTATAGGCTTCGATGAGCCCGCCCATATCCTTGCGGAATCGATCCTTGTCCAGCTTGTCGGACGACTTGATGTCCCACAACCGGCAGGAATCGGGCGAGATCTCGTCAGCGACGACGATCCGCATCATGTCGTTTTCCCACAGCCGGCCGCATTCCATCTTGAAGTCGATGAGGCGGATGCCGGCGCCGAGGAACAGGCCGGACAGGAAGTCGTTGACACGGATCGCCAGCGCGATGATGTCGTCGATCTCCTGGGGCGTCGCCCAGCCGAAGGCGGTGATGTGCTCTTCCGACACCAGGGGATCGTTGAGCGCGTCGTTCTTGTAGTAGAATTCGATGATCGAGCGCGGCAGCTGGGTGCCCTCCTCGATGCCGAGGCGGGTCGACAGCGAGCCGGCGGCGACGTTGCGCACCACCACTTCGAGCGGGATGATCTCGACTTCGCGGATCAACTGCTCGCGCATGTTGAGCCGGCGGATGAAATGGGTGGGGACGCCGATATCGTTCAGTTTGAGAAAGATATATTCCGAGATACGGTTGTTGAGCACGCCCTTGCCGTCGATCACCTCATGCTTCTTGGCGTTGAAGGCGGTGGCGTCATCCTTGAAGTGCTGGATCAGAGTTCCGGGTTCGGGCCCTTCGTACAAGACCTTAGCCTTGCCTTCATAGATGCGGCGGCGGCGGCTCATGGGGATATACCGTGGCTTGAGGAAGTCCATCTCTCTCCGGGGCTCCGGGCTGCCGGTTTCCCGCAGCGGGACGGGCGAGCGCGGGGTTGCGATCGCTAGGAATCGATAGATGCAGGCACACTTGCCCGCCAATCTCTCCTATCCGATCGTGCGGCGCAGCACAACGACGCCACCGGCTCGGATTTCCGCTCCTGCGACGCCTTTGCTCTCGCCAAAGTGGGGAGCGCACGCCTATATGCAAGCCCGTCGGGTTCGTCCCCGCACCCATTACCCATGTCCAGCCAAGAGACCCCTGCGCCATGAGCACATTCGATAAACGCGAGGATGAGTTCGAAAAGCGGTTCGCCCACGACGAGGAGCTGCGCTTCAAGGCGACCGCCCGGCGCAACAAGCTGCTCGGCCTGTGGGCTGCCGAAAAGCTCGGCAAGACCGGTGCCGATGCCGAGGCCTATGCCAAGGAAGTCGTCAATGCGGACTTCGAGGAAGCCGGCGACCATGACGTGCTGCGGAAGGTCAAGGCCGATTTCGATGCGGCCGGCGTCAACCAGTCCGAGCACCAGATCCGCCGGACCATGGAAGAGCTGATGCAGACGGCGGTCGCCCAGATCCGGGCGAGCTGACGCGTCCCGTCGATGCCGCGATGGCCGCCGCGGGCGCGGCCGTCGCGGCGCCGCGCCATACGCTCTCGGGCCTGGCGAGGTCCTTGCGTCAGATCGACAGGCGCATGCGGGTGATCATGTCGGCGATGCCGCGGAACGCGCCGCCGATTCCAGCGGCATCCCGCACAGAAAAGTAGTATTGCAGCGGCGAGCCGGCCGGCGGCTGCGTCGCACAGGCCTTGAGAAGCGTCTCGTTGCCGTCGATCACCCGCACGGTGAACAGGGTGATGCCTTCGTTCTTCACCGCCGTGCAGGCCAGGCGCGTCCGCGCATCGATCGAAGACCGGCCGAACCGGTTCTCGGTATTGTCGCCGTCGGTCAGCAGCACCATGAAGCGCTGCGTCTCCTCGTTCGGATCGACATTCGTCTCGGTGAACGGGTTGCGCGAGGTGAGCGTCGCAAGGCCGAGCTGGGTGCCGATCGTGATGTTGGTATTGCCCGAGGGCTGCATCAGCGTCACCACCTGGCGCACGGCGTCGAAATCGGCGGTCAGCGGGATCATCTGCGCGAGCCCCGCATTGGCGCAGCGGGCGGCGCGGTAGCGCGTCGCATCGGTGGTCGGCACCGCATCGTTGGTATCGTTCGGCTGGTCGCGGTCGGTGAGGCAGCCCGTCCAGGAATAGGAATCCGTCGACATCTTGTCGGGCAGATCGTTGGTGTCGAAACGGATCCAGTTCGAATTGCGGAAGGCTCTGCCGACCGTGCCGGTGCCGATATTGACCATGGTGTCGAACGGCACGACGGAAATGCGCACCTGGTTCGGGGTCAGCCGAATCGCCTCCATGTCGGTCAGGAACTGGCGGACGGCCTTCTTCAGCTCGGTCATCTTGCCGCTCGACGCCATCGAGCCGGTATTGTCGAGCACCAGGGCGACTTCGATGTTCGGCGTGTTCCAGCGCGCCTGCGAGGTGACGTCGACCTCCATCTGCTTGATGCCGATGACGTTCCAGAGCGCGGTCTCCATGCTGGAATCGACGTCGACCTTCAGGCTGTTGCCCACCTTGGTGACGCGGATGGCACCGATCGAAATGCCGTTCTCGCCTTCCATGTTGGCGCGGATGGCCCGGGCCACGGCGTCGGAGATCTGTGCGTCGGTCATGCGCCCGGCATTGCGGGCTGCCGACAGCGTCGCGGCGTCGACCGCCGCCTGCAGCTTGGCGCGCGCGGCCGCGGCGCGGCTGTAATCGACCGCCGCGCCGATCAGCGCCATGATCGGAACCAGCGACATGGCGAAGATCATGGCGACATTGCCGCGCCGATCGGTGCGGAAACGGCCAAGGCAGGACAGCGCGGCGGACGGCAGCACGCCTGTCCGCACACGCTGCGCGACAGCGGCGATGCAGGACCTCAAGATGGACATGATGCGAAGCCTCGCCGCCCGATAACCAAAGGGAATGTCTGCGATGAGGTATCGCGGCGGGCCTTTAAGAAGCTCGTAATGCGGTCGTCGAAAGATCGCTCAATTCGCTTAAATTTGTCGGGATTGGCGAAAGACGGGCCGGCATGGTTGACAAGACGGCAACGCCGGCGGAGAGCCGCGCCGGGGCGTTCCCGCTCCGTCAGCCGGCGGCGAGCCGCTGGGCCAGCCCGTCGAGCGCGGCGGCCGTATCGGCCTCCACCGCCTGCGCCTCCAGCACCAGCACCGTATAGTCGCGCTCCCTGAGCCACTGGCGCTTCTCGGCGCGCCTTGCAGCGGCCTCCTCGCCTTCGCTGAGCGGAGCAAGGTCGAGCACGAGGCGCAGATCGAACGACACGATGTCGACGACATGCGGGCCGATCGGCACGGCACGCCGGAAGCCGCGGCCGGCGAACCGCCGATCCTTCATCATCGCCTCCCACAGAAGGCGCTCGGCTTCGGTCGGGTTGCGCCTCAGGAGCCTTGCAATGCCGCGCACCGGCGCGGTGGCCCCGGTCTTGTCGGCCGCCGCCTGCTCCAGCGCCCGGCGCAGCGCTTCCGGACCGTCGCCGGTCAGCGTGCCGCCGCGCGCCGGCCCCCGCGCGCCCTCGGCAATCGCGCTGATGGCCCCGTGCAGGGTCGCAAGATCCTGTCGCGAGGGCTGCATGCGCGCGATGATATTGCGCAGGTTGACCACCATGCTGTCGCGCTTCTCCGGTGGCCGGAAGAAGTCGACCCGGTCGAGCTCGCGCTCGAACATGGCGTGAAAGGCCGCGAACTGGGCTTTTTCGGCCGGTTCCGAGCGCTCCATCTGCGTGAAGGGCAAGGCCGCGTCATGGGCCTGCGAGAACCATTCGTAGCCCAGCACCAGCACGGCCTGGGCGAGGTTCAGCGAGGAGAAGTCCGGATTGACCGGATAGGTCAGGATGGCGTCAGCGAGCGCCACCTCCTCGGTCAGCAGGCCGTTGCGCTCGCGCCCGAAGACCACGCCGACCTTTTCGCCGGCGGCAATGCGCGGCCGCATGGTCGCCACCGCCTCGCGCGGGCCGACGACCGGCTTGACCTGGCCGTGCATGCGCGCCGTGGCGGCGTGGACGAGGGTCAGGTCAGCGATCGCCTCTTCGAAGGTCGCGAACAGCTCGGCCTCGTCCAGGATGCGGTTCGCGCCCGAGGCCGCCGGATAGGCGCGGCCATTCGGCCAGCCGTCGCGCGGGGCCACCAGCCGCAGCCGGCCGAGGCCGAAATTGGCCATGGCGCGCGCCGTCGTGCCGATATTCTCCGCCATTTGCGGTTCGACGAGAATGACGACGGGGCTGCCCTTTTCGCGGGCAAGGCGGGTGATGTCGATACCGGGCATGGAGCTTCTTTATCAGGCGCGCGGGGCGAGCCTATAGACGGGATTGGCCGTCCTGTCGCGCCTCCTGCGGCGATATCGGCCTCCGCGGCGGCCCCATGCCGCGCGCGGCGCGCGCACAGGGGGCCATGCGGGCCGTAGCCGCCCCCACAAATTCGGGCTATGAGGCAGCCGCCAGTCGCGGGGGCACCGGATCTTCCGAGCGCATGTCCGGATGCACCGCGGCTGAGTCCTCCTCCGCCATGCGCTCACAAGGCCGACCCATGTCGAAGATCAAGGTTACGGGAACTGTCGCCGAACTCGACGGCGACGAGATGACCCGCATCATCTGGGATCTGATCAAGAAGAAGCTCATCCATCCCTATCTGGATGTGAACCTGGAATATTACGACCTGAGCGTCGAGCATCGCGACGCGACCAACGACCAGGTCACCATCGACGCGGCCAATGCGATCAAGAAGCACGGCGTCGGCGTGAAATGCGCCACCATCACGCCCGACGAAGCGCGCGTGAAGGAATTCAACCTGAAGGAAATGTGGAAGTCGCCGAACGGCACGATCCGCAACATCCTCGGCGGCGTCATCTTCCGCGAGCCGATCATCTGCAAGAACGTGCCGCGCCTGGTGCCGGGCTGGACCCAGCCGATCGTCGTTGGCCGTCACGCCTTCGGCGACCAGTACCGCGCCACCGACTTCAAGTTCCCCGGCAAGGGCACGCTGACCATCAAGTTCGTCGGCGAGGACGGCAAGGTGATCGAGAAGGAGGTGTTCAAGTCGCCCGGCGCCGGTGTCGCGCTGGCCATGTACAACCTCGACGAATCGATCAAGGACTTCGCCCGGGCTTCGTTCAACTACGGCCTGCAGCGCAACTTCCCGGTCTATCTGTCGACCAAGAACACCATCCTCAAGCAGTATGACGGGCGCTTCAAGGACATCTTCCAGGAGATCTTCGACGCCGAGTTCAAGGCCGAGTTCGACAAGCGCAAGCTGACCTACGAGCACCGGCTGATCGACGACATGGTGGCGGCCGCGCTGAAGTGGTCCGGCGGCTATGTCTGGGCCTGCAAGAACTATGACGGCGACGTGCAGTCCGACATCGTGGCCCAGGGCTTCGGCTCGCTCGGCCTGATGACCTCGGTGCTGCTGACCCCGGACGGCAAGACCGTCGAGGCCGAGGCCGCCCATGGCACGGTGACCCGCCACTACCGCGAGCACCAGAAGGGCAAGGAGACCTCGACCAACTCGATCGCCTCGATCTTCGCCTGGACCCGCGGCCTCGCCCATCGCGCCAAGCTCGACGACAATGCCGAGCTGAAGCGCTTCTCGGCGGAGCTGGAGAAGGTCTGCGTCGACACGGTCGAGGCCGGCGACATGACCAAGGACCTGGCCCTGCTGGTCGGCGCCGACCAGAAGTGGCTTTCCACCACCGGCTTCCTCGACAAGGTCTCCGACAACCTGTCGAAGGCCATGGGCCAGTGGAACTGAGCGGCGCCTGAACGCCCCCTCGAAGGCCTTGCGCGGCGTGTCCGCGCGGGCCAGATGAGATCCATGCATCGGAGAGCCCGGCCCCATGCCGGGCTCTTCTCGTTTGGGACGGACGAAAGGCGAAGCCATGGACGCGGTCGGCGGCGAGGATCCCTATCTCTGGCTGGAAGACATCGACGGCGAGCGGGCCACCGCCTGGGTCGATGCGGAGAGCGGCCGCACGCGGGACGCCTTCGCCGACCCGACCTTCGAGGCCGACCGGGCCGCGGCGCGCGCCATTCTCGACGCCCATGACAAGATCCCCTATGTGGCACGCCGGGGCGGCCATCTCTACAATCACTGGCAGGACGACCGGCATCCGCGCGGCCTCTGGCGCCGCACCACGCTCGACAGCTTCCGCACATCCGCGCCCGACTGGGAGCTGCTGCTCGACATCGACGCGCTCGGCGCGGCCGAGGGCAAGGCCTGGGCCTTCGGCGGCGCGATCCTGTCGCCGGACCGCAGCCGCGCGCTCGTCCGCCTGTCGCCGAACGGTTCGGATGCGGTCGAGACGCGCGAATTCGACCTTGCCGCCGGACGTTTCGTCGCAGGCGGTTTCGTCATTCCGGCAGCGAAGGGCATGGCGGCCTGGCTCGGTGCCGACACGCTGCTCATCTCGGCCGCGCTCGGTGCGGAGAACACGACGCGCGCCGGTTATGGCCGCACCGTCCGGCGCTGGCGCCGGGGGACGCCGATCGACACGGCCGAAACCGTGTTCGAGGTCGGCGCCGACGATGTCGCCGCCTGGTTCCACGTCCAGCACCGGCCGGGCCGCGAGCACCAGGCCTTCTGGCGGGCGATCGATTTCACCCGGTCGGAAATCTTCCTCGAACCGCGCGGCAGGGCCCGCGTGAGACTCGACCTGCCCGAGGAGGTGAACGTCTCGATGGCCGGGCGGCATCTGCTGGTGCAGCCGAAGCAGGACTGGACGGTGGACGGCGCCAGCGTGCCCGCCGGCGCGCTGGCGGTCTTCGACCTCGACGCCTTCCTCGCCGGCTCGCGCCGGCATGTCCTCCTGTTCCGGCCGACACCGGAGCGCGCCCTCGCCTCCTGGGTCGAGACGCGCCAGGGCATCGTGCTCGACATTCTCGACCGGGTGCGCAGCCGGCTCGTGGTCATGAGCGAGCGGGACGGCGGCTGGACCGAGGCCGCCATTCCCGGCCTTGCCGACAATGCCGCCATTTCGGCCGCGGCCTTCGGCGGCGAGGACGATCCGGATCTCGGCACCGACGTTGTGCTCACCACCATGGCCTTCGACCGGCCGCCGACCCTCGCGCTCTGGGACGGCACCGGCGCGCCGGCCGTGCTGAAACAGGCCCCGCCTCGGTTCGACGCCGCGGGCATCGCGGTGAAGCAGATCGAGGCGACCGCCGCCGACGGCACCAGGATCCCCTATTTCCTGGTCGGGCGCGACCTCGATGCCGGTCCGCCCCGGCCGACCCTGCTCACCGGCTATGGCGGCTTCGAGATCCCGGTCACGCCGGCCTATCAGGCGCTCACCGGCAAGCTCTGGCTGGAGCGCGGCCATCTCCTGGCGGTCGCCAATATCCGCGGCGGCGGCGAGTTCGGCGCGGCCTGGCATCAGGCCGCGCGCCGCGCCACCAAACATGTCTCGCACGACGATTTCGCCAGCGTCGCCCGCCACCTCAGCGAAACCGGCGTGACGACGCCGGCCATGCTGGCGGCGCGCGGCGGCAGCAATGGCGGCCTGCTGGTCGGCAACATGCTCACCCGCTATCCGGAACTGTTCGGCGCGATCTGGTGCGAAGTGCCCCTGCTCGACATGGCCCGCTATACCAAGCTGCTCGCCGGCCAGAGCTGGATCGCCGAATATGGCGACCCGGACGATCCTGCCGAATGGGCCTTCATCCGGCGTTTCTCGCCCTATCATCTCATCGAAACCGGCAGAGCCTATCCGCCGGCCCTGATCACCACCAACCGCACCGACGACCGCGTCCATCCCGGCCATGCCCGCAAGATGGCGGCCCGGCTGAAGGAGGCCGGCGCGCCGGTCTGGCTGCGCGAGACGGTCGCCGGCGGTCATGGCGGCGCGGTCGATTCCGAAACCATCGCCACCACCACCGCGCTCGGCTTCGCCTTCCTGCGCCACACGATCGCGGCCGGCCCCGGCAGCTGATGCCAGCGGGCGGCGCTGGCGCCGGCCGGATCAGCCGGGCGCATCGGTCCGATCACTTTTCGGCAATGGACTGCCGCGTCCGGTCCGGGCATGGGTTCCTCTGCTGAAGGAGGAACTGCCCATGCCCGTCACCATCCGGCCGCTGACCCCGGCCGACCGCGCCCAATGGGAGCCGCTGTGGCGCGGCTATCAGGTGTTCTACAAGACCGACATCGCCCAGGCGACCACCGACGCCACCTGGCAGCGCTTTCACGACGCGAACGAGCCGATGCGCGCCTTCGGCGCTTTCGACGGCGAGCGCATGGTCGGCATCGTCCACACCATCCTGCACCGCTCGACCTGGACCATCGGCGACTATTGCTACCTGCAGGACCTGTTCGTCGACCCGACGGTGCGCGGCACCGGCGCCGGCCGGGCGTTGATCGAGGCGGTCTACGACTATGCGCGCGAACAAGGCGCGAGCCGCGTCCACTGGCTGACCCACGAGACCAATACGGTGGCCATGCAGCTCTATGACCGCATCGCCGACAAGTCCGGCTTCATCCAGTATCGCAAGCTGCTCTGAACGGCGAAGGGCGGCCTCCCGGCCGCCCCGCGCATCGCGATCACGCCATGCCGTGGTCAGGCCGCGGCGAGCGCCGCCTCGATCGCGGCCAGCGCTTCGTCGGCCTTGGAGCCGTCGGGTCCGCCCGCCTGGGCCATGTCCGGCCGGCCGCCGCCCCCCTTGCCGCCGAGCGCCTCGGAACCGCGCTTGACCAGGTCGACGGCATTGAGCTTGCCGGTCAGGTCGGCCGTGACGCCGACGACGATGCCGGCCTTGCCGTCCTCGGTGACGCCGACGATCGCCACGACGCCCGAGCCGACCTGCGCCTTGCCGGCATCGGCGAGCCCTTTGAGGTCCTTCATCTCGATGCCGCTGACGCTTTTCGCCAGCAGCTTGATGGATCCGATCGTCTTGACCGCATCGCCGCCGCCGGCGCCGCCCATGGCGAGCTTCTTCTTCGCCTCGGAGAGCTCGCGCTCCAGGCGCCTGCGGTCCTCGATCAGGGTTTCGAGCCGCGCCTCGGCTTCGCCGACCGGCGTCTTCATCAGCCCGGCAAGCGCTTCCAGCTTCTTCGCCTGGCCGGCCAGATGATGGCGTGCGGTCGTGCCGGTCATCGCCTCCAGGCGCCGCACGCCGGCCGCGACCGCGCTCTCCCCGACAACCGAGATGAGGCCGATATCGCCGGTGCGCGCCACATGGGTGCCGCCGCAGAGTTCCACCGACCAGCCGGCGGCATTGGAACCCTCGGGCGCCAGGCCCATGGAGACGACGCGCACCTCGTCGCCATATTTCTCGCCGAACAGCGCGCGGGCGCCGGAGGCGACGGCATCGTCCACCGCCATCAGCCGGGTGACGACCGGCGTGTTTTCGAGCAGCACCCGGTTGGCGATGTCCTCGACCCGCGCGAGTTCCTCCGCGCTGATCGGCTTCGGATGCGAGAAGTCGAAGCGCAGCCGGTCGGGCGCGACCAGCGAGCCCTTCTGCGCGACATGGTCGCCCAGCACCTGGCGCAGTGCCTCGTGCAGCAGATGGGTCGCCGAATGGTTGGCGCGGATCGCCTGGCGGCGCGCATGGTCGACCGTCAGTTCCAGCGCCTGGCCGGCCTTCAGCGTGCCCTGGTCGACCGTCACCACGTGGATGAACAGGTCGCCGAGCTTCTTCTGGGTGTCGGTGACGCGGGCGGACACGCCCTCGCCCGTCATGGCGCCGCGATCGCCCTGCTGGCCGCCGGATTCGCCGTAGAACGGCGTCTGGTTGAGCACGACGAGGCCGCTCTCGCCCGCCGCGAGCGCCGGCACTTCCGCACCGTCCTTCAGCACGGCCAGCACCTGGCCTTCCGCGGTCTCGGTATCGTAGCCGAGGAAATCGGTCGCGCCGACCCGGTCCTTGACGCCGAACCAGACGGCATCGGTCGCCGCCTCGCCCGAGCCGGCCCAGGCCGCGCGCGCCTTGGCCTTCTGCTGCTGCATCGCCGCGTCGAAGGCCTCGGTGTCGACGGTGATGCCGCGCGGGCGCAGGGCGTCCTGCGTCAGGTCGAGCGGGAAGCCGTAGGTGTCGTAGAGCGTAAAGGCGGTATCGCCGGAGAACACGGCGCCCTCGCCCAGCGTCCTGGCTTCGCCGTCGAGAATGGCAAGGCCCCGCTCCAGCGTCTTGCGGAAGCGGGTCTCCTCGAGCTCCAGCGTCTCGCTGATCAGGCTCTCGGCGCGCACCAGCTCGGGATAGGCCTGGCCCATCTCGCGCACCAGCGTCGGCACCAGCTTGTGCATCAGCGGTTCCTTGGCGCCGAGCAGCGAGGCATGGCGCATCGCGCGGCGCATGATCCGCCGCGCGACATAGCCGCGGCCCTCGTTGGACGGCAGCACGCCGTCGGCGATCAGGAACGAGGAGGCCCTGAGATGGTCGGCGATCACCCGGTGCGAGACCTTGTGCTCGCCGTCGGGCTCGACGCCGGTCGCCACCGCGCTCGCGCCGATCAGCGCCCGCATCAGGTCGATCTCGTAATTGTCGTGCGTGCCCTGCAGCACCGCCGAGATGCGCTCCAGGCCCATGCCGGTATCGATCGAGGGGCGCGGCAGCACGATGCGCCCGCCGCCCACCTGCTCCTCGTACTGCATGAAGACGAGGTTCCAGATCTCGATGAACCGGTCGCCGTCCTGCTCGGCCGAGCCGGGCGGTCCGCCCCAGATCTTGTCGCCGTGGTCGTAGAAGATTTCCGAGCACGGGCCGCAGGGACCGGTATCGCCCATCCGCCAGAAATTGTCGGAGGTCGAAATGCGGATGATCTTCGAGTCCGGCAGGCCGGCGATCTTCTTCCAGAGCTGGAAGGCGTCCTCGTCTTCGGAATAGACGGTGACGAGCAGGCGATCGACCGGCAGCTCGTATTCGCGCGTGATCAGGTTCCAGGCGAGCTCGATCGCCCGGTCCTTGAAATAGTCGCCGAACGAGAAGTTGCCGAGCATCTCGAAGAAGGTGTGGTGGCGCGCGGTATAGCCGACATTGTCGAGGTCGTTGTGCTTGCCGCCGGCGCGCACGCATTTCTGCGCCGTGGTGGCGCGCGAATAGGGCCGCTTCTCGACGCCGGTGAAGACGTTCTTGAACTGGACCATGCCGGAATTGGCGAACATCAGCGTCGGGTCGTTGCGCGGCACGAGCGGCGAACTCTCGACGACCGCATGGTCGTTCTTGGCGAAGAAGTCGAGGAAGGTCTTGCGGATCTGGTTGACGCCGGTCATTGCCCGAACTTAACGGTTGGGACGGAATAGCGCCGTCCGATGTCGCATTGGCGGGTGTTTCTAGAGCATTTATGCCTGATATGGGAACCCGCTTTCACTCATGCCCGTGACGAGCCCGGACGCGCTCTGCCGCCAGGCCTTTCCCGGGCGAGACCGAAAGGTTCCGAAAAAACGCGGCCGAGGGTGAAAAGCCGCCCTGAAATGACCAAGGCCGGGCGAACCCGGCCTTGGTCATCTCGAATCGCGCCTGACCTTCGATCACACCGGCTCTTCGCCGTCGGCATCCTGCTCGACCTCACCGAGGATCTTCTCCGCGATCAGGCCGGAATTCTGCCGGATCGCCGCTTCGATCTTGCCGGCCATGTCAGGGTTCTGCTTCAGGAAGGTCTTGGCGTTCTCGCGGCCCTGGCCGAGCCGCTGGCTGTCGTAGGAGAACCAGGCGCCCGACTTCTCGACCACGCCGGCCTTGACGCCGAGGTCGATCAGCTCGCCCATCTTCGAGACGCCCTCGCCGTACATGATGTCGAACTCGACCTGCTTGAACGGCGGCGCCAGCTTGTTCTTCACGACCTTGACGCGGGTCTGGTTGCCGACCACCTCGTCGCGCTCCTTGATCGCGCCGACGCGGCGGATGTCGAGGCGCATGGACGCGTAGAACTTCAGCGCATTGCCGCCGGTGGTGACCTCGGGCGAACCGTACATCACGCCGATCTTCATGCGGATCTGGTTGATGAAGATCACCATGGTGTTGGCCTTGGAGATCGAGGCGGTGAGCTTGCGCAGCGCCTGGCTCATCAGGCGGGCCTGCATGCCCGGCTGGTTGTCGCCCATCTCGCCTTCGAGTTCGGCGCGCGGGGTCAGCGCCGCGACCGAATCGACCACCACCACGTCGACCGCCCCGGACCGGACCAGCGTGTCGCAGATCTCCAGCGCCTGCTCGCCGGCATCGGGCTGGGAGATCAGGAGGTCGTCGAGATTGACGCCGAGCTTGCGGGCATAGACAGGGTCGAGCGCATGCTCGGCGTCGATGAAGGCGCAGGTGCCGCCGCGCCGCTGCGCTTCGGCGATGGTATGCAGCGCCAATGTCGTCTTGCCCGAGGATTCCGGCCCGTAGATCTCGACAACGCGGCCGCGCGGCAGGCCGCCGATGCCGAGTGCGATGTCGAGCCCGAGCGAGCCGGTTGAGATCGCCTCGATCTCGATCGCCTTGTCGCTCTTGCCGAGCCGCATGATCGACCCCTTGCCGAAGGCCCGCTCGATCTGGGACAGGGCGGCGTCGAGCGCTTTGGTCTTATCCATGGAAGAACCTTCAACGAGTCGCAGTGCGGCCTGACTCATGGCGTGTGCTCCTTCGAGCGGCAAGGGGAACGTCGAGAATCTTCAGATGAATCGACCGTACACGGTTTGTTCTTAACAACAAGTTCTTTTTTTGTTCTCTTCCATTTTTTGCCCCCGCCCGCACCGGAACGGCCATCGCCGTTCCGCTCCGGTAGCCGGCGGCGCGGCTCCGCCTAGGAATGGCCGCGATCGAGCCCGGCATCGACCTCGGCCGCCAGCGCGAAGAAGCGCCGCCGGACCTCGGGTGCGAAGGGATTGTCCCGCTCGATGGCGAGAAACACTTCCGGCGCGTCGTAGCGCACCATCTCGACGGCGCGCGCCACCAGGTCGAAGCTCGCCGTCGTCATCCGCGTCGGCAGCGGTTCCATGCGCACCAGCACCTTGGCGATCAGATGGGTCAGCCCCTGCACCATCGCCGCCTCGCGGTCATGGGCTTCGGGGGTCGTGACGATGACCTTGAGCCGGAGCGTCCGGCGCAGGAAGGCGGCGATGCGCAGGGCGCTGCGGCCGCGGATCGGACAGACCGCGATCTTCAGCCCGGCAATGCCGGCACGCGCGCTCTGCGGGCCGAACAGCGGGTGGGTGCCGACGATCTCGACGTGATCGGGCAGGCCGCGCCGCATGATGTCGGCGGGGCCGAGCTTGACCGAACCGACATCCAGCACCACCGCCCCCGGCTTCAGGTGGGGAGCGATCGCGCCGACCACACGGGCCAGCCGGTCGACCGGCGTCGCCAGCACGACGATGTCGGCGGCGGAGACCGCGGCAAGGCTCGCCAATTGGATGCCGCCGGGGCCGGTCCCGGCGGCCTCCGGAAAGGCCGGATCGTAGCCGCTGAGCGGCAGGTGCGGTGCCAGATGCCGCACCATCAGCCGCCCGAAGGCGCCGAGCCCGACAAGGCCGACCGACGGCAATCCGCGCGCGGGCGCGCGGCGGTCCAAGAAATGAAGGTGATGGCTGGTGATGGTCATGGCCGGGAAATCCTGCTGCTCCGGAGAGCCGCGCCGGCCTT
Organism: bacterium YEK0313; assembly: GCA_000751295.2. NCBI lineage: Bacteria > bacterium YEK0313. Next base: position 4,278,328 of record CCMO02000001.1, read on the forward strand.
GCGATATCGGGGATGAGGTCCAACCGCTGGCGACGCAGCGGTTGAAAGATGACGATACACCCCCCGCTATTGTGGCGGGGCGTAATACAGGCCCGAGAGGGTCAGGATCGTCGTCATGGCCGCCGGTTTAGCCGGTCGGCCGGCGATGTCAAGGCGCCCGCCCCCGATCCTGTCCCGCGGGTCAGAGCCCGAGCATGAGCTTGGCCAGGATGTCGCGCTGGATCTCCGAGGTGCCGCCGAAGATCGTCCAGGCGCGACTGTTGAGGTGTTCGGGCACGACCGGCAGCACATCCTCGGCGACCACCGGCTCTTGGTTGAGGGCATAGAGCGGCCGCACGGGCTCCACCGCCAGGGCGTCGAGGCCGATGACGTCGACGCCGAGCCGCGTCACCGCCTGTCGGATTTCGCTGATGCGGAGCTTGATCAGCGAGGAGGCCGCGCCTGGCTGCTCGCCCGCCTGCATGGCCGCGAGCAGGCGCAGCTCGGTCATTTCGAGCGCGTCGATATCGATGTCGATGCGCGCCGCCTCGCGCGCGATGTCCGGATCGTCGATGGCCCGGCCGCTTGTATCCGAACGGGCCAGCGCCAGCATCTGGTCGAGCCCCTGCCGGAGCTTCGCCGAGGCGATGCCCGAGCCGCGCTCGAACTCCAGGAGGTATTTGCCGTAGCTCCAGCCCTTGCCCTCCTCGCCGACCCGGTTGGCAACCGGCACGCGGACATCGTCGAAAAAGACCTGGTTGACCTCATGGTCGCCGCCGATGGTCAGGATCGGTCGGATCGAGATGCCCGGGCTCTTCATGTCGATGAGCAGGAAGCTGATGCCGTCCTGCGGGCGCGCGCCGGTCTCGGTACGCACCAGCGCGAACATGCGGTTGGCGTGGTGGGCGTGGGTGGTCCAGATCTTGGTGCCGTTGACCACATAGGTGTCGCCCTCGCGCACCGCCCGCGTCCTCAGCGAGGCGAGATCCGAGCCCGAGCCCGGCTCGGAATAGCCCTGGCACCAATAGTCCTCGCCGGACAGGATGCGCGGCAGGTAGTGGCTCTTCTGCTCGGGCGTGCCGAAGCCGATGATCACCGGCCCGACCATCTTCACGCCCATCGGCGAGATGGAGGGCACGCCGGCGCGCGCGCATTCGGTCTCGAAGATCCAGCGCTGCATCGGCGTCCAGCCGGTGCCGCCATGTTCCCTGGGCCAGCCCGGCGCCACCCAGCCCTTGGCGTTGAGCGCCTTCTGCCAGGGCGCGACGATCTGCGGATCGGAAAAGACCGAGGGCGTCAGCGCCTGCGCCCGGCGGATCTCCGGCGTCAGATGGGCGGCGATGAAGGCGCGGACCTCCGCCTCGAAGGCCTTGTCCTCGGCGGTCAGGTCCAGGCCGCCGGCAGTGCCGCCGCCGAGCCTCAGATGGCGGCGGTGATGATGATTGCTGCTGCCGAACAGCGTCTCGAAGGCCAGCAGCCGCTTGAAATAGGCGCCGATATCGAGCTCTTCGGTCACCCCCATGGCGCCGTGCAGCTGCACCGCCTGCTCGGCGACGAAGCGCGCGCCGACGCCGATCTTGGCCTTGGCGCCACAGGCCGCCCGGGCCCGCTCCGTGGGCGTCGAGGCGGCTTTCAGCGCGGCCCGCAGGGCCATCGAGCGCGCCTCGTCGCAATGCACCGCCATGTCGACCAGCCGGTGCCGGACGACCTGGTTGGCGGCGAGCGGCCGACCGAACTGCTGGCGCACCTTGGTATAGTCCAGCGTCCGGTCGAGCACCGCCTGCATCATGCCGACCGCCTCGGCCGAAAGCGCGGCGAGCGCCCGGTCGACCACCGCCTCGACCGCAGCCAGCGCGTCGCCCTCGCCCGTGCCGAGCCGGGCCGCGGCCGGCAGGCGGACATCGCGAAGGGTGAGGACCGCGGCGCTGCCGCCGCCGAGCCGCGGATGGTGGCGCAGCGCAAGGCCCGCTGCATCCGGCTCGACCAGGAACAGCGCGAGCGGACCAGGGGGGCCGCCGCCGGCCACCGTGCGGGCCGAGACGATGAGCAGATCGGCGGCATCGGCATCGAGCACCGCGATCTTCTCGCCATCGAGGCGCCAGCCCTCGCCAAGGCCCTGCGCCGTCGCGGCGACCTCGGCCAGGTCGAAGCGCGCCGCCCTTTCGGAATGGGCGAAGGCAAGGCGCAGCGTGCCCTCCGCGACACGCGGCAGCAGCGCCTTTTTCTGCGCCTCGCTGCCATGTTCGGCAATGAGGCCGGCGCCGAGCACGACGGTCGCGAGATAGGGCTGGCAGACCAGCCCGCGGCCGAACGCCTCCATCAGGATGCCGACCTCGACGGCGCCGCCGCCGAGGCCGCCATGGGCGGGGTCGATGGGCAGGGCGAGCCAGCCGAGATCAGCGAAATGCCGCCAGGCCTCCGGGTCGAAGGCCGGCGATGCCGCGCCGTCGCCGCGGCCACGGCCGGCATCATGGCGGTCGCTGATGAAACGGGCGGCGCTCTCGGCGAGCAGGCGCTGCTCTTCGGTCCTCGTCAGGTCCATCGGTCCCCCTGGTCGCCATTGTCGGGCTGGCGCGAGCGAGTTTGCCAGAGGGGCCCCCGGCGACAAGCGCCTTTGTCGGCCTGCGCCATCCGCCGTGCGGCGGAGGCCGGCAAGGCTCGCTCGGCGCGCGGGGCCGGCCTCCGGCCGGCGGGAAATGGGGGCAGCCCTGCGCGGAAGCCGGGACACGGCGACGTCCTTGGCCGCACCGCGGCCGAAGCGCAAAAATTGTCGCAATATCAAAGAATTATACGGAAGCCTGGATTCGAAGCGGGAGGGTACCGGCAGCACCGGCCCCGGCCCGGCATGGGCGACGCGCGCGATCCGCGCCTTTACGCGCGGCCGCGCGCCTGCCATTGAGCCCATGGGCAGGGTGGCGCGCGGGCGCCGGCGGGCAGAGGCACAACGGGCGGTGACCGCGAGCGTGGCACAGGAACGGGCGAACCGCTCGGCAATCGTCGCGGTCGGCCTCGCGCTGATGGCGAGCCTGCTCTACACGTTCGGCTATTCGCTCTCGAAAGCCCTGGTCAGCACCTACGGGCTGAGCGCGCTGCAGGTGACCTTCCTGCGCTGCGCGCTGGTGCTGACGGCGAGCCTTGCCCTGATGCCCTGGCCGTCGAGCGGCATCACGCTCGCCCGGCTCATCCGGCCGCCGCGCGCGCTCGAGCAACGGATCGCCGCCGTCTTCCTCGTCCTGTCCAACGCGCTCGCCGTGCTCGGCTACAGCCTCCTGCCCGTCACCGCGGCCTCGGCGCTCGGCTTCACCGCGCCGCTCCTGCTCACCGCCCTCGGCGGCCTCATCCTGCGCGAGACGATATCGGTCGGCCGCTGGCTCGGCGCGGCCATCGGCTTCGTCGGCATGCTGCTCATCGTACGGCCGGACGCGAGCCCGGCCACGGCCGGCATCCTCGCCTCGCTCGGCGCGGCAGTCTCCTACGCGCTCTATCAGATCCTGGTACGTCGGCTGCGCGACGTCGCCAACAGCCTCGATACGGTGGTCCAGGTCGCGGTGGTCGGCGTCGTCCTGCTGTCCGGCGCCATGATCTGGTTCTGGCACGCCCTGACGCTCGAGGCCTTCGGCGTCGTCGTGATGTTCACGGTGGTCCAGACCGCCGCCCTCTTCTGCATCGCCGGCGCGCTCCGGCGCGGCGAAGCCTCACGCCTCGCCCCCTGGCAGTTCTCCGGCCTGATCTGGGCCATGGCGATGGACGCCGTCATGTTCGGCAGCCACCCCTCCCTGCTTTCGCTGGGCGGCGGGGCGCTGATCATTCTCGGCGGCCTGATGGCGCAGGGCTGGCTCGGCCGCCGGGCGCGCTGAAACAGCACGGCAGCGCGCTGGCCGGCCGGCTCACCGCCGGCGGAACCGCTGGTCGGCGGCGAACAGGGCGGCGACCCAGTCGACGAAAACGCGCAGCTTGTTGCTGAGATGCCGGTTCGGCGGATAGACGACATGCATCGGGAAAGGCCTGCTGGTCCAGTCCGGCAGCACCTGCTTCAGCTGGCCGTCGGTCAGATAAGGACAGGCCATGAAGCCCGGCACCTGGGCGATGCCGAGCCCGGCGAGCGCCGCGGCGAGGAAGGCATTGCCGTCATTGACCGCCACCGCATAGCGCGGCGTGATCTCCAGCGTGTCGTTGCCGCGCAGGAAATCGTAGCTGCGCACCCGGCCGGTGCGCTGCTGGGTGAAGCCGACCACGTGATGGTCGGTCTCCAGCTCGAGCGGGTGCTTCGGCTCGCCCCGCCGCTCCAGATAGGACGGCGCCGCGCAGGTGATGAGGTGAATATCGGCGATCCGGCGCGCCACCAGCGACTGGTCGGTGATGGTCCCGGCCCGCACCACGCAGTCGACGCCGTCGCCGGCCAGGTCCGCCAGCCGGTCGGAGACGCCGAGATCGATCTGGATATCCGGATAGCGGGCATGGAAATCCGGTAGCGCCGGCACGATGACCAGCGAGGCGACCACCGTGCCGACATCGACGCGCAGCCGCCCCTGCAGGCTCGCATGCGAGAGGGTCATGCTGGCGTCGAGTTCGTCGACCTCGGCGAGAATGCGCACCACCCGCTCGTAATAGGCCGCGCCGTCGGGCGTCACCGTCACGCGCCGTGTCGTGCGATTGAGCAGCTTGGTCTGGACATGGCTCTCCAGCGACTGGACGAGCTTGGTGAGGGTCGGTTTCGGCGTATTCAGCGCATCCGAGGCGCGGGTGAAATTGCCGGTCTCGACGACCCGGACGAAGGCCCGCATGGCCGCGAGCTGATCCATTCTCGTACTTCCCTGCATGCGCCGACGACCGGCCATTTCGCGCGCTTGCGAAGGCCGGCAGCAGCCAGTGAGATTGTCGGGCTATTATTCACCCCTGGAAACAATGAAATTAATTTAGGCCTATTTATTGGACCCGCAAGCGGGCCCATTTGTTTGTCACCACGACAGGACGATGCCCGGGCTGAATGGCCTCGCCGCCCTGTTTGAAGGTGAGGCTTGGGTCCCATGACCGTCACGACAACCGACCACATCATCGAGACCGGCACGCCGGAACGGGTGCGGGCGCGCGTCTATCGCAACGATGCCGCCCTGCGCGCAGCGCCCCTGGTGCTGCACCTGCACGGTGGCGCCTTCGTCAACGGCTCGCTGGAGGAAGGGGCCCCGATCGCCGGGCTGCTCGCCGAGGCAGGCGCGGTTGTGGTCTCGATCGAATATCCGCTCGCTCCGCTGAAGACCTTCCCAGGACCGCTGCAGAGCGCGTACCAGTCGCTCGCCCATGTCTACAAGAACCGCACCGTCTTCGCCGGCAAGGCCTCACCGCTCTATGTGGCGGGCGAAGAGGCTGGCGGCAATCTGGCGGCTGCGCTGGCCCTGATGGCGCGCGACCAGCAGACCCCGCCGCTCGCCGGCCAGATCCTGCTCTCGCCCATGGTCGATGCGTGCCTTGCCACCCGCTCGATCCGCGAGGCCGAGGCAGGTCCGGTCGGGTGCCGCTGGGCCGATGGCTGGCACAGCTATCTCGGCTCGGCGGACAAGGCCTCGCACCCCTATGCGGCCCCGGGCGGCGCCACCCGCCTCGGCGACGTGCCTCCCGCCCTGGTCCTGACCGCCGAGGACGATCCGATGCGCGACGAAAGCCTGCGCTACGCGGATCAGCTCGAACATTGCGGCGTCGCGGTCACCCGCGAGGTCCTCGCCGGCCCCACCGGCTGGCCCTGTATCCTGTGCGGCTGCGGCAATCTCAGCGCGCCCTGGGTCGAGGAGACTCGCCGCCAGTTCGCGTCCTTCTTCGCCGAAACCGCCGGCCGGCGGATGGCAACCCCTTCCCTCCAGCCCGTCCGGGCCTGACGGGCGGCGGCGCGCGTTTCCCTCCAGCGCGCGCCGCGGCCCCGAAGGCCCGGCGGTTTTTTCCTGACCCACCGTGTCGAAAGCGCTCCTTTCGAGACGATGAACCTTTGTCTCCTGCACGCCCCCTTTTGCATTCCGGAGCACATTCCCGTGACCGCCGATCCGTCCCATCAGAACCCATCCGCTCTGCCCGCCGCCACGGTTGCCGCCGATGCGGCGCCCACCGAACACCAGCCGCGTCGCGCAGGCCTTGCCGGCAAGATCGTCGCCGGCCTCCTCGTCGCGACCGCGCTCGCCGCCGGCGTTGCCGTCTTCGGCGGACCCGGCGAGAAGGCGCGCGCCGACAATCCCGCCGCCGCCGCGCCGCCGGCCCTGCCCGTATCGGTCGCGACCGTCGAGCCGCGCGATGCCATCGCCTGGGACGAATTCTCCGGCCGCCTCGAAGCCATCGAACGGGTCGACGTCCGCTCCCGCGTCGCCGGCTCGGTCCAGTCGGTGCACTTCCGCGAAGGCGCGCTCGTCAAGCAGGGCGATCTTCTCGTGACCATCGATCCGGCGCCCTATGCGGCCGAGGTCGAAAGGGCCGAGGCGCAGGTCGCTGCCGCCGAGGCGCGCGTCGCACTGGCCCGCACCGAGCTCGCGCGCGGCCGGCAGCTGGTCGATTCGCGCGTCGTTTCCGTCCGCGATCTCGACCAGCGCACCAACGCCTTCCGCGAAGGCGAGGCCAATCTGCGTGCGGCCCAGGCGGCGCTGCAGTCGGCCCGCCTCAATCTCGGCTATACGGAAGTGCGCGCGCCCGTCGCCGGGCGCGTCGGCCGGCTCGAAGTGACCGTCGGCAATCTCGTACCGGCAGGCCCCGGCGCGCCGGTGCTGACCACCCTCGTATCGGTCAATCCGATCTATGCCAGCTTCAACGCCGACGAGCAGGCGGTGGCCCGCGCGCTCAATTCGCTTGGCGCCGGCAGCAATGTCACCGCCGAGCTCGGCCGGATCCCGGTGGAGATGCTGACCGCAACGCGCGGCAGCGAGCGGGTGCGCGGCACGCTGCAGCTCGTCGACAACCAGGTCGACGCGCGCACCGGCACGGTGCGCATGCGCGCCGTCTTCGACAATCCCGACGGCACGCTGATGCCGGGCCAGTTCGCCCGGCTGCGCATGGGCCAGGCCCGCGCCGAGCCAGCCTTGCTGATCACCGACCGGGCCGTCGGCACCGACCAGGACAAGAAGTTCGTCATGGTGGTCGGCGACGACGGCAAGGCAACCTATCGCGCGGTGGTGCTGGGTGCGGCCAATGACGGGCTGAGGGTGGTCACGAGCGGCCTGCAGCCCGGCGAACGCATCATCGTCAACGGCCTGCAGCGCGTGCGCCCCGGTGACCGCGTAGTGGCCCAGCCCGTGCCGATGGACCTGCGCAACACCGCCGAGGCCCGCGTGACGGCGGCCGCACCCCAGAATTGAACGGACGGCCGCCCGGCGCCCGCCGCGGCGGCCCTTTTCCCCCTTCCAGACAAAACCTGCCATCCCCTCGCGGGAGGACGTGATGAATCTGTCCAAATTTTTCGTCGATCGCCCGATTTTCGCGGGCGTTCTGTCGGTCCTGATCTTCCTTGCCGGCCTCCTTGCCCTGCGCGTCATGCCGATCTCGGAATATCCCGAAGTGGCGCCGCCCTCGGTCGTCGTGCGCGCGCAATATCCCGGCGCCAATCCGCGGGTCATCGCGGAAACGGTGGCGACGCCCATCGAGGAGGCCATCAACGGCGTCGAGGGCATGCTCTACATGTCGAGCCAGGCGACCACCGACGGCCTGATGACGCTGACCGTCACCTTCCGGCTCGGCATGGACCCGGACAAGGCCCAGCAGCTCGTGCAGAACCGCGTCTCGCAGGCCGAGCCGCGCCTGCCGGAAGAGGTGCGCCGGCTCGGCGTCACCACGGTCAAGAGCTCGCCCGACCTCACCATGGTCGTGCACCTCCTGTCGCCGAACGACCGCTACGACATGACCTATCTGCGCAACTACGCCATCCTCAACGTCAAGGACCGGCTGGCGCGCATCAACGGCGTCGGCCAGATCCAGCTGTTCGGCGCGGGCGACTATTCCATGCGCGTCTGGCTCGATCCGCAGAAGGTCGCCGAGCGCGGCCTTTCGGCGAGCGACGTGGTGCGCGAGATCCGCGCCCAGAACGTCCAGGCCGCGGCCGGCGTCGTCGGCGCCTCGCCCGGCCTGCCGGGCCTCGACCTGCAGCTCTCGGTGAACGCCCAGGGGCGCCTGCAGACGGAGGAGCAGTTCGGCGACATCGTCGTCAGGACCGGCGCGAACGGCGACGTGACGCGGCTGCGCGACATTGCCCGCCTCGAGCTCGGTGCCTCCGAATATGCCCTGCGCTCGCTGCTCGACAACAAGGCCGCGGTAGCGGTGGCGGTGTTCCAGTCGCCCGGCTCGAACGCCCTGCAGATCTCCGACCAGGTGCGCGCCACCATGGCCGAGCTGAAGGGCTACATGCCCGACGGTGTCGACTACCGCATCGTCTATGACCCGACCCAGTTCGTCCGCGCCTCGATCGACGCCGTCGTGCACACCCTGCTCGAGGCGGTGCTGCTGGTGGTGCTGGTGGTGATCCTGTTCCTGCAGACCTGGCGGGCCTCGATCATCCCGCTGATCGCCGTGCCGGTCTCGATCGTCGGTACCTTCGCGGTGATGTATGTCTTCGGCTTCTCGATCAACGCGCTGACCTTGTTCGGCCTGGTCCTGGCCATCGGCATCGTCGTCGACGACGCCATTGTCGTGGTCGAGAATGTCGAGCGCAACATCGAGGAAGGGCACGATCCGCGTGAGGCGACCTATCGGGCCATGCGCGAAGTGTCCGGCCCGATCATCGCCATCGCGCTGGTGCTGGTCGCCGTCTTCGTGCCGCTCGCCTTCATCACCGGCCTCACCGGCCAGTTCTACAAGCAGTTCGCGCTGACCATCGCGATCTCGACCGTCATCTCGGCGGTCAACTCGCTGACCTTGTCGCCGGCGCTCGCCGCGCTCCTCCTGAAGGGCCACGACGCGCCGAAGGACCGGCTGACCCGCGCGCTCGAATTCCTGTTCGGCTGGCTGTTCCGCGGCTTCAACCGCGCCTTTGCCCGCGGCTCGAACGCCTACAGCGCCTCGGTCGGCCGGATCATCTCGCGCAAGGCGCTGATGATGGGCCTCTATGTCGTGCTGGTCGGCGCCACTTTCGGCCTGTTCCGTGCCGTGCCCGGCGGTTTCGTGCCGGGCCAGGACAAGCAGTATCTCGTCGGCTTCGCGCAGCTCCCCGACGGCGCCACCCTCGACCGGACGGAAGAGGTGATCCGCCGGATGAGCGAGATCGCCCTGAAGCAGCCCGGCGTCGAAAGCGCCGTCGCCTTTCCGGGCCTCTCGATCAACGGTTTCACCAACTCGTCGAATTCCGGCATCGTCTTCGTGACGCTGAAGCCCTTCGCCGAGCGCCGTGCGCCGGAACTCTCGGGCAATGCGGTCGCCGGCGCGCTGAACCAGAAGTTCGCCGCGATCCAGGAGGCCTTCATCGCCATGTTCCCGCCGCCGCCGGTGGCCGGCCTCGGCACGATCGGCGGCTTCAAGCTGCAGATCGAGGACCGCGCCGGTCTCGGTTATGCCGCGCTCGACGAGGCGACCAAGGCTTTCCTCGCCCGCGCCGCGCGCGCGCCGGAGCTCGCGGGCCTGTTCTCCAGCTTCCAGATCAACGTGCCGCAGCTCTATGCCGATATCGACCGGACCAAGGTTCGCCAGCTCGGCGTGACCCTGACCGACGTTTTCGACACGATGCAGATCTATCTCGGCTCGCTCTACGTCAACGACTTCAACCGCTTCGGCCGCACCTATTCGGTGCGTGTCCAGGCCGACGCGCCGTTCCGCGCCCGCGCCGAGGACATCGGCCAGTTGCAGGTGCGCTCGGGCAGCGGCCAGATGGTGCCGCTCGCCGCGCTGATGAACGTCAATGCCAGCGCCGGACCGGAACGGGCCATGCGCTACAACGGCTTCCTGACCGCCGACGTCAATGGCGGCGCAGCGCCGGGCTACTCCACGGGCGAAGCCCAGGCGGCGGTCGAGCGCATTGCCAAGGAGACGCTGCCGCGCGGCATCGCGTTCGAATGGACCGACCTCACCTATCAGGAGATCCTCGCCGGCAATTCCTCGCTCGTCGTCTTCCCGCTCGCCATCCTCCTCGTCTTCCTCGTGCTGGCGGCGCAATACGAGAGCCTGACACTACCGCTGTCGATCATCATGATCGTGCCGATGGGTCTGCTCGCCGCCATGACCGGTGTCTGGCTGTCCAACGGCGACAACAACGTCTTCACCCAGATCGGTCTCATCGTGCTGGTCGGACTGTCGGCGAAGAATGCCATCCTGATCGTCGAGTTCGCCCGCGAGCTGGAATTTGCCGGGCGCACGCCCGTGCAGGCGGCGATCGAGGCGAGCCGCCTGCGGCTGCGCCCGATCCTGATGACCTCGCTCGCCTTCATCATGGGCGTGCTGCCGCTGGTCACCTCGACCGGTGCCGGCGCCGAGATGCGCCATGCCATGGGCGTCGCGGTCTTCGCCGGCATGCTTGGCGTTACGCTGTTCGGCCTGTTCCTGACGCCGGTCTTCTACGTGCTGCTGCGGCGCCTCGCCGGCAACCGCCGGCTGAAGCACCATGGCGAGGTGCCGGCCGCCGCGCCCGTGAAGATGCCGGCCGACGCTCACGCCTGAAAGGGTGAAAGCGCCTGATTTCAAAAGTTTGCGGCGCCCTTCCGATTCAGGATCGGAAGGGCGCCGTGGCGTTGAAAGAATGCCGCGGCCGATCCGGTCTACGCATCCGAGAGAATCTCGTTGGTGACGTTGTCGACCACGATCGGGCTCTCGAAATAGACGATCGAAGGATCGGTACCGTATTTCTCGCGGACGAAGGCCTTCCAGCTTTCCGTATAGAGCGCCTCGGCATCCGCACGCGACCGCCAGAGATAGAGGCCGCCGGCCGTCGCGCCATCCTCCGACAGGATGTAGGTCTTGCGCAGGAGGCCGGCGACGCCGCGATATTTGGGGGCGGTGCTCTGAAAAATGCGCTGCGCCTCGTCGCGCGTGATCGGCTTCTGCAGCTTGAACGTCGTGATGCTGGTGATCATTGGATCCCTCCTTGCGCAGTCGAGATGCATGGGACGGCGATGCGATCTTGCACCCGATGCGCCGACCTGCCATTTTTGTCATTGATGTCAATCTTGACAATCATGTCAAGATCCATCGATGGAGGAGCGATTGGCCGGCGTCAGGCAGTTCGATGAGGCAGCGATGCTCGAGGAGGCGCTCGCGCTGTTCTGGCGCCAGGGGGCCGCGGCAACCTCCATGCTCGACCTCGCCGCGGCGACCGGCGTCCAGCGCGGCTCGCTCTACAACGCCTATGGCGACAAGGAGGCGATCTTCCTGCGCGCCTTCGACCTCTATGCCGCCCGCTTCCTGGATGGCGCCGGAGCCAGCCTGGAGGGCGGCGACGCCGGGCTGGTGCTGCGGCGGTTCTTCGACACGGTGATCGCCAACATGACCTCGGGTACCCCCGCGCGCGGCTGCCTGACGACCAAGACCGCCGGTGACGGCAGCCTCGCCAGCGAGCGCATCAAGGAAAAGCTCGGCGGCTTTCTCGACCGGCTTGCAGCCATCGTCGAGGCGGCGCTGTCGCGCCCCGCCATCCGCGCCGGGCTGGCGCTGGAGCCGGCCCAGGCGGCCATGGTCGTGGTGACCTTCACGCGCGGCCTCGCCGTGATGGAGCGCGTCCACGGCGACCGGACAGCGCTCGCGCGCGCGGCCGACGGATTGATCCGGGCGCTCGTCAGATAGCGGCCGCGCCGTGCGCCGGCGTCAGCGCTGTTCGAGGATCGCGACCATGTCGCGATAGCCGCGGTCGCGGGCAAGCTTCAGCGGCGTGTGGCCCTGCCCGTCGGCAAGGTCCCGCCGGGCGCCGGCTTCGACGAGCGCCCTGACCGTCGCGACATGGCGCGGCCCGCCCCTGCCGAGGATCACCGCCTCGATCAGCGCGGTCCAGCCGAGATTGTTGACATGGTCGAGCGGCGCACCGGCGGCGATCAGGGCCTGCACGACACCGTCATGGCCGAGATGGGCCGCCGCGATCAGCGCCGTGCCATCATAGGGACTGGTGACGGCGCGCGGATCGGCGCCGAGCGCGAGCCCGAGCCGCAAGGTCGCAAGATCGTCATTGACGGCCGCGATGGTCAGGATGTCGTAGGAGCGGTTTTCGAGGGCACGCGGATCGGCACCGGCGGCAACCAGAGCCCGCATGGCCGCATGCCGACCGAAAAAGGCGGCGACATGCAGCGGCGCGCGGCCGGCGCCATCGCGCGCATTCAAGTCCACGCCGGTTGCGGCAAGCCGTCCGATCCCGGCAGCATCGTCCCGGGCCGCGGCGGCATGCAGCCCGCGATAGGCGGAAAGCTCGGCGGCCGAGGGCGGCGTCTGCGCCGCGGCCGGGCGATCGGCTGCGGAAAGAGCGAGAACGGCGAGAAGGGCCGTCATGGTCAGATATCGCACGCGGCCCTCCTCTCCCCCCAACCTCGCGCGCCTTCAGCGCAGCTTCGCCTTCACCGCCTCGATGCCGGCATTGGCGCATTCCTCGTCGAGATGGCCGCCCGGAGCGCCGCCGACGCCGACCGCGCCGATCACCTCGTCGCCGACCTTGACCGGCACGCCGCCGCCCAGCAGCAGAAAGCCGTCGATCGCGGCGAGATGGCGGGCGGCCGGGTTGCGCTCGGCTGTCTCGGCAATGGCGCTCGTGACATTGCGCGCCGACGCGGCGGTGAAGGCCTTGGCCCGGCTCGCCTCGATCGTATGCGGACCGGCGCGGTCGGCGCGCAGCACGGCGCGGACCTGGCCGGCCCGGTCGACCACAGTCACCGCGACGTTGAAATTCTTGGCGGCGCAGGCCGCGACCGTCGCCTGGGCGATCTCCTGGGCGATGGCGAGCGGCATGTTGCGCTCGGTCAGGACCTGGGCGCCCGCGGCGGTCGCGAGGGTGGCGGCGGCAAGACCGGCCGCAAGGGCCGCATGGGCGGGGCGAAGGGCGCGGAAGGGCATGGGCTGTCTCCGTTCGAGGCCGGCCGGTCGGCCGCCTTCGGAGCGCAGATAACCCGGCATGCCCGCTGACGGGGATCGGAAACCAGACGGAGCCGCATCGGTAGCGCTACCGAGACGCCGCCGCCTCGTCGAGGAGGAGACGCACCATTTCGGCGACCGAACTGGTGCCGAGCTTCTCCGCGAGATGGGCGCGGTGGGTGTCCACCGTGCGCGGCGACAGCGCCAGGGTCTCGGCGATCTCGCGGGTGGCGAAGCCGCGCGAGACGAGGTCGAGCACTTCCCGCTCGCGCGGCGTCAGGCGCGCCAGGAGGCCGCGCGCCTCGGCCGCCTCGGCGGCCTTCGCCTGCCGCGCCACGGCTTCGGCGCGCATGCCTTCGATCGCTTCGATCAGCGCGTTCTCGTCCACCGGTTTCGACAGGAAGTCGATGGCCCCGCCCTTGAACGCGCGCCGGCAGGCATTGACGTCGGCATGGCCGGTCATCACCAGAACGGGCCGCGGGTCGCCTTCGGCCGAGAGCTGCTCGAGCAGTTGCAGGCCGGACATGCCGGGCATCCGGATATCCATGATGATGCACCCGGCATGATCCGCAGCTCCGCGCCGCAGGAAGGCCGCCGCATCGGCAAAGGCCTCGACCCGGTAGCCCGCGGTCTTCAAGAGGAAGCCGAGCGCCTCGCGCACATCCGCATCGTCGTCGACGAGAAAGATCGTGAAGGGGGTGGTCATTCAGCCGCCTCGCGCTGTTCGTCGGTCGCGACCGTCGGCAAGGTGATGGCAAAAAGCGCGCCGCCGCCGGGCCGGTTGTCCCCTGAGAGGCGGCCGCCATTGGCCTCGACGAGACGCAGCGACAGGGCGAGCCCAAGCCCCATGCCGTTCGGCTTGGTGCTGCGAAACGGTTCGAACAGCCGGGCGGCAAGCTCCGGCGATAGGCCCGCCCCACGATCCCCGACCGCGATCTCGGCCGTCGCACCGGACAGCGTGCCCGAAATCTCGACCCGCCGCTGGTCCGGCGGCAGGGCGTCGACCGCGTCGGCGGCATTGCGGATCAGATTGTGCAGGGCCTGCTCGATGGCGATCGGCTCGACCAGAACCCGCGCCTGCGGATCGACCGGCCCGACGACGAGATGCACGCCGCGGCCGGCGAGCTCGGTCTGGCTCAGGGCCACGACATGCGCGATCAGCGCGGCGAGCGATGTCGGCCGGCGATCGGGGACGCCCGGTCTGACATAGTCGCGCAGCCGGTCGAGAATGGCGCCGGCCCGCTTGGCAAGGCGCGCATTGGCGTCGAGCGCCTGGATCACCGCCTGGCGGTCGAGCGGCTCGGCTTTCGCAAGGCGCGCGCCGGCTTGCGACTGGCTGAGAATGGCGGCGATCGGCTGCGCCAGTTCATGGGCAATCCCCGAAGCGAGCTCGCCCATGGCATTGACGCGTGTCGCCTGGGCGAGCCTGGCCTCGTCGGCGCTGAGCCGCGCCCGTCCGCGCGCGGCCTCCGCCCTCCTCCGCTCGGCCAGCACCCGGTGGCCGAGCCAGGCCAAAAGCCCCAGCACGGCGGCAATGCCGCCAATGGTCCCGAAAGGAATGGCCTCGGCGAGCCGGAGATCACGCCGCAGCGACAGCGTCAGGGGCTGGCTCTGGCTGCCCAGAACGCGGGTGAAGTTCAGTCCGAGGCCCTGCCGGGTGTCCGGCGGCGCGAGGATCGGACTGCCGTCCGGCGCGGCGAGGCTGATCGTCCCGGCCGCGACACCAGGTTCCGCTTCCACCAACTGCCCGGCATTGACAGTCAGCACCAGCGCGACCGGCTCCTCGCCCGCCCGCTTGACCATGTGGTAGAGGCCCGATGCCGGCGGCCCTGGCAGCACGAGGCTGCGCCCGGGCGGCTCGCCGGCAAGGCGCGTGGCCACCGCTGCCGGCGCCGGAGCCGCCGCGTCGGAGGGATTGGTGGAGAACAGCGCGTGGGGCGCGGCCCCGATATCGACGACGGCGATGGTCCGCACCCGCGGATAGAAGCGCTGGACGCTGTCGGCGAGCAGCACGACCAGATCGGTCCGCAGCGGGCCCGGCGCCCGCACGATGGCGCCGAGGCTGGTGAGCAGCGCATCGTGCTGGTCGGCGCGCTGCGAGATCAACCGATGCAGGGTTGCCCCTTCGGCTGCGATGCCGGCTTCCAGGGCGCGCAGGTGGAGCGCCACGGCGACGCCCGCCGCGGCCAGCGCGGCCAGCGCCCAGCCCGCGAACCAGGCAAGCCCCGAGCGTCGGCGCCTGGCCGACGCCTCGGCCCCATCCCGCGGTGTCTCCCAGATCGTCCCGTCCAAGGCCGCTCCATTGCCCTCCGGTGCATCAGCGAGCTAGGCACAGGCGGCCGCAACAATCAAATGGCCGGACCGTCCGCTCGGTCGCTCGTCCACCCGGAAATACGAGCCGCGCGGCGATCTTCGCGGATTGCCAGCCGGCATCCCGCACCGCCCAACGCGTCATGCTCACCTGCCGAGCGCCCGCGCGATCCCCCGCAAGGGTGCGGTGATCTTCCAGGAGGTCGACGCGAGGACCGTCTCATAGGCCTGCCGCCAGGCCCGCGCCTGCTCCACCTCGCGGGACAGGGCGACGTCATGCGCCTGCTGGAGCGCCTGCCATCGCTGCTCCTGCTGCGACACGGCGACCTCGTGCTCCCGCCGGATCTCCCGCAACTGCGCGTCCTGCCCGGCCGCTGCCGCGAGCATCGGGCCGAGCTTCCAAGCCAGCGTGTTGGCGTTCCAGCTGGCGAGCGCCGCCGCCTGGAACTCCGCCCGCCCGCGCCAGGACGCGAAACGCGCGGCCGCGGCACGATTTTCCGCCGCGCGTTCCGCCAGCGTCAGATGGTGCCTGAGACTCGCCGGAAGTCGCGCGCATTGAACCGCGGGTCGGGTGGCGAAGGTCAGGTCGGCGCGGGCCAGGAACTTCCGCCACATGAAGAGATCGGTCCAGACGTCAGGCGGCGCCGGGCTCCAGCCGACCGGCAGGCGCCGATAGGCCTCCAGCCGATAGCCCGCGCAGGACGGTCCGAAGAAGTTCCAGGCCGTCGTCAGCATCGCTTCGCGAACCGCCGGGTCCGCGAGGTCGCCGGGATGGGTATGGATCGCGCCGTCGGGCGCGATGTCGGCCTGCAGCAGATTGCCGAAATCCGCCCGGTCCAGCAGGCTGGCCAGCTCCAGGAGATGGTCCGGGAACCAGAGGTCGTCGTCACCGAGCTGGGCGACATAAGCGCCCCGCGCCTCGGCGAGCGCGCGATGCCGATGCGCCTCGCCGTGCCGTTCGCCTTTCGGCAGGTCGAAGACCCTGATGCGCGGATCGCGCGCGGCCCAATCCTCGGCGCAGGCGACCGTCGCACGCGGCGGCCCGTCGCAAACGACGAACAGCTCGAACCGCGGCTCGCTCTGGGCCAGCACGCTCTCGACCGCCAGCGGCAGCAGTTCGGGCGGGCGATTGACCGGCAGAAGGACGGTGAAGAGCGGAGCGTCCATGTCAGGCGAGCCCCGCGAGCCGGCGCAGCGCATCGATGCGCTCGACGATCATGAGAGCGTCCGAGGCAGACGATTTCGGCGCCGGGCCGCCGGCCAGATGGCAGACGAAGGCTTGCAGCTCGAGAAACAGCGGCATGTCGGTTCCGACCGGTATCTCGCGCGGCTTCGCGCCCGGCGCATCGTCGGCCGTCATCAGCAGGACCCGATCGTCATAGCTGTCGGCAAGCTGGGCAACCCCGAGGCTGCCGGCCACCGTGACCGCGCGGCGCGTGGCCGGGTGCCGCTCGGAGATCTCCAGCGTGACGCGCGGGCCGGCTTCGCCGTCTCGCAGCACCGCGAGGAACTCGCTGTTCGCGCGGCTGGGCGGCCCGGCCATGGCGAAGGACGCCGCAGGGAGATGGCCGAGCACCTCGAGAGCGATCGACAGGTCGTGCGGGAGCAGGATCCAGATGGCGTCGACGTCGCGATGCGGATTGCCCCAGCCGAGCCGGAAGCTGCGCAGCGAGACGATCTCGCCGAGCGCCCCCGAGCGCACGAGGCGCCCAAGTTCGACGATGCCGGGATGATAGCGCCACTTGTCCATCACGAAGATCAGGTCGCGGCCCTCGGCGACGAGCCGGCGCGCCGCCACGACGTCGTTGGTGAGCGGCTTCTCGACGAAGATGGGCCGGCCTCGCGGCAGCAGGCACGCCACGGTCCCGGCATGGAGGACGGTCGGTGTCGCGACGACATAGCCCTCGCAAGGCGGCAGACCCTCAGCCGCCGCGCAGGTGCCGACGGCGCCGGCGGCAGCGGCGGCGGCACGGCACGCCTCGCTCGGGACGGCGACATGGACATCCACGCCGAGCGCCCTCAGGTCGCGGAAGATGAGCTTCCCCCAGCGGCCATAGCCGACGAGACCGATGGTCGTCACGGCGCGCCCGCCCGGGCGGAAACGAGATCGCGGTAGAGCCGACGCATCTCGTCATAGCCCGAGGCCGCCCGGTCGCGTTCCGACAGGATCGGCGCTGTCTCCGGCCATTCCAGGCCGAGCTCCGGACTATCGAAACGGCAGGCAAGCTCGTCCGCCGGATTCCAATATTCCGAGACCGCGTAGACAAGCACCGTGGCACGGGGAAAATAGAAACCGTGGCAGACGCCGGGCGGGATCGACACGGCACGCGGACTGTCGCCGTCAAGGCGCAGGAAGCAGGACAGGCCCGCGGTCTGGCTGTCCTCCCGCAGGTCATGCAGGCCGAGCAGCAGCGTGCCAGCGATCACCGTCAGATAGTCCCAGTGCGTGACATGGACGTGCACGCCGCGCAGAACGCCGGCCCGGCTGTCCACGACATTCCATTGCCTGGCCTCGCAGCCGAGCTCCCATTCGTGCCGGAAGAGCTCCATGAGCGAGCC
This sequence comes from bacterium YEK0313, assembly GCA_000751295.2. Classification (NCBI taxonomy): domain Bacteria; species bacterium YEK0313. Next base: position 4,296,172 of record CCMO02000001.1, read on the forward strand.
TCGTCCATCCGAATGGCGGATCAGGTCACGAACCTGCATACCGGCGGGGAGACCAGGCACCGAACGCTCCACGAGCCACCCATGACAACGGGCGGAAGGCCGGCTTGTCTCCCGGACGCGTCCGCACGAAGGAACAAGCCGGTTCGCGTGCAGGTTGTCAATCGTCGGCCGGCCGGCGCATGTGGACAATCGCCTGGACCGGAACGATGCCGCCGTGCCGTTGGACAGGGCGCGGGCACGCGCCGTTGGTCACGCCGCCGCCTCGACATGCGCCAGCGCTGCCTTCAGCGTCGCGACGTTCATCGGCGCCTCGATCTGCCTGATATAGGGCGCTTCGCGGATCGTCCGCTCGGCGATCATCGTCAATGCAGCGCCGATCTCGCCGTCCGCGCCGAGATCGGCGAGCTTCAGCGGCAGTCCGAGCGTCCGGTAGAAGGCTCTGATATCCCTCATGAAGGCCTCGTCGCGGCCTTCCATCACCAACTGCACGATGAGGCCATAGGCGACCTGTTCGCCATGCAGCGCGCCGGCGACCGACGGCAGTGCCGAGAGACCACGGGTCAGCGAATGGGCGAGCGACAGGCCGCCGTTCTCAAAACCGAGCCCGCTCATCAGGATGGTCGCCTCGACGACGCTTTCGACCGCATCGCCCGCTTCGCCGCGCCGCACCGCGGCGGTCGCCGCCTCGCCCTGTGTCCTGATGATCTGGTAGCAGCGGTCGGCAATGGCGAGAGCGATCTCCGGTGGCCGCGCCTTGTAGAAATTCTGCCCGCCGGTGCGGTAGCACTGCTCGGCTTCGAACTTCTTGGTCAGGGCGTCACCGATGCCGGCGATGAAGAAGCGCACCGGCGCGGCGACGATCACGCCGGTATCGACCACGACCGCGTCCGGATTGGTCGGCATCAGGCGGACCTCGCTCAGCACGTGATCGGCCGTGTAGACGATGGCGAGGCGGCTGGTGGGAGAATCGTTGGAGGCGATCGTCGGCACGATGACGAGGCCGCCGCCACGGGCGATGCGCACGCCCTTGGCGGTGTCGATCGCCTTGCCGCCGCCGAGGCCGACGACCACATCCGCGCCCGCCGCGCCCGCCGCCGCCGCCATCCGGTCGATTTCGGCAGCCGTGCACTCGCCGCCGAAATCGCCGAAGACGAGACTGTCGATATGCCCCTGGACCGCTGCCGACAGCCGCTCGCTAAGGAGGCCGGCGACGACCGCGTCGGCGACGACGAAGGCGCGCCGGCCATAGGCTGCGAGGATCGGCCCGAGCGCGGCGAGCGCGCCCGGCCCCTGGATGTAGCGATGCGGTCCGCCGAAGGTCCTGATGGTCATGCATCCCCCCAATGGAAGTCGCGCTTGCCGCCGTCCATGCAGATCAGCGCGCCGTTGATGAAGGCGGCCTGGGTCGAGCACAGGAAGGCGATGAGCGCACCGACCTCCTCCGGCTGGCAGAACCGGCCGAGCGGGTTCTGGCCGGTAACCACGGCCCGCTTTTCCGGCGAGAAGCCGGCGATGAGGTCGGTCTCGACATAGCCAGGCGCGATGGCATTGACGGTGATGCCGCCGGCGCCGACCTCCTTCGCGAGCGTGCGGGTAAAGCCGAGCACGCCGGCCTTGGCGGCGGAATAGTTGGTGACGCCGGGCCGCCCGCCGCCCGTCACGTTCATCGAGGAGGTGTTGACGATCCGGCCGAAGCCGGCCGCGCGCATGACCGGCACGGCATATTTGCTGCAGAGGAAGGTCGAGCGCAGATGGGTGCGCAGGATGATGTCGAAATCGTCGATCGCCATGTCCTCGGCGCGGGCGCCGAGATGGCGTCCCCCTGCCCCGGCATTGTTGACGAGGATGGCAAGCCCGCCGAGCGCGGCGGCGGCCGCCGCCACCACCCGTTCGGCGCCCTCGGGTTCGGAGACGTCGCCGATCGCGGTGACGGCCTGGACCCCGGCCTCGCGCAGTTCGCCGACCGTCCTTTCGGCTGCAGCCGCATCGATGTCGTTGATGGCGATGGCGCAGCCTTCACCGGCGAGCGCCAGGGCCTCGGCCTTGCCGATGCCGCGCGCCGCGCCGGTGACCAGCGCCGCCTTGCCCTTCAATCCGAAATCCATGATGCGTCATCCTTTCACGGCGCCGGCGCCGAGCCCTTGAATGAAATATTGGCTGAGCAGCGCGAAGGCGCCGAACAGCGGCAGGGCGATCAGCGTCGACCCCGCCATGATCTCGCCCCAGCGCAGGTCGAACGAGCCGACCATGGAGGCGAGACCGACCGGCAATGTCTTGTTGGCGTCCGAACCGATCATGATCAGCGCGAAGGTGTAGTCGGTCCAGGACAGCAGGAAGGAGAAGATCGCCACCGTGATGAGGCCGGGCAGCGACAGCGGCAGCACGACGCGCAGGAAGGCGCCGAGACGGGTGCAGCCGTCGACCATCGCCGCCTCCTCGAGCTCGAACGGCATGTTCTTGAAGAAGCCCCAGAGGAACCAGACGCCAAGCGGCAGGGTGAGGGTGAGATGCGAGGCGATGAGGCCGGTCAGGCTGTCGCTGAGGCCAAGCTTGGCGAAGATCGCGAACATCGGAATGGCGATCAGCAGCGGCGGGAACATGTAGGCGTAGAGCATCGCCCCGACGATCAGCTTCTTGCCGCGGATGCGGTGGCGGGTCACGGCATAGGCGATCATGATCGAGAAGATCATGGTGGCGACCACCGTCACCACGGCGACGATGACGCTGTTGACGAAGTGGGCGGGATAGTCGGTCAGTTCCAGGAGGTTGGAATAATATTCCAGCGTGAACGGCCCAGGTGCGAGCGAGATCCGGTGCAGCAGGCTGGTCGGCTCGCGCAGGCTCGACACCACCATCCAGTAGATCGGGAAGGCCGAATAGACGGAGATGACGACGGCGGCGGCGGCAAGCCCGATGCGGGCGCTGAGGGAGCGCGTCATGGCGGTCACTCGGTCTCCAGCGGGAACAGGCGGAAGTAGATGAAGACCACCACCGAGAGGATCAGGAACGAGATGGTGGCGATGGCCGCGCCGCCGCCGATGTCGAACAGCGAGAAGGCGTGGCGGTAGGACAGGATCGCCAGGTGCTCGGTCGCGCCGACCGGCCCGCCGCGGGTCAGCAGCCAGATCACGTCGAACTTGTTGAACATCCAGATCGCCCGGAGCAGCACGACGACCGTCAGGATCGGCTTCAGCATGGGCAGCGTGATGTGGAAGAAGCGCTGCACGGCGGTGGTGCCGTCGACCCGCGCCGCCTCGTAGAGCGAGGCCGGCACCGTCTGGAGCGCGGCGAGAAAGCAGGTCGTGACGAAGGGCGTCCACATCCAGACGCTGACGAAGATGACCGAGGTCATGGCCGCGCCGGGGCTCTCGAACCAGTTGACCGGCGGCAGCCCGAGCGCTGCGATGCCGGCCGTGATGATGCCGATCGAGCCGTCGACCATCCATTTGAAGGTGAGCACCACGACGACGGTCGGCAGCAGATAGGGCAGGATCGACAGACCGCGGACGAAGTTGCGGCCGGGAAACACCTCGTTCAGCACCAGGGCGAAGCCGATGCCCAGCACCAGCTGCAGCACGATGGAGCCGAACGAATAGATGAGGCCGTTGGTCAGGGCGCTCCAGAATTCCGGCAGCGACAGCACGGCGATGTAGTTGCCGAGGCCGACCCATTGCGGCGTGCCGACGAACGAATCGAGCCGGTAGAACGACAGGCTGACCGCATAGACCACCGGCGCCACGATCAGCGCCAGCGTCACGGCCATGCCGACGCCAAGGAAGGAATAGATCGTTGCCTTGGAATTCACGAGAACGCCCCGATGAGGAAGCCCGGCCGGCGCGGCCGGCCGGGCCTTTGAGGATCAGGCGATGACTTTGCGCATCTTTTCGGCGGCCGCCTTCAGGGCGTCGGCCGAGGACATGTTCTTCAGGATGCGGTTCTGCAGCATTTCCGGCACGACGAAGGCCTCGAACACCTTGCCGGGCCTGAGATCCGGCTCCGGGCCCTCGGTATCGATGGAGGTGAGGATCATCGCCTTGTCGGTGATGAAGCCGCGCATGGCCTCCACCGCGTCCTTGTGCTTCTCGATCAGCGGATGGGCGCGCCAGCGCTCGTCGTCATAGACGTCGAGGCGCGGCGGCTGGAAGTGCAGCGGCGCCGTGTGCAGGAAGTTGATGTAGTGGTTCTCGGTGAACCAGGCCATGAACTTCATGGCCTCGTCCGAATTGCCGGTCTTCAGCACGACCCAGCCGTCATAGCCGTGATTGACCGCCTTGGCGCGGCCGGCGCTGTCCATATAGGGCGTGATGCCGTACTTGCCGGCAAGCGCGGGCGATGTGCGCTCCAGCGCCTCGATGATGCGTCCGGCATAGGCGGTGTGGGCCACCTTGTCGGAGGCGAAGTTCGACAGGACCTCGCCGAAGCTCGCCTGGCTCGAACCCGACGGCATGGTCTTGTAGAGGTCGGCGAAGAAGTCGAGATAGCGGGTCACCTTCGGCGCCATCTCGGCATTGTCGATGACGACGTTCCACTTGTCGTCGAACAGCCTGACGCCCTCCGCCCACATGAAGCCCGGCGACAGCCAGTTGGTGGCGCCGTTCGAGCCGATCGGGAACAGCGCGCCGGACCGGCCCTCGCCGTTGAGCGTCTGGGCGTTCTTCAGGAAGTCAGCCCAGGTCTTCGGAACCGCGAGGCCTTTCGCCTCGTAGAGGTCCTTGCGGTAGTAGATCCAGGCGAGGTTGTAGTCATAGGGGTACCAGTAGACCTCGTTCTTGATCGGGAACAGGATCTTCGGCCCCCACTGCCGCTTCGAGGTCAGCTCGGTCAGCGGCATCAGTTGGCCCTCGGAGGCAAGGATCAGCACGTGGCCGACAAAGGCGAAGGTCGCGATGTCGTAGGGCTGGCCGCCGCGCAGCGAGGTCGTCACCTTGGTGAAGGCATCGTCCAACGGCACGCTGTCGACGACGACACGGGTGCCGTGCTGGCGCTCGTATTCGGCGCAGGCGACGCGCAGCGCCCTGATGCTGTCGATCGAGGTCTCGGTGTTGAGGAACCTCAGCGTCTTCTTGCCCTGGCCGTACACCGCGGGCGCGCCGAGCGCGGTGGTGGCCGCCGCAAGGCCGGCGGCCTTGATCAGCACGCGGCGATCGAAGCCGTCGCGTCCCGTCCTGTTGGTCATATCATGTCCTCCCCGTTTTGGTGTCCGTTATGCACGGCCGGCGTCCAGGCGCTGGCCGGTGGACTTGGCAAACAGATGCAGCCGGTGCGCCGGCAGGCCGACGGCAAGGCGCTGGTCGGCGCCGAGCGTGTCGGACCGCTCGGTCAGGACCCTGAGGCGCACGCCGGCCGCCTCGCCGATCGACAGGGTCTGGGCGCCGAGCTGCTCGGCGACGCGAATGTCGAAGCCGACGGCGCCGGGCGTCTCGCCCACCGCGACATGTTCCGGGCGGATGCCGAGCACCACCTCGTCGCCGTCACGCGCCGGCGTGCCCTCGGCGAGCGGTACGGTGAGGCCGCCGGCAACGAAGGCGTCGCCCGAGACCCGGCCCTCGATGAGGTTCATCTCGGGCGAGCCGATGAAGCCGGCGACGAACAGGTTGGCCGGTCGGTCGTAGACTTCGAGCGGCCGGCCGACCTGCTGCACATGGCCGTCGCGCATGATCACGATGCGGTTGGCGAGCGTCATCGCCTCGACCTGGTCGTGGGTGACATAGACCATGCTGGTGCCGACCTCCTGGTGGAGCCGCGCGATCTCCTCGCGCATGCGCACCCGCAGCTTGGCGTCGAGGTTCGACAGCGGCTCGTCGAGCAGGAAGACGTCGGGATTGCGCACCAGGGCGCGGCCGAGCGCGACGCGCTGCATCTGGCCGCCGGAGAGCTGCTTGGGCTTGCGTGCCAGGAACGCGTCGAGCCCCAGCATGGCCGCGGCCCGGCGCACGCGCCGGTCGATCTCGGCCGGATCCATGCGCCGGATGCGCAGGCCGAAGGCCAGGTTCTCGTAGATCGTCTTGTGCGGATAGAGCGCATAGTTCTGGAACACCATGGCGATGTTCCGGTCCTTCGGCTCGAGCCGGGTGACGTCGCGCGCGCCGATGTGGATGCTGCCCGACGTGATCTCCTCGAGGCCGGCGATCATCCTGAGCGTCGTCGACTTGCCGCAGCCGGACGGGCCGAGAAAGACGACGAATTCGCCGTCGGCAATGTCGAGGTCGAAGCCATGCACGGCGACGACGCCGCCATAGGCCTTGCGCACCCGGGCCAGTGAAACCTTGGCCATGGCTCAGCGCCCCCCGACGAAGTCGTGAATACGGTGGTTGATCGGCGCCAGCGCCCGCTGAATGTCGCGGTAGATCGGGAAGCCCCTGTCATAGACGGCCGCCCGCGCGGGCTCCGGCTCGTGCGTCGCGATGATCTTGACCGCATGGGCGGCGGCATCGGTGTCGGCGAAGACACCGGCGCCGAGGCCGGCAACCAGCGCCGCGCCAAACGAGGCGTCGGCGACCGCCGGCAGCTCCACCGTCACGCCGAGCACGTCGGCGACGATCTGGCGCCAGACCGCCGAACGGGCGCCGCCGCCGGTCAGACGCGCCGTGGTGAAGCCGAGATCGCGCTCGCGCAGCACCTCCAGGCAGTCGCGCAGCGAGTAGGCGACGCCTTCGTAGAGCGCGCGCACGAAATGGCCGGGGCCATGGTTGAAGCCCGCGCCGACGAAATCGGCCCGCAGCAGCGGATCCCAGTGCGGGCTGCGCTCGCCATTGAGATAGGGGTGGAAGAACAGGCCCTCGGCTCCCGGGGCGACCGCCGCCGCCAGCCGGTCCATGTGGTCGAACACCGGACCGCCCTCCTCGCCGGGACGCTTGAAGAATGTGTCGCGCAGCCATTTATGGGCCGAGGCGCAGGAATTGGTGGCGGCGATGACGTACCAGTGCTCCGGCACGACGTGGAAATAGTTGATCAGCGCGAAATCCGGCCGGGCGGTTGGCGACAGCACGTTGACGGTCGCCGCGGTGGCGAGCTTCACGACGCCGAGGCCTTGCCGCACCATGCCGGCACCGAAGGTCTCGGCCGCCGTATCCGACGTACCGCAGACGACCGGCGTGCCCTCGGGTATGCCGGTCTGCCGCGCCGCTTCGGCGGTGACCGGGCCGACAACGGCCCCGGGCGCGACGATCGGCGGCAGGCTCGCCATCGGCCAGCCGATCATGCCGCACAGCTCTTCCGACCATGTGCCGGCATGGGCATCCATCATCAACGTGCCGAGCGCGTCGATCGTGTCGGTCTCGAACGTGCCGGTGAAGCGCGAGCGCAGCCAGTCCTTGGCGAGATAGAGCCGCGCGACACGCGCGAAGGCCTCCGGCTCGTGGCGCCGGCCCCACAGCATCTGCGGCAGGGTCCAGGTCGGATTGGCGCGGTTGGCGCCGATGTCGAGGATGCGCCTGTCGGCCCGGTCACGCAGCTCCTGCGTCTCGGCCCGGCTGCGCTGGTCGTTCCAGAGGATCGCCGGGCGGATGACCCGGCCGTCGGCATCCTCCAGCACCTGGGTATGGGCGCCGGCGGAGAACGAGATGGCGGCGATCCGCCCGGCCCGGCCGGCGGCTTCGGCGACGACGGGCACGGCGGCGATCACGGCGCGCCACCAGTCGTGCGGATCCTGCTCGCTCCAGCCCGGCTCGGGCGCCGCGGTCGCGACCGGTGCCGAAGCCTCGGCCACCAGGCTGCCGTCGGCGCGGATCGCGCTGACCTTCAGCGAGCCGGCACCGAGATCGATGCCGATGAGGATGGGCTCATGCTCAGCCATGACGGATGTCCACCGCGCCAGCGGCCGGCCTCAGGCCGAGCTTGCCCGGATTGAGCAGATTGCCGGGATCGATGGCGTCCTTGATCGTCTGCAGCAGGTCGAGACCCGCACCGAGCTCGCGCCTCAGCCAGGGATTGCGGAACAGGCCGACGCCGTGGTGGTGGGCGATCGAGCCGCCATGGTCGAGCGTCAGACCTTCGACGGCCTCCCAGAGCCTGGCATGCAGCGGCAGCGCCTCGGCCTCCGGCATCGGCGGCAGGCGGATGGTCATGTATTGGCAGGCGCCTTCCGGATAGACGTGCGACCAGTGCGCACCGAAATGGAGCTTGGGATGAATGGCGCGCACGGCCGCGTCGATCGCGGCATAGAGCCCCGGCAGCACCGACCAGTTGCCGGTGACTTCGATCGTGTCGTTGAAATAGCCGGCGGCATGCCATTTCTGCGAATAGGCGACGTAGCGGTTGGCGAGCCAGTGGTCATAAGGATCGCTCGGGCCGACCTCGCCGCCATGGCGCGCGGCGATCGCCAGCGCCATCTCCTGTTCGGTCGAGACCAGCGGCTCCGAACCGGCGAAGGCGAGCACGGCGAGGAAGGGCTTCACCTTGAACAGCGCAATGTCGGCCGTGCGGTCGGCGCTCTCCACCGCATCGTAGAGGCGGACGATGCTTGGCCTGATCTCGGCCTGCATGATGTCGCGTGCGGCATCGAGCGAAGCGGCGAGCGTCGGGAAGGCGAGCACGACGCCACGCTCGATCTCGGGCTTCTTCCAGATGCGCAGGGTCAGTTCGGTGATGACGCCGAAGGCGCCCTCGCCGCCGACCAGGATGTCGCGGATCGACGGCCCGACCGAGCGGCGCGCCACGGGGCGCACCTCGATCGGCGTCCCGTCCGGCAGCACCGCCTTCAGGCCGACGACGATATCCTCGATCTTGCCGTAGCGGCTGCTCGCCTGGCCGCCGCCGCGGCAGGCCGCCCAGCCGCCGACCGTCGAGATCTCGATCGACTGCGGCAGGTGGCCGGTGGTGAAGCCCGCCTCGTTGAGCGCCTTTTCGAAAGCCGCCCCGTTCATGCCGGCGCGCACCGTCACCATGGCGTCGGTGGGATTGAGCGCAACGATGCCGTCGAGCCGCCTCAGGTCCAGCATGACCTCGCCGCCGAGCGGAATGGCGCCGCCGAGCACGCCGGAGCCGTTGCCGTAGGGAATGAGGCGAATGCCGCGCTCGTGGGCGAGGCGCACGACGCGCGCCACCTCGCCGGCATCGGCCGGGCGGACGGCGAGCTGCGGCACCGCGCCGGCGAGCTCGCCGATCCGCTCGCGGAACACGGCATAGGGCAGCCGGTCGCGGGCATAGCCGAGGCGCTCCTCGAAACCGGCGAGCACATGCTCTGGACCGACGACAGCCGCAAAGGCTTCGGCAAGCGCTGAGGGCGCCAGGTCGCTGGCCCGGGCGGCGGCAATCGTTCGTTCGGTCATGAACACCTCCAAAGGGAGGCGCGGCCCGGCAAGCCCATCGCGCATCCTCCCAGATGCCTTTGTGCGTTTTGCACAATCGTTTGTTCAGAGACTGTCGCAAAGATCCGCAGCCGTCAAGACGCTACCGTCGGTGCATGGAAGCCGTGCCGAAAGCAGCCTTCGCGATGGCTTGTCCGCCCTGCCCCGCGCCGTCAGGCCGCGGGCGCTGGTCCCGTCGACGCCCGCACGACGAGTTGTTCCGGCGCGAGCGGCGCGACCGGCTCCGGCGTGCCGCCGCCGACCAGTCCGACCAGGAGCTCGGCGGCAAGCCGCCCCATCCGGCCGGTGGGCATGCGCACCGTGGTGAGCGCGGGATAGAGCATGGTGGCGACCGCCGCGTCGTGCAGGCCGATCACCGAGACGTCCTGGGGAATGCGCAAGCCGGCCTCGTGCAGCACGGCCATGGCGCCTGCCGCCGATACCAGGGTTGCCGCCAGCACGGCCGTCGGCCGCCGGTCGATCAGCTCGCGCATGGCTGCGGCGCCGCCCTCCGCGGTATAGCCGGCGACCGCGACGAGCTGCGGATCGAATGGGATGCCGTGCGCGGCAAGGCCCTCGCGATAGCCGGCCAGGCGCTCGCCGGCATTGAACCCGCCGGGGCGCCCGGCGAGGTGGGCGATGCGCCGGTGGCCGAGGGCGACGAGATGGTCGAGCGCGATCCGGGTCGCGGCGCGGCTGTCGAGCACCACCGAATAGCGCGCCCCGGCGAGCGTGCGGTTGAGCAGGACATAGTTGGTGCGCGTCGCCTCGAGCTCGCCGAGCAGCACGTCGTCGTCGTCGAGGCTCGCCACCAGGAGCCCGTCGACCCGGTTGCCCTCGCTGAGCCGGCGGTAGGCGCCGGCCTCGCGCGCACCGGGCGCGCGGTGCGCGATGAGCAGCGAGAAGCCGTGTTCGGCGGCGGCCGCCTCGGCACCCTCGATGGCCGCGGCGAAGACCGGATTGTCGAGCTGCGGCACGACGATGCCGAGCGTCGATGACCGTGCGGTGCGCAAGCCCCGGGCGAACGCATTGGCGCGGTAGTCGAGCTCGCGCGCGACCTGCACGATGCGCTCGCGGGTGTCCTCGCGGATACGCTGCGCGGCCTCCCCGCGCAGGACGCGCGAGGCGGTCGAGACATCCACACCGGCAAGGCGCGCCACATCGGCAAGAGTCGGTCGGGCCATATCGCTGATCGATAGGCCAGGACGCGAAAATGGGGAAGAGGCCAGGGCCGCTTTGCGCGTCCCGGCCTTCCGTCCGCAGCCGGGATCGCCTAAATGCGCGCCGAGATCCTGTTGAAGAGACGCGTTTAGGTATGATTCGCCTGGAAAGTATCGGCAAGCAGAACGGCCGGCAGATCATTTTCATCGAGGCTTCGGCCGCCCTGCAGCGCGGCGAGAAGATCGGCCTCGTCGGCCCGAACGGCGCCGGCAAGAGCACCCTGTTCCGCATGATCACGGGCGAGGAACTGCCCGACGAAGGCCAGATCTCGATCGATCGCGGCGTCACCATCGGCTATTTCAGCCAGGATATCGGCGAGATGTCCGGCCGCAGCGCGGTCGCCGAGGTGATGGACGGCGCGGGGCCGGTCAGCGCGGTCGCGGCCGAGCTGAAGGCGCTGGAAACGGCGATGGGCGATCCTGACCAGGCCGACGCCATGGACACGCTGATCGAGCGCTACGGCGAGGTGCAGGCGCGGTTCGAGGAACTCGGCGGCTATGCGCTGGAGGGCCGGGCGCGCGAGGTCCTGGCCGGCCTCGGCTTCTCCCAGGACATGATGGAGGGCGATGTCGGCAAGCTCTCCGGCGGCTGGAAGATGCGCGTAGGGCTTGCCCGCATCCTGCTGATGCGCCCGGATGCCATGCTGCTCGACGAGCCGAGCAACCACCTCGATCTCGAAAGCCTGATCTGGCTCGAACAGTTCCTCAAGGACTATGACGGCGCGCTGATGCTGACCTCGCACGACCGCGAGTTCATGAACCGCATCGTCACCAAGATGATCGAGATCGACGGCGGCAGCCTCACCTCCTATTCCGGCGACTATGCCTTCTACGAGCAGCAGCGCGCCTTGAGCGAAAAGCAGCAGCAGGCGCAGTTCGAGCGCCAGCAGGCCATGCTCGCCAAGGAGATTGCCTTCATCGAGCGCTTCAAGGCGCGCGCCTCCCATGCCGCCCAGGTGCAGAGCCGGGTGAAGAAGCTCGAAAAGATCGACCGGGTGGAGCCGCCGAAGCGCCGCCAGACCGTGATGTTCGACTTCCCGCCCGCGCCGCGCTCGGGCGAGGATGTGGCGAGCCTGAAGGGCATCGCCAAGCGGTATGGCGATCGCATCATCTATGACGGCCTCGACTTCCAGGTGCGCCGGCGCGAACGGTGGTGCGTGCTCGGCGTCAACGGCGCCGGCAAGTCGACGCTGCTGAAGATGGTCGCCGGCGCCAGCGAGCCGGATGCCGGCACCGCCAGCCTCGGGGCGAGCGTCAAGATGGGCTATTTCGCCCAGCACGCCATGGAGCTGCTCGACGGCGAGCGCACCGTGTTCGAGGCGCTGGAGGGTGAGTTCCCGCAAGCCGGCCAGGGCTCGCTCCGGGCGCTCGCCGGCTGCTTCGGCTTTTCCGGCGACGATATCGACAAGAAATGCCGGGTCCTGTCGGGCGGCGAGAAGGCGCGCCTCGTCATGGCGCTGATGCTCTACGATCCGCCGAACTTCCTGGTCCTGGACGAACCGACCAACCACCTGGACATGGCCACCAAGGAAATGCTGATCGCGGCGCTGTCGAGCTACGAGGGCAGCATGCTGTTCGTCTCGCACGACCGGCATTTCCTCGCCGCCCTGTCGAACCGCGTGCTGGAGCTCACCCCCGAGGGCGTCCATGCCTATGGCGGCGGCTATACCGAATATGTCGCGCGCACCGGCCAGGAGGCGCCGGGGCTGAGGAGCTGACGTGAGGGAGATCCCGGTGGCCAATCTGTTCGACGACCTGCCCGACGGCGCGGCGGCGGAACTCTTCACGGAGATCCTGAACCGGCCGGGCCTGCGCATCGAGCGGATCGTCTCCACCGGCCAGACGACCCCTGAAGATCAGCCCTACGACCAGGACCATGACGAATGGGTCCTGGTGCTGAAGGGCGCGGCGCGGCTCTGGCTGGACGGCCGGGGCGAAACCGATCTCGGGCCGGGCGACCACCTGTTCATTCCCGCGCGCTGCCGCCACCGCGTCGTCTGGACGGCCACGAGCGAGCCGACCGTCTGGCTCGCCGTCCATTACGGCTGACCGGCGGCCCCCCGCCATTCGCCTTCCTTGCGCCCGGCACTGGAAAATTGAGACAGTGGCTTTTTTGCAGGAGACCAAGCCAATGACCGGGGAAGCGACTTCACCCGTGCTGACCGAAACGCGAGGCGCGGTTCTGATCATCACGCTCAATCGCCCCGAGGCGAAGAACGCCGTCAATGCGGCGCTCGCCGAAGGCATGGCCGCGGCCATCGACCGGCTCGATTCCGACGACGCGCTCACCGTCGGCATCATCACCGGCGCGGGCGGCACCTTCTGCTCCGGCATGGACCTCAAGGCGTTCCTGCGCGGCGAGCGCCCGTCCATCCCGGGGCGCGGCTTTGCCGGCCTGACCGAAGCCCTGCCGAAGAAGCCGCTGATCGCGGCGGTCGATGGCTACGCGCTGGCCGGGGGCATGGAAGTGGCGCTCTCCTGCGACCTGATCGTCGCAAACAGGGGCGCCAAGTTCGGCATCCCCGAGGTGAAGCGGGGGCTGACCGCCGCTGCCGGCGGGCTGATCCGCATGCCCCGGCAGATGCCGGTCCGCATTGCCATGGAATATGCGCTGACCGGGGAATTCTTCACGGCGGAACGCGCCCATCAGCTCGGCATCATCAACCGGCTGACGGAAGGGCCCGCACTGGAAGCCGCGCTCGAACTGGCGGCGGCGATCGCCGCCAATGGTCCGCTCGCCGTCAGGGCTTCGAAGCAGGTGATCGCGGAATCTCGCCTCTGGCCGGAAGACCAGATGTGGGCGCGGCAGCAGGAGATCGTCGGCCCCATCTTCACCTCCGAAGATGCCCGCGAGGGCGCCACGGCCTTTGCCGAAAAGCGCGCGCCGAACTGGCGAGGCCGGTAAGGAGCGCGGCGCCGCGATTCAGAGCCCGACGGCAACAGTGGCCAGCAGCAGCAGTGCGAAAGCGATGTTGATCACGCGCGCAGCGACGGGATGGCGCAGCAGCCGCGCGAAGCTCGCTCCCGCAACCAGCCACACGACATGGATGACGACGATCATCGCCGTTAGCACCGCGATCTTGACGCCGGCTTCGGCGAGCGGCGGCATGCCGGCAAGACGCGTGCCGGCATAGACCGCGGCGATCGCGACATAGGCCTTGGGATTGGCCACGGCCAGCAGCAGGCCGCCCACGAGTGAAGGCGCGGCCCCTGCCCGGCTCTCGTCCGACAAGGGCGGCGCCATGGCGATGCGGATGGCGAGATAGACGATATAGGCGACCGAAAGCCAGAGCAGCACGGGCGCCAGCCGCGGCTGCGACATCAGGAGCGAGACGAGCCCGGCCGCGACCGCCAGCAGCACCGCCGTGGTGCCGAGGATCAGCCCGGCCACATAGGCCGACGAACGCCTGAGACCGAAGGCCGCGCCCATCGCCGTGGCACTGACCGTCGCAGGCCCCGGGCTGCCCATGACGACGAGCGCGGCGAGCGCCAGGCCGGCGAGCGGCTGCACGAGCCCCACCGTCGCATTCACCGTCTCCATGACCCGGCCTCCATCCCGAACGCACGGCATGGTGGACCTCTCGCTGGCCGGCGTCTTGAAGGATCGTGCGGCCGCGGTCCCATGGCGCTTTCGCGCGACGAGGGCACCGGCGCGCGTGACGGAGACGTGTCGGCGCGGAACCCTAGGCTTCGAGCAGGAAACCGCCGTCGGCAAGGCTCCGGCCGTTGACCAGGAGCTCGACGCGGTGGTGGCCGGCATGGTGCTTGCGCGTGGTGAAATCGCGAATGACCTGGCTGATCGCCACGGTCTCTTGCCTCCCCGGCGCCAGCACGATCTCTTTCAGCTTGAAGACCTTGGGCGCGGCGCGGCCGTTCTTTTTGACGTAGTGCACGGCATAGTCGACGATCAGCTTCTGCGGCGTGGCCGCGGTCGAGACGAGCCTTGCCGACAGGCTCATGCGCTCGCCGAGGACGAGCCGCGCCGGCGCCACCGCGAAATCGGCGACACGCACCTGCGCCGCGCTCCCGGCCCCCATCAGCTCCAGCGCCTCGGCGTCGCCGCGCTTGATCAGGGTCCTCAGCGCCTGCCGGACGATCCAGGCCGTATGCGGCTGCGTCCGCGGCCAGCCTGCCAGCCGGGCGAGCACCCAGGCCGGATGATCCTTGGTGACGTCGTTGAAATGATTGGCCACCGACTTGCGCACATAGAGGCTCGGATCGGCCCTCAGCGCATCGAGGATCGGCCAGGCGCGGTTCGGATCCTCCATGAGCGGCCGCAGCTGGAACGACCAGGGCAGCCGCGGCCTGGCGCCTTCGCTGGCGAGGCGCCGGACATGCTCGTTCTCGTCCTCCGCCCAGGCCGTCATCACGGCCAGGGTGCGGTCGAGATCGCGGATGAGGAAATGCCGGATCGCAAATTCCGCCGAGCCGAAGCGGGTGAAAAAGGCGAGCGCCGCCATCGATGCGTCGAAGCGGTCCTGCCCGTAGAGCGCGACATACTCGGCGAGGGCGATGGCCGCGAAACCATGCTCGATGCGCGGCGCCAGCGCCCGCAGGGTGTCCAAATTGGCCTCGAAGGAACCCGGCAGCGTCGCATGAAAGGTTTCGGCGACGTGCCTCAATCGCTGCATGATGCTGAGATCGTCGAGCCCGTCGCAGGCGAGCGCGAGAAAGCGCCCGGCATCGAAGCCGCGCGCGATCGCCTGCGTCTCGGCGGCAAAATGCTCCAGCCGGGCGCGGTTGAAGATTTCTTTCAGCGCGGGCGCGCCGGCCGATGCGTCGGACATGCTGGTCCTCGGAAGACGGGAGCTGCGCATAAGACGCGATTCCGCACGCGCCGTCGCCGGCCATGCGTCGAAGCCGCCGCGCTGCCGACCTGTCTCTCGGCCACGGTGACGCCGGGCGGTGCGCGGTTCATCATGCCGCAAGCCTGCCGTTCCGACCGCCGGCTTCGACATCGAACATGCCAGGGGAGATCACCTTGACCCGATTGCCGGGACGGCTGCAGCACCATCCCTTCGCCGACATGATCAGGCTGCGCATCGATGCCCAGGGCGGGGGGCGCAGCACCTGCTCGATCGAGATCGTCCCCGAGATCCACCACAATCCGCACGACGTGACCCACGGCGCGGTGCTCTACGCGCTGGCCGATACCGGCATGGGCGTGGCGCTCTACCCGACCCTCGAAGCCGGCGAGAGCTGCGCCACCATCGAGATCAAGATGACCTATTTCCGTCCGGCCCGGGCCGGCCTGGTGCGCTGCGAGACCGAGCTTTTGAATCGCGGCCGCAACATCGCCAATCTCGATTCGCGCCTCTACCTGGACGACAAGCTGATCGCCCAGGCCAACGGCAACTACGCCATCCTGAGGCCGCGGCCGCAGGATCCGAAGACGAGCGCGGCGGAAGATCTGCTGTAGGGGCCCAAAGACACGGCGATTGACTTATCCGCGAAATGGAGCCGAAATAGCTTCAAAATTGCATGCCGGCGACAGAGAACGCTTCTCTCATCGCGAAAATCGGCACGAAATCCAGCCAAACTGGTGACGGGCATGATGGCATCCCAGGGACCGCATCACGCCGATCTCGTCTATGCGACGCTGAGCGACAGGGCCGCGGCGGCCCAGTCGGCGGTGGCTGCCTCCTGGTCCCGGTCCCTGCGCAAGCACGGCCTCGACCCCAATCACGACCGGCCGCCACGGCGCCTCAGCGGCGCGGAATTTGCGTTCGCTTTCGAACGGCTCGAGCATCTCGTCCGTCTCGCGCAGCCGGCGATCGACCGGCTGTTCCAGGCGGTCGGAGAGGCCGGCTGCTGCGTGCTCCTGACCGACGGCGCGGGCGTGCCGCTCGACCGGCGTGGCGTCGCCGGCGATGATGTCGACTTCCTCGGCTACGGACTTTGGACCGGCATGGTCTGGAGCGAGGCCAGCGAAGGCACCAACGGCGTCGGCACATGCCTTGCCGAGGGCCGGCCGCTGACCATCCATCGCGACCAGCATTTCCTCACCCGCAATATCGGATTGAGCTGCACCGTCGCACCGATCTTCGATGCCGACGGCCGGCTTGCCGGCGCCCTCGACGTGTCGACCTGTCGTTCGGACCTGACGCCTGCCATGCTGAAGCTGATCGCGGCGGCGACGGGCGACGCGGCGCACCGGATCGAGGCGCGCCATTTCCGCGAGACCTACCGCCACGCCCGCGTCGTGGTCGGCCCGGACAATGGTCGCGGCGCCAACGGGCTTCTCGCCGTCGACCGCGAGGACCTGGTGATCGGCGCGAACCGGGCCGCGCGCATGGCCTACGGCCTGACGGAAGCGCGCCTCGCCCGGCCCTTCCCGGCCGACGATCTCCTCGCCGAAAGGGCTGCCGAGGACCACCAGGCCTTCGCCGCCGCCGAGCGCGGCGCCGTGCAGCGCGCTCTGGCCCGTGCCGGCGGCAATGTCTCGGCCGCCGCCCGCCGCGCCACGTTGCACCGCAAGCTCGCCCGCCTCGGGCGCGAAGGCGGCCGCTAGCCGTCCCGCGCCCGCCGCGGGGCAGAGCCGCCACCGGCGAATGTGTCGCAATCCTGCGACACATCGCCCGCCCTGCCTGCGGCCGCCCGGCTGACGGCGCCCGCGGCCACGGCCGATCCTCCAGCCATTGCCGAAGGCCTTGCGCCCCGGCACACGTCTGGAGGAAACCATGAACAAGCCCGAACTCACCCGCACGGCGTCGACCCCGTTCAAGCCCCGCTACGGCAATTTCATCGGCGGTCGCTGGGTCGAACCGGTCGCCGGCCGCTATTTCGAGAACACCTCGCCGGTCACCGGACGCCTCATCTGCGAGGTGGCCCGTTCCGACGCCCAGGACATCGAAAAGGCCCTCGATGCGGCCCATGCCGCCAAGGACGCCTGGGGGCGCACCAGCGTCGCCGACCGCGCGCTGCTGCTCCATCGCATCGCCGACGTCATGGCGGACAATCTGGAGCTGCTGGCGGAAGCCGAGACGCTCGACAACGGCAAGCCGATCCGCGAGGCCATGGCCGCCGACCTGCCGCTCGCCATCGACCATTTCCGCTATTTCGCCGGCGCCATCCGGGCCCAGGAAGGCGGCATTTCCGAGATCGACCACGACACGGTCGCCTATCATTTCCACGAGCCGCTCGGCGTCGTCGGCCAGATCATTCCCTGGAACTTCCCACTGCTGATGGCGGCCTGGAAGCTCGCGCCGGCGCTCGCCGCGGGCAATTGCGTGGTGATCAAGCCGGCCGAGCAGACGCCGGCCTCGATCATGGTCCTGGCCGAGCTGATCGGCGACCTCCTGCCGCCCGGCGTCCTCAACATCGTCAACGGCTTCGGCCTGGACGCCGGCAAGCCGCTGGCCTCGTCGAACCGCATCGCCAAGATCGCCTTCACCGGCGAGACCACGACCGGCCGGCTGATCATGCAATATGCCAGCCAGAACCTGATCCCGGTGACGCTGGAGCTCGGTGGCAAGTCGCCCAACATCTTCTTCAAGGACGTCGCGGCCGAGGACGACGACTTCTTCGACAAGGCGATCGAAGGCTTCGTCATGTTCGCACTGAACCAGGGCGAGGTCTGCACCTGCCCGAGCCGGGCGCTGATCCACGAGAGCATCTACGATCGGTTCATGGAGCGCGCCCTGAAGCGCGTCGGCGCGATCGTCCAGGGCAATCCGCTCGACCCGGCGACCATGATCGGCGCGCAGGCCTCCTCCGAACAGCTCGAAAAGATCCTGAGCTATTTCGACATCGGCCGCCAGGAAGGCGCCGAGGTGCTGGCTGGCGGCGAGCGCGCCGTGCTGGGCGGCGAGCTGGCCGGCGGCTACTACGTCAAGCCGACCGTCTTCAAGGGTCACAACCGGATGCGCGTCTTCCAGGAGGAGATCTTCGGCCCGGTGGTGGCGGTGACCACCTTCAAGGACGACGACGAAGCCCTCGCCATCGCCAACGATACGCTCTACGGGCTGGGGGCCGGCGTCTGGTCGCGCGACGGCACCCGCGCCTACCGCTTCGGCCGAGCGATCCAGGCCGGCCGGGTCTGGACCAACTGCTATCACGCCTATCCCGCTCATGCGGCCTTCGGAGGCTACAAGCAGTCGGGCATCGGCCGCGAGAACCACCTGAGGATGCTCGACCACTACCAGCAGACCAAGAACATGCTGGTCAGCTACGCACCGAAGAAGCTCGGCTTCTTCTGATCCGTCCCCCGACCGCCCGGCCCCGCCGGGCGGCCCTGCCCGGTACGGCACCTCCCGATCCCCGTCGGCCCCGTGCCGGGCCTTTTTGCCGGCAAGCGAGCTCCCCATGACCGAGGCGTCCCTCGACCGCGTGACCGCCACGCAGGCGGCTCTCGACCTCATCGGCGAATTGCAGGCGGCGCACGGGCCGATCCTGTTTCACCAGTCCGGCGGCTGCTGCGATGGCTCCTCGCCGATGTGCTACCCGCAGGGCGATTTCCTGATCGGCGACAGCGACGTCCGGCTCGGCGAGATCGGCGGCGCGCCGGTCTATATCGGCGCGGCCCAATATGCGCTCTGGCGCCACACCCAGCTGATCATCGATGTCGTGCCCGGCCGCGGCGGCATGTTCTCGCTCGACAACGGCACGGAGCGGCGCTTCATCACCCGTTCGCGCGCCTTTTCCGGCGCCGAGATGTGCCGCCTCGACCGCGGTCCCGCACCTGAGCCGCCGTCGCTGTCGTGACAGTGTCAAGAACTTCTGGTCAGCCCTGACGTTGCAAGTGTTGACCCGGCTAAGCCGAATCGGCACGGCCGGTGCCCTGGCCGGCGCCGACGCGCTGCATCGGCCGTCCGGTCGCCTTGGACAACCGTGTTAGGATGACCAGATCCAACGTGCTGATCGAGATCGTCTACATGGATGCTGGCGGCGGTCATCGCAGCGCCATGAACGCGCTGAAGGCCGTGCTCGCCGAACGCCATCCGGACTGGCAGGTCGAACCGGTCGACCTGCAGAAGCTGCTGCAGCCGATGGATCCGGTGCACCGCATCTCCCGGCGCGTCGCCCGGCCGCTGCAGCGCATCCTCGGCCCGCTGGCGCCGAACCTGGCGCTGGAACCGATCGAAGCGCAGGACGTCTACAACACCGCGCTGAAGCGCGGCACGACCCGCGGTCTCGGCGCGATCCTGCCCCTGCTGCAGGCCTTCATCCGCCACTATGCGCTGGAGCTCGAGGAGCTGCTGCGCCTGCATTGGCTGGAGCCCGGCCGACGCCGGCCCGACCTCGTCGTGTCGGTCGTGCCCAATTTCAACGGCATCCTGTTCCGGGCGCTGAAGCAGGTCCATCCGCGCACGCCCTACCTGACGGTGATGACCGACATGGTCGACTGTCCGCCGAACTTCTGGATGGAGGACCAGGACCAGATCATGGTCTGCGGCACCCAGAAGGCGACGGAACAGGCCAGGGAAACCGGGTTCTACCAGCCGGCCAACCTGATCGAGGTTTCCGGCATGATGCTGAAGCCCTCTTTCTACGGACAGCCGGAAGAACCGCGGCTCTCGCTGCCCGGGCTCGGTCTCGACCCGGGCCGGCCGACCGGCCTCGTCATGTTCGGCGGCAACGGCGCGCTCGGCGCGACGCTCGGCATTCTCGACCGCCTCGCCGAGGCCCGGATCGACGCGCAGACCATCGTGCTCTGCGGCAGCAACCAGAAACTGCGCGATACCCTCACCGGCCGCGCCGGCTGCCACGCCGTCGGCTTCGTCCAGAATGTCGCCGACTATATGCGGCTCGCCGACTTCGTGATCGGCAAACCGGGCCCCGGCAGCATCAGCGAGGCGATCCATATGGGCTGCCCGGTCATCGTCGAGCGCAACGCCGCGACCATGCCGCAGGAGCGGCCCAATGTGGACTGGGTGCTGGAGGCCAGCGTCGGCATTGCCGTGAAGAGCTTCGAAAAGCAGATCGCCGGCGCCGTGCAGCGCATGCTGAGCGAGGGCGACGGCTATCGGCGCAATATCCGCAGCAACGTGCCCTACAATTGCGCCGTGTTCGAGGTGGCGACCCATATCGACCATATCGTCGCGGCGGCGGCCTGATCAGGCGGTCTCGGACGGTTCCGCCGGCGGCGGCCGTTCGCGCCGGACCAGCACGAGCCCGGCCGCGACGATGAGGGCCGCCCCGGCCAGCGTCGCCAGCCCGGGGATCTCGCCGAAGGCGAAATAGCCGATCAGCGCGGCGCCGATCAGCTCGACATAGACGAGCGGCGCCAGCACCGAGGCCTCGGCCCGCCGGAACGCGGCGATCGACAGGAAGTGGCAGAGCGCGGACACGAGCCCGAGCCCGGCGAACAGCACGATGTCGGCCCGGCTCGGCACGGACCAGTTGGCGACGGCCTGCGGCATCAGCAGCACAGCGCCGGCGACACACTGGAATGTCAGGGTCTTCAGGGGGTCCTCCGCCTCGGCCATCCGGCGCGTCGCCACCAGATAGAAGGCGAAGGTCAGTCCCGCCGCGAAGGCCAGGAGAATGGCCGGCTCCGCCGCGCCGCCCGGGCGCACGATCGCCATGGCCCCGGCAAAGCCGAGCGCGAGGCCAGCCAGCTTTGCCGGCGTCAGCCTTTCGCCGAGCATGACGACCGCCAGCGCCACGGCCATGACCGGCGCGGAGAGATAGGCGCTGGTTGCGGTTGCCAGTGGAATGCGCGCCACCGCGAGATAGTAGAGGGACATGGCGAGCACCAGGAACACGGTGCGCAGCAGGTGCGAGCCGAGCCGCGCGGTCGGCAACGGCCGGGCACCGTGCACGGCGAGCGACACCGGCAGCACGATCAGCCCGGCCGCCACGCAGCGCGCCCAGCTGAGGAACAGCGGCGAATGGTCGTGGCTGAGATATTTGGCGATGCCGTCGCCGGCGGGCAGGACCAGCATCGCGATGGCCATCAGGATGACGCCGCCCATTCAGCCTCCGTCCCTTCCGGCGGCGCACATCGGCCAAATGCCGCCGGCGCTCAATGCGTTACCGTCATATCCTGAATCCGGACCTCGTGCCGCGCCCGCTATCCTGGCGCGGCCCGCCGCGATTTCAAGGATGCGCTTGCCCGCGGGCCGTCGCCTGCGGCTGTCGGGATGCTGCCTCCCGAACTGCCATATCGACTTGCCGCGAGCCCCTCGCCTAGGATCGCCGCCGTTCGCGCCGGCTTGCCCGCGCGATCCACGAGAGCTGAGGAAAACGTCCGTCCGATGAACGCCAGCACTTCGCCTTCCGCCGAAAAGAACCAGCCCGGCCCCTATGATCTCGCCATCCGCGGCGGCCGCCTGATCGATCCCGAAACCGGACTGGACGCGACCGGCGATGTCGGCCTGCGCGACGGGCGGATCGTCGCCGTCGGCAAGCTCGACGGCGAGGCGGCGCGCAGCATCGACGCCGGCGGCCTGGTGGTGGCGCCCGGCTTCATCGACCTGCACGCCCATGGCCAGTCGATCGCCGCCGACCGCATGCAGGCCTTCGACGGCGTGACCACCTCGCTGGAGCTCGAGGCCGGCATGCTGCCGGTCGCCCGCTGGTACGAGCAGCAGGAGGCCAAGCGGCGGGTGCTGAATTACGGCGCCGCCGCCAACTGGGCCTTTGCCCGGATCGCCGCCATGACCGGCGCCGAGCTTGAGCCCGATCTCGGCTACATGGCGCGCAACAATCACGACAAGCGCTGGGTCGAGAATGTCGCGACCGACAAGGAGGTCAGGGACATCGTCGCCCTGATCGCCCAGGGCCTCGACGAAGGCGGCATCGGCATCGGCATCCTCAACGCCTATGCGCCGGGCGCCGGGGTCAAGGAGCTCTCGGAGGTGGCGAGCCTTGCCGCCCGCTACGGCGTGCCGACCTATACCCATGTCGCCTACGCCTCGAACAGCGACCCCAGGAGCTCGATCGAAGCCTATACCCGGCTGGTCGGCTATGCCGGCTCGACCGGCGCGCACATGCATATCTGCCACTTCAACAGCACCAGCCTGCAGGATGTCGAGCGTGCCGCCGCGCTGATCCGCAAGGCGCAGGCGCAGGGCCTGAAGGTGACGGTCGAAGCCTATCCCTATGGCACCGGCTCGACCGTGCTCGGCGCCGCCTTCTTCGCCGATCCGGCCTTCGTCGAGCGCACCGGCAGCGGCTACGAGGCGATCGAAATGGTCGATACCGGCCGCACCTTCCACAACCGCGAGGAGATCCTGGCCGCCCAGGCGCAGGACCCCGGCTCGCTGGTGCTCTGGCACTTCCTCGACACCGAGGCCAATCCGCGCCATCGCGACCTGCTCGACGTGTCGATCCTGTTCCCGGAAGGCGCCATCGCCTCCGACGCCATGCCCTGGTCGCTTGCCGACGGCTCGTTCTACGAGGGCGACGCCTGGCCGCTGCCGAAGGATGCCTCGGCCCATCCGCGCTCGTCGGGCACCTTCACCCGCTTCCTGCGTCACTGGGTGCGCGAGCGCGAGGCGCTGTCGCTGATCGAGGGCCTCGCCAAATGCACGCTCATCCCGGCCGACATCCTCGGCGAGAGCACGCCGGCCATGCGCCGCAAGGGGCGCCTGCAGCCGGGCTGCGACGCCGACATCGTGGTGTTCGACTACGACAACCTCACCGACCGGGCCGAGTTCAAGGCGATGAACCGGCCCGCGGAAGGCATGAAGCACGTCCTGGTCAATGGCGAAGCCGTGATCTCGGACGGCGCGCTCGTCACCACGGCCCGGCCGGGCCGGCCGATGCGGCGCCCGGTCAAGCGGGCCGGCTGAAACCATGGCCGTCCCGATCCTGCTCGTGTCGGGTTTTCTCGGCGCGGGCAAGACGACGCTGATCAACCACCTGCTCAGCGCCGCCGATGGGCGGCGCATCGCCGCGGTGGTCAACGATTTCGGCGCCATCAACATCGATGCCGAGCTTCTGGCGAACAGTGCCGACGGCGTCGTCGCCCTGCAGAACGGCTGCATCTGCTGCTCGCTGCAGGGCGACCTGCTGCGCACGCTCGGCCGGCTGTTGCGGCGCGATCCGCCGCCCGACGCGATCGTCATCGAGACGAGCGGCGTCTCCGACCCCGCGGAGATCGTCCGCAGCCTGCTCGATCCGGTGATCTGGCGCGAGGCGTCCCTGGAAACGGTGATCGCGCTCGCCGATGCGCGGGCGCTCACCGACGATCCCGCCCGGCTCGACGATCCGCTCAGCCATAGCCAGATCGCCGCCGCCGACATCATCGCGCTCAACAAGGCCGATCTCGTCACGCCGGAGGAGCTTCAACGGGCGCGCGCGCTCATCGCGGCGCGTCATCCGGGCCGGGCGATCTTCGACGTCAGCGAAGGCAGGATCCCGCCCGAACTCGCCTTTGCCGGCGATATCGACACCGTCCGGCAACCGTCCGATGCAGCGCCATCGGCCGCGCGGCGCGCCCATGGCTTCTCGACGCCGCAGTTCGAGACGCTCACCTTCACCGCCCGCAAGCCCTTCTCGCTCGCCCGGTTCCAGGCCGCGATCCAGACCTTGAGCCCACGCCTCGTGCGCGCGAAAGGTTTCCTCGCCTTCGCCGAACAGGGCGGCAGGCCGATGCTGTTCCAGCTCGTCGGCCAGCGCGCGACGCTCGGCCCCGCACCCGCCGGCCGCGACGGCACGCCGCCGGTCCGGCTGGTGCTGATCGCCGGGAACGGCAAGCTCGACCGCGACACCGTCGACGCCCTGCTCCGGTCCTGCCTGCAGGATTGAGGCGCCACGCCGGCTCAGGACCGGCCCGCGGCCTCGTTCAGCGACTGGCGATATTTCTCGGCGTCCCAATCGAGCAGATCATTCTCGTCCGCCGCAGTCAGCGCCTTGACGCTCGCCTCCGCCGGCACGCGCGGCAGCACCAGCCCGAGGCAGCGCAGCAGTTCATGGCCACCATCGCCGAGCGCCCGGTTCGCGAGAATGCCGAGCCGGGGCACCAGGACGAAAGAGGGATCAGCCTCGCCGCGTGCGCGTCGCGCGTCGAGCCAGCCGCGGAGGTCTCCGGCGTCGATCGCCTGTTGCGGCGAGCGGCCAAGGAACACGACGTGATCGGGATAGAAGGCCCCCCGGGCGGCCAGCGCCAGGGCATGCGGATCGAGTGCCGCCGCATGGGCCTCGGCGCCGCGCGGCAATTGCAGGCCGCAGGCAGCCGCGAGCTCCTCGAGCGCAGCGAGGTCGGGGGCCGGTATCGGCCGCGGCGGCAAGGCGAGCCGTGCCTCGACCTCGCGCATCAGCCTTTCAGCCTGCACCTCGGTATCGGCTCCGACCACCGGCCCATGGTTTTCCAGGATCAGGATGTCGGCCGGCGCACGGGCGAGCGCCTCGCGCACCAGCACAGTCAGCGGCGCCCCCGGCCTGACATAGGGCACCCAGACGAAAGGCAGGCCGGCGAGGCGTGCGGCGACGCGCTCGCGCCCGTCGCGCAGCATGGCATGGGCAAGCGTATTGACGCCGTGGACATGGACCACCACGCGGTGCGGCATCAGCGCGTGCAGCGAGGTTTCGATCGAAGGCAGGAGCCTGCCCCCGCCGCGCCGCGCGGCCGCGACGCCGGCATCGATATCGGCGGGTGGGCCGTTGACCGCGGCTGCCAGCGCCTGCCGGTCGAGCGGAACGAAGATCGGCCGGGCCAGCGCCTCGGCGAGCCAGGTGCCCGACGCCTTGATCCACAGCGTATCGGCGGTTTTCAGCGACGTATTGCCGCCCGCCGCCTGCACCAGGGCGATGTCGGCGCCGAGGCGGGCCGAGAGATCCGCAAGAGGCCGCAGGATGTCCGGTGTCGCGTCCATCACGGCGCCTCCCAGCGCAGGCTCGGCAGCGCAAAGTCGATGCGCGCGGCAAAGCGCGCGGCAAGGCCGGCGAGCGCCGCGTCGCGCGGCTGCCGGCCAAGATCCTCGGCGTGAATGCCGCCCATGACGAAGACCGTCGCAAGCCCCGCCCGGTCGCCGCCCGCCATGTCGTGCGCGACGCTGTCGCCGACCACGGCGACCTGGCCGGGCGCAAGGCCGGCCGCGGCGAGCGCGGCCGAATAGACCTCGGGCTCCGGCTTGCCGACGAGCCGCACCGTGCCGCCCCGCTCCGCATAGGCGCCGGCAAGCGCGCCCGGGCTCATCACCTTGCGGCCGTCGATCACCGCCGTGACATCCGGGTTCGAGCAGACGAGCGGCAGGCGATGGGCCAGCGCATCGTCGAGCACCGCCTGCGCATCGCCCTCCGCCTCGGCCTGATTGGTGCTCGCCAGCAGCACGAAATCCGCCGCGCCCGCCCGCCTCACGACGTCGAGATCGATGCCTTCGACGACATCGGCCGGCCCGATCAGGAGACAGCGGCGGCCGAGCCCGGCGAAGAACCGGTCCGGCCGCCGCGCCAGGAGATCGGCGGCAACCTCACCGGAGGTCACCAGGGCGTCATGGGTCTCGCCCGCATGGAAGCCGAGCGCGGCGAGACGACGGCCGTTCTCGGCGGCGCGCCGGCCGGAATTCGACAGGAGCACCACGCGCCGCGCCGCCGCCCGCAGCCGGCGAAGCGCGGCGATGGCCCCGGGATAGGGCCGCGCGCCATCGTGCAGCACGCCCCATTGGTCGATCAGGAAGCCGTCGAAACGCGCGGCGAGCGGCGCTATGCCTTCGAGAAAAACGGTCATGGCGGTTTCGGAACTCCTCTCAGCGCCAGCAGCGCCGTGCCATAGGCAGCTTCGCCCTCGACCGCCGTCATCATGGGCACGCCGAGCCTTGCCGCACGGATCCGCGTGAAGACGGCATCGGCGGCTCCGCCTCCGACGCTGCGCACCGAGACGAGCGGCGGCGCGCCGAGCGCCGCGAGCCGCTGATAGGCGAGCTGTTCGATCGCGGCTATGCCCTCGAACAGCCCCTGCAGGAACAACGCATCGTCGGCCGGCCGCGGCTCCAGGCGCGGCGCAAGCGTCGGATCGGCGATCGGAAAGCGTTCGCCGGGAGCAAGCAGCGGATAATAGGAAAGCCCGCTCGGCCGCATCGGATCGATCCGCGTGCCGAGGCGCTCGAGTTCGGCCGGCGCGAAGAAACGGGCCAGCACCTGCCCGCCGGTATTGGAGGCGCCGCCCGGCAGCCAGAGCGCCCCCAGCCGATGGCTGTAGACCCCGCTTGCGGCGTCGAAGACCGGCTGGTCGGCGACCAGCTTGACGACCAGCGTCGAGCCGAGCGCGGTCACGCCCTCGCCCGGCCGGGTCGCGCCGGTCGCAAGAAACGAGGCGACGCCGTCGGTCGTTCCGGCCCGCACGGTCACCTCGTCAGGCAGGCCGAGAGCGGTGGCGACCGCCGGGTCGATCCGGCCGAGCGGCGTCCCCGGCTCGGCGACGTCGGGCAGGACGCTCCTGTCGACGCCGAGCTCGTCGAGCCAGGCCGGCCAGCCGCGCGCAATCGGGTCGTAGCCCATTTTCAGGGCGTTGTTTTCATCGCTGAGCCCATGGCGCCCGGCGAGCCACCCCGCCAGCCAGTCGGCCTGGTGCACGAAGCGCCAAGCGCCCGGCGCAAGGCCTTCCGCCGTGAGGTACAGCAGCTTGGCGAGCGCCGAGGTCGCGCCCTGGGCGCCGCTCGTCGGCGGCGCGGCGACGGCGATGCGGCCTGCCTCAGCGCCGGCCCGCGCGTCGTTGTACAGGAGACCTGGCCCGAGCGCCTCGCCCGTCACCGAGATCGGGACCAGCGTGCCCGACGTGCCGTCCACCGCGAGGCTTGCGACACCGTCGAGCGCGTGGCGGCCGGCGAGCTCCCGAACCGCGCCGCGCAGGGCCTCGCGCCAGAGCTCGGGCGTCTGCTCGGCGCGGACGCCATCCCGGAGCGGCGGCGGCAGCGGCCTCGCCGCGCTGCCGATCAGCCGGCCGGCCATGTCGACGGCGACCGCCCGGACCCCCGACGTGCCGACATCGATGCCGAGCGCCGCGGCCGGGCCCGTCGCGGCGCCGGTGTCGCTGTCCTGAGCCGTGCCGATGCCCGTCATCCGCGCTCCGTCATGCCGCCTGGGCCGCCAGCCAGTCGGCGACGTCCGCCCGCTCGGCCGCCGTCAGGTGCAGGCCGTGCTTGGTACGCCGCCACAGGATGTCCTCCGGCGAGCGAGCCCATTCCGACCGCACGAGGTGATCGATCTCGCGGGCGTAGAGCAGCCCGCCGAAATGCCGGCCGAGATCGGCGGGAACCGCCGCCGCCCCGAGGATGGCCGGCGCCTCGCTGCCGTAGAGCCGGCCGTAATGGGTGCGCAGCGCGTCGGGCAGGCCCGGATAGCGCCGCGCGAGCTCGGCGCGCCAGAGCTCGAAATCGGCCTCCGGCAGATCGCCGCCCGGCAGGACGGCGCTGGCGGTCCAGGCCCCGGCCATGACCGGAAAGAACGGCACGAGGCGGTCGAGCGCCTGTTCGGCGAGTTTGCGGAACGTGGTGATCTTGCCGCCGAAAATCGACAGGAGCGGCGCGGTGCCCGCCTCCCCGTCCAGCTCGAAGACATAGTCCCGGGTGACGGCCGAGGCGCTCTCGGCGGCATCGTCATAGAGCGGCCGGACGCCGGAAAAGCTCGATACGATGTCGCCGCGCCCGAACTGGCGCTTGAAGCTGCGGTTCAGGATGGCGAGAAGGTAGTCGATCTCGGCATCGTCGATCACAACCTCTTCCGGCCGGCCGGCGAAGGGAATGTCGGTCGTCCCGACCAGCGCCAGATCGCCTTCGTAAGGATTGACGAAGATCACCCGCCGATCATCGTTCTGGATCAGGTAGGCCTGCGGCCCGTCCCAGAATTTCGGCAGGACGAGATGGCTGCCCTTGACGAGGCGCACCTGGCGGGTCGAGCGCCGGCCCGCCCGGCCGATCACCTCCTCGACCCAGGGGCCGGCTGCGTTGACCAGGGCACGCGCCCGTACCTCGCGGCGAACGCCGCCGGCCTGAAGCGTCGCGACCCACAGCCCCGCCTCGCGCCGCGCCTCGACGAGACGGGTCCGGGTCGACACGGCGGCGCCGCGCCGGGCGGCATCCAGCGCATTGAGCACGACGAGGCGGGCATCATCCACCCAACAGTCCGAATATTCGAAGCCGCGGGTGAAGCGCCTGTCGAGCGCCGCGCCGACCGGATCGCGCGCCAGGTCGAGCGCGCGCGTGCCGGGCAGACGCTCGCGGCCGCCGAGATGATCGTAGAGAAAGAGCCCGAGGCGGATCAGCCAGCGCGGCCGCTGGGCCGGACTGTGCGGCAGCACGAAACGCATCGGCCAGATGATGTGCGGGGCGGCCTTCAGCAGCACCTCGCGCTCGATCAGCGCTTCCCGCACCAGGCGGAACTCGTAATATTCGAGGTAGCGCAGGCCGCCATGCACGAGCTTGCCGGAGCGCGAGGAGGTGCCCTCTGCAAGATCGCCCTTTTCGACGAGCAGGACGCGCAGGCCGCGGCCGCTCGCATCGCGCGCGATCCCCGCGCCATTGATGCCGCCGCCGACGACCAGCAG
The DNA here is from genome assembly GCA_000751295.2 of bacterium YEK0313. Classification (NCBI taxonomy): domain Bacteria; species bacterium YEK0313. The sequence continues at coordinate 4,325,109 of CCMO02000001.1, forward strand.
GTCGACCGTATCGCCGCCTGCGAAAGCGGGCCCGCTCATGCCGCGTTCTCCACCTGCCGTGCGGCCCGATCAGGCCGCGTCCCGTTTCGGCCGCGGGCCGTAGTTCTTGAACTTCTCGATGGTGCGGGCGATCTCGTCGTCCGGCAGGACCCGCGGCGTGCCGACCTGCAGCGCCACCGCATATTGGCGGCAAAGGGTTTCGAGCTCGACGGCGAGCCACATGGCCTTGCCGAGGTCGGGTCCGGTCGCGATCATGCCGTGATTGGCCAGCAGACAGCAGGTTCGGTCCTTCAGCGCGTCGAGCGCCGCCATCGACAGCTCGGCCGTGCCGTAGGTCTCGTATTTGCCGCAGCGGATGGTCGGGCCGCCGGCGGCCGCGATCATGTAGTGCACGGCCGGAATGTCCTCGCCGCACATGGCGAAGGCCGTGCAATAGGTCGGGTGGGCATGCACGATGGCGCCCGTCTCGGGGCGCGCCTGCAGGATGTCGCGGTGGAAGCGCCATTCCGACGACGGCACGAGGTCGTGGTCGTAGGTGCCGTCCATGTTCAGGAAGACGATGTCGTCCGGGGTCATCTGGCCATACGGCAGGCCCGACGGCGTGACGAACAGGCCGTCGTTCCAGCGCACCGAGATGTTGCCCGAGGTCCCCTGGTTGATGCCGAGGCCGTTCATGGCGCGGCAGGCCTCGACCATGGCCTGGCGGGTGGCGAATTCATTGAGCTTGCTCATGATCGATCTCCTCGAAAAGTCAGGCGACGGGGTTGAGGGCGCCTTCGCCGCTCGCATGGCGGCGCACCTCCTCGGCGATCATCGCCGCGGCGATGCGCACTGTGGTGGTGGAGGCGCCGGCAATATGCGGCGTGAGGGTGACGTTGGGCAGTTTCAGGAGCGGCCAGTCGGCCGGCGGCGGCTCGACGGCGAAGGTCTCCAGCATGGCGCCGCGCAGATGGCCCGAGGTCAGCGCGTCATAGAGCGCGTCGTAGTCGACCAGCGGTCCGCGCGCGGTATTGACGAAGATCGCGCCGCGCTTCATGGCGGCGAAGGCCGCGGCGTTCATGAATTTCGCCGTCTCGGGCGTGACCCGGGCATGCAGGGTGACGATGTCGGCCTCGGCGAGCAGGGTCTCCAGCGCGACCTGCTCGACGCCGTCGGCGCGGTCCGTCGCCGAGATCTGCACATAGGGGTCGGCCACCAGGATGCGGCAGCCGAAGGCCTTCAGCAGCCTGACCACGCGCGTGCCGATCTGGCCATAGCCGACTATGCCGACGACCTGCTCGGAAAGCTCCGTGCCGGTCATGTCGGCGCGATAGAGGTCGCCGCGCCAGTCGCCCTGCCGGAGCGCCTCGTGGCCGGCGCGGATGAGGCGGCTTTCGGAGAGGATGGCGCCGATGGTGAACTCGGCCACAGCGCCGGCATTGCGGCCCGGCGTGTTGACCAGCTTGACCCCGGCGGCGCGCGCCGCGGCCGCGTCGATGTTGACCGGGCCGCCGCGCGACACCGCGATCAGCTCGAGCCGCTTCAGCCGGGCCAGCATGGCGCCCGATACCGGCGCCAGGTGGGTGACGAAGGCCTGCGCCTCGCCGATGAAGTCGACCACGGCATCGGGGTCGCCGAAATATTCACGCAGGCCGTCGAGGCCCTGGCTCGCCTGCTCGCCGGAATAGCCGTGATGCATCGGTTCGTCCGGCCAGGGCAGCTCGAGCGTACGGACGGTCGAGCCGGCCGGGGCGAGACGCTCGATCTCCTCGCGGAACACTTCCGCCAGCATGAACCGGTCGCCGATCACGGCTATTTCGAGCGGGCGCATGACATGACCTCTTCAGCTCGGCGCACGCGGCATGGCGGCCAGGGCATGCCAATGCGGCCGCATCTCCGTACGCAGGGATCGGTAGATGGCGAAGCCCGCGTCATAGACCGGGCCGAGGTCGGGATCGGGCGCGATCACCCGCCCGAGGGTGGGCGCGACCCAGGTCCTGCAGCAGGCCGCCATGTCAGGCACGATGCCGAGCGCGACGGCCGCCATCATGGCAGCACCGGTCGCTCCGGCCTCGTCCCGTTCGGCGTCGCGGACCGGAACCCCGAGCACGCTCGCATAGATCTGCTTGAGCGTGCGCGACCGGGCCGCCCCGCCGGCGATGCGCAGCTCCGCGGGCGGACCGCCGATCGAGGCGAAGCAGTCGCGCGCGGCATAGGCCAGCCCCTCATAGACCGAGCGCAGGATGCCGCCGAAACCGACCGCGTTGGACAGGCCGACGATCTGGGCGCGCGCCCGGGCTTCGACGAACGGGCCGCGCTCGCCGGCGCGATCGATATAGGGATGATAGAGCGCCTGGGCCGGCCGCTCGGCGGCCACCACCCGCTCGAACGCGGCGAGCGCCTGATCGCGGTCGAAATCATGGCCGAGCAGCTCGGCGGCCTGCCGGGTGAGGTCGAGCAGCCAGTCGATATTGATGGTGGCGGCCATGTTCGACTGCATGCGCGCCACCGAACCCGGCACGAAGCACATGGTGTAGCCGCTCGGCTCCGGCAGCAGATCCAGCGTCGCCGGATCGGCGCGGCGCATGTGCATGCCGGTCGAGCCGACGATCGAAATCCCCGCCGCCCCGGCCTCGTCATGGAGCCCTGCTGCGAGCGCCGTACACAGCACGTCGACATAGCCGAGCACGACGGGCAGCCCGGCCTTCAGGCCGAGACGATCGGCGACAGCCGTTGCGAGCGGATGATGGCGGCCCGTCAGGCTGTCGACGATCGGCGGCAGCAGCCGGCGGCGGTGGGTCAGCCCATAAGCGGCGATGGCGTCCGCGTCATAGTCGCGCGTGCGGTAGTTGCCGAAGGTGAACACCGCCTCCGAGACGTCGGTGACACGCTCGCCGGTGAGGCAGAGATAAAGCCAGTCCTTGACGTGGCAGGCGTAGTCGGTCCGGTCCAGGAGATCGGGCCGGTGCCGGTCCAGCCAGACGAGATGGCCGCTCTGGTTGGAAGCGTTCATGCCGCTGCCGGTGGAGCGATAGGCCGCGGCGCGCCGGCCGTCGGCCGCCATTTCCTCGACGATCGCCGCCGCGCGGGTGTCGAGCCACAACCAGGCTGGTGCCACCGGCGCGCCATCCGCGCCGATCAGGCAGGTGCCATCGCCCTGACCGGTGACGGCGAGCGCCACGGCGCGGCGCGCAAGGTCGGGCAGCTTTTCGCCGATCCGGCCGATGACCGCCACGACATCCGCCCAGGTCTGCGCCAGGTCCTGCTCGACGGCAACCCCGGCGGCGTCGCGCCGGTAGAGATTGGCGGTGCCGGCCGCGGCGATCTGCCGGCCGGCGAGATCGAACACGACCGCCTTGATGACCGAGGTGCCTGCATCGAGGCCGATGATGAGATCGCCTTCGCTCATGCCGGCTCTCCCGCGTGGAACAGGGCCTTGCCGGTGCCGCTGTCGAACAAATGCATGGCGGCGAGCGGCACGCCGATGCCGATCCTCTCGCCGAGGCGCGCCTCGACGGGGCGATCCGATGTCGCAATGACGCGCGCGCCGCCGACGTCGATCGCCAGATGGCTCTGGTCGCCGAGCCAGAAATTGGCGATGACCTCGCCGGTGATGTCGCCGCCACCGATGGTCAGGCGATGCGGCCGCAGACCGAGATGCAACTGCCGCCCGCCGGCAAGGCCGTTGACGAGCGCGGTCTTCACCAGGCCGCCGGCCGCCATGACCAGCGGCAGCACGAAGCGGCCCTTCTCGACGACGACCTGCAGCGTGCCGCTGTCGCGGTTGAGCTCGGCCGGATAGAGGTTCATCGCCGGTTCGCCGATGAAGCCCGCCACGAACAGGTTGGCCGGCCTTTCCTTCAGCTCCTCCGGCGTGCCGTACTGCATGAGCTCGCCCTTCTCCATGACGGCGATGCGGTCGGCGAGCGCGATCGCCTCCGTCTGGTCATGGGTGACGAAGACCGTCGTCATCCGTCGCGAGTTCAGGAAGTCCTTGATGCGGGCGCGCAGGATCGCCCTGAGCCGCGGCTCGAGCTGCGACATCGGCTCGTCGAGCAGGTAGAGATCCGCCTCGCGCACCAGGGCGCGGGCGAGCGACGCCCTTTGTTGCTGGCCCGAGGCGATAGTGACGGGATAGCGGCCGAGCACGTCCTCGATCTCGAGCAGCGCGGCGATGGCCGCGACGCGACGCGCGACGTCGTCCCTTGCGGTCCGGTCGCGCAGCAGCGCGAAGGCGATATTGTCACGCACCGTCAGCGGCGGATAGAGCGAATAGCCCTCGAAGGCCATGGCGACATTACGTTTTGCCGGCGCCAGCTGGTGAATGTCGCGGCCGCCGACCCGGATCGCGCCGGTCGAGACCTCCTCGAAGCCGGCGATCATGCGCAGCGTCGAGGTCTTGCCGCAGCCGGACGAGCCGAGCAGCGCCATGACCTCGCCGTCCGCCAGTGCCAGCGACAGGCGGTCGACCGCCACGAGGCCCCGTGGCCGGGGGCCGTAGATCTTGGAGACGCTGTCGAGTTCGAGCCTGGCCATGATGATGTCACTGATCCCTGGCGACCAGCGCTTCGGTTGCGCCGTCGAAGAACAGGATGTGAGCCGGGTCGATCGCCACATGGACTTCGGCGTGCTGGCGCGGCAGCCGCGCCGCCACGTCCTCGCTCGCGGTGGCGATCAGCTCTTCGCCGCCTTGGGTCTTCAGGAGCATGGCGGCGCGGAAATTGAGCATGGTCACCGCGTCGAGCGCCATCGGAAGGCGATCCGGCCCTGGTTCGAGATGCACCGCCACATGTTCCGGCCGGATGGCGGCAACGCACTCGCCCGTCAGGCGCGCGGCAACCGGCGCCGGCAGGGCGACGGTGTGGCCGAGCACGTCGACCACGGCGCCCTGCCCGCTCATCCGCGGCCGGGCGCGATAGGTGTTGATGGTGGGATCGCCGAACAGCCTGGCGATCTCGACCGTTGCCGGCGCGCGATAGACGGCGGCCGGCCGGTCGACCTGCGCAAAACGGCCGCCAGACAGGACCGCGATGCGATCCCCGAAGGCCATCGCCTCGCGATAGTCCTGCGTCACATAGAGCACTGTGGCGCCGAAGGTCTTCAACAGGCGCGGCAGTTCGAAACGCATCTCGTAGCGCAGCTTGGCATCGACATTGCGCAGGGGATCGTCGAGCATCTGCAGCGCGGCGCCCGATACCAGCGCCCGGGCGAGCGCGGTGCGCTGCTTCTGGCCGTTCGACAGGCGGCGCGGCTCGCGCTCGATGACATGGTCGATCTTCAGGAGTTCGGCGACGTCGCCGACCCGTTTCGTCAGCTCGGCCTCGGCGAGCCCGCGGGCCCGCAGCGGACTGGCGATGTTCTCGCGGGCGCTGAGATGCGGATAGAGCGCGAAATTCTGGAACGCCATGCCGACGCCGCGCGCCTCCGGCGGCAGGTCGGCGACCGAACGGCCGCCGATGCGGATATCGCCGCCGTCGATCGGATGGATGCCGGCGATGAGGCGCAGCAGCACGGTCTTGCCGGCACCCGACGGGCCGACGATGACGACCGCCTCTCCCGGCTCGACCGTGAGGCTGGCATCCTTCAGCACCTCCGCCTTGCGGAAGGCCTTGGAGACGGTGTCGAGCACGAGATAGGACATGATCCGCTCTCCTCAGCCCTTGACCGCGCCGAGCGACAGGCCCTCGACCAGATAGCGCTGGGTGAAGAGGGCAAGGATCAGCGTCGGCACCACCGACAGCACCAGCGCCGCGGCGATCTGGCCGTACTGGATGCCGGAGGCGGTGATGAAGGCGAGCGCGCCGACCGTCACCGGCTGCTTGTCGGCGGAAGCGAGGATCAGCGCGAAGATGAAATTGTTCCAGGCGAAGATGAAGGCGAGCAGCGCCGCCGCGGCGATGCCGGGACCGGCGAGCGGCACGGCGATGCGCCGGAAGGTCGCCCACCAGGAATGCCCGTCGATCTGATAGGCGTGCTCGATATCGGGGTTCACGTCCTCGAAATAGCCGCGGATGATCCAGATCACCAGCGGCAGGGTGATGAGCTGGTAGACCCAGACGAGCCCGACATAGGTGTCCTCCAGGCCGATCTCCTGGAAATAGAGCTTGAGCGGCAGCAGCACCAGCAGCGCCGGCGCGAAGCGGAACGACAGCAGCGTGAAGGCGATGTCCTCGCCGCCGCGGAACTTGAAGCGCGCGAAGGCATAGGCCGCGGGAATGCCGAGAACGAGCGAGACCAGCACCGCCGAGGCCGACAGCACCAGGCTGTTCCAGAGATTGCCGAGATAGTTGATCTGCAGCTTGGAGCCGGCGCCGGTGAATTCGCCCGAGATCAGCGCGCGATAATTGTCGAGGGTCGGCGTGAAGAACAGGCTCGGCGGGATGCGCAGGATGTCCTCGTTCGACTGGAACGACATGAGGAACACCCAGAACAGCGGAAACAGGAAGAACAGCCCGACAAGGGTCAGGGCAAGTCCCCGGAAGATGCGGCCGGCCAGGCTCGAACGCTGCATGACGCGCCTCCTCAGGCCTGGCCGTGGGCGCGCTCGCGCAGGCGCAGCCAGTGCTTGATGAAGATGTTGGAGAGCGCATAGGTGATCGCCCAGAGCACCATCAGCATCGCCGCGGAACGGCCGATGGAGGTGAAGGTGAAGGCCTCGAGATAGGCGAGCACCTGGAACACCATCAGCGTATCGCCCGGCCCGCCCTGGGTCATGGCGAAGATGATGTCGAACTGCTGGATGGCGTCGAGCATGCGGAACAGCGCGGCGGTGACGATATAGGGGGTCAGCATCGGCAGGGTGATGCGGAAGAAGACGAAGCTCATCGGAACGCCGTCGAGCTCGGCCGCTTCGAAGGGCTGGCGCGGCAGCGCGCGCAGGCCCGCCAGCAGGAGGATGATCATGAACGGGGTGTAGACCCAGACATCGACGAGGACGACGGTGAACAGCGCCGATGACGGCGCCGAGGCCCAGCGGAAATCGGTGAAGCCGACCGCCGAGACGAGATAGCTCAGCACGCCGAAATTGGGATTGGTCATCAGCTTCCACATCAGGGCAGCGATCGCCGGCGCCGTCATCAGCGGCAGGATCAGCAGGACGCTCATGACGTTGTTCACCAAGGTGCGGCGCACCAGCAGCATGGCGATGGCGAGGCCGAGCACGAGCTCGACACCGACCGTCAGCACGGCATAGGTCAGCGACACGCGGATGGTGTGCCAGAAGGCGCCGTCGGTGAAGAGGTCGACATAGTTCTGCCACCAGGTCCAGGCGCGCGCATAGGGCATGGACAGGTTGTAGCGCTGCAGCGAGTAGCCGACGGCGGTGAAGAACGGCACGAGGATGCCGATGCAGACGATGAGCGCCGGCAGGCTCAGGAGATAGGGCAGCAGCCTCTGGGAGACGAGACGCCGGGGCCGAGCCTGTTGCAGATCGAGCGTGGTCATCGCAAGCACCGGAACCTGAAGGACGCCGCATGGCGGCATGGGACGGACCGACATCGGCGGCGGGCTGCATCGCCGCCACCCTGGCCGCTGCCGGAGCGCCCCCGTGGGGGCAGGAGCGCTCCGGCGCTGCGACGCCGGCCTTCGGCCGGCAGGCCTGCTCGGGGGGCTAGAGCAGGCCGGCCCGCTTGAGCTGGGCGTCGATACCCTCGGCCAGCCGGTCGAGGCCCTCGTCGACCGGCACCTCCTTCGCCACCATCTTCTGCAGCGAGGCGGCCCAGTCGGTGGTCAGGTTGAAGAACAGCGGCTGCGGCGTGAAATAGATCTTCGAGCCCGGTGCCGAGGCCTCGTATTGCTGGAGATAGCCGGGATAGTTGTCGGCGAGGCGCTTGCGGAACGCCTCGTCCTTCCAGACCGAGGCGCGCACCGGGTTGATGAAATCCATGGTGCGGGCGCCGAACAGGGCATGGTCGGTGCCGCTGGCCCATTGCATGAAGGTCCAGGCCGCCTCCTTCTGCCGGGAGAAGTTCGACAGGCCGAGCGACCAGATCCAGACATTGGGCGTCGGCGCGCTCGCCTGCGGGTTGGGCGTGAAGGCGGTGAAGGCGATATTGCCCTTTTCCTTGCCCGTGCCGTTCATGAAGTAGCCGAGGATGTCGGCGTCGTAGATCATGCCGGAAGCGCCGGCCGAGAGGTCGTTGCCGACTTCGTACCAGGTATAGGTCGACCAGTTGCGCGGACCCGATTCCTGGATCATCGCCACCCATTCGCGGGTGAAGGCCTTGGCCTCGCGCGAGTTCATCGCGGCCTTCAGCTTGCCGCCGGCGATCTCGAAATCCTTGGCGCCGAAACTGGTGAAGCCGGAGAGATAGCCCGGGTGGATGGTCGCCCAGGAGCGCGAGCCGCGCACGCCGATGCCGTACATGCCGCCGCCGTCCTTGGCGATGCGCGCGGCCTTTTCCCGCAGGTCGGCGAGGTTCTTGGGCGCGTCGAGCTTGAGCGTATCGAAGACGCGCTTGTTGTAGGCGACCGAATTGAGCTCGAAGCCCCAGGGCAGCGCCCACTGCTTGGCGCCCTGCCCGCCGAGCGCCGCGCCCGGTACGCCCGACCAGGCGGTGGCGGCGCGCAGGTTCGGCAGCAGGTCGTCCCAGTTGTAGCCGGGCGCCGTCACCGCCGGATTCCTGATGAACTCGTTGAGGTCGGCGAGCCAGCCGGCGGGGCCGTATTGCCAGGTCTGGTAGGCACCGGTCATGAACACGTCGTACTGGGTCGAGCGCGACGACAGGGCCGAGGTCACCTTGTCGAAATAGACGTCTTCGGGAAAGACGTCGTACTTCACGTCCATGCCCGTCAACGCTTTGAAATTGGCGATGTTGGCAACCATCGCGTCGGTATAGGGATGCTTGTTCAGGAGCAGGTTGACCGTCCGGCCGGAATGTTTCTTCCAGTCGAAGTCGGCGGCCATCGCCCTGGTCAGCGCGGCATTGACGATCATATCCGCTGCGGCGGTGGTGACGCCGAGCGCGGCGAGCCCGCCGATCAGCTCGCGGCGGCTGAGGCGGCCTTGGGCGAATGCATCGGCCAGTTGCCTTCCCTTGCTGTGCATCGTTCCCTCCCGGAACATCGTGATGCCCGGTTTATCGCTGGATTGACGCGACGAGCTTCCGGGCCGTCCGCTCGTCGGTGACAAGATGGCTGACCGCGCCGGTGCGCAGCACCGCCGCGATCGCGCCGTGCTTTTCCGGACCGCCGGCAATGGCGATCACCTCTTTCCCCCTGATGTCGTCGAGGCCGAGCCCGATGGCGCGGTTGTTGAGGTCGAGATCGAGCTTGCGGCCGCCGGCATCGACGAAATTGCCGAGCACCTCGCCGCTCGCCCCCGCCGCAACCAGGCTCGCCTGCTCTTCGGCGCTGATCATGCCGGACTCGATCATGCCGAGATCGCGCGTCAGCGAGCCGATGCCGACCACCATGACCGATGCCGAGCGGGCAAGCTCGATGACCGCGCGCAGGTCGCGCTGGCCGAGCAGCACGTCGCGATCGGCGGCGGAGTCGCAGAAGAAGGGCGCTGGCATGTAGTAGCCCGTGCCGCCGGCCCGGTCAGCCAGGCGATAGATCACGTCATAGGGATTGGTCGCCGCCGCGCGCGTCAGGCTGCCGAGCAGCGAGACGAGCTTGACCGGCCGGCGCGGCAGGAACGGCAGGGCGTTGACGGCAGCCGCCAGGGTCCGGCCGTGACCGATGCCCAGAATGTCGATGCCCGGGCGCTCCAGGATGGAGGCGACGACGCGCGCGCCCGCAGCGCCGAGCGCGAGCAGCGGCAGGCCGGCTTCGTCGAGATCGGGGGCAACCGTGCAGTTGGCGAGGCCGAAACCGGCGATCAGCTCATCCTCGGTCGCGACGCATGCGGCGGCCTCGCCCTCGATGAAGACCTTCACGAAGCCGGCCCGCTGGGCGAGCTGGATCAGGCGCGTGACCTTGGTCCGCGAGGCCCCGACGCGCTCGGCGATCTCCTCGTGCGTCTTGCCGCCGATGAAGGACAGCCAGGCGCAGCGCACGGCGAGATCGAGATCGGGATCCTGCGGGAGACGCAAGCGCTCCTCCGTTCGTTCCTGCCCTGGGTCCGGCCGTTGCGCAGACTGCTGCCGCTTCGGCTTTGCACATTTGTCTAATCTTTAAACAATTGTGCAAATTGAATGCGCAATCCGCGGCGCTGTCAAGGGCGGCCTTGGCCGCGGCGCGCATGCCGGCTGCAACCGGGGGCTCCGGGAAAAGGAAGTGGGGCGGCACGGCCGGCCATGGCCGGCGGAGGGAGCCGCGCTTGCGATCGTGCGGAATGATGGACGGGACGCGCCGGGCGGACCGGTTCGGCCGCGTCCCCGTCAGACCGCGCCGGGCAGCCGCTCCGCCGGCGCCGTCCCGCCGCCCTGGTGCAGAATCAGGCGCCCTGCCCGGCCGGTACCGTCCATCTCGAACACGAATTGCGCGTCGACCTCGCGTGCGAAGAAGGCGAGCGGGCTTTCGGCGAAGATCTCGATCTGCGGCTGGCCGGTTGCCTGGACATAGAGCCGCGCGCCCTCGCGCGTCACGGTGAGGATCAGCTCCGGGGTGAGCCGATAGCGGCCGACATGCGGTTCGAGCCGATCGGCCGCGAGCTCCATCGCGACGCGCGGCTTCGGCGCCGGCGTGAGCGGCAGGCGGCCGTCGAGCAGATGGCGGCCGATATCGTCGATGCCGAGCTGGGCCGACGTGTTGGAGAGAACGACGACGCCGGTGCCGGCCTTGACGCGGTATCCGGCGAAGCTGCGATGGCCGCCGGTGCCGCCATTGTGCCAGACCAGCGTGTCGTCCTCGATCTCCTCGATCATCCAGCCGAGGCCGATGGCGGCGCCCGGCAGGCCGGTCGGGCGGCGCAGCTGCAGCATGGCCGCGAAGGCCTCGGCGAGCCGGCTTTCGCGATAGCCGAGCGCAGCCTCGATAAAGTGCATGAGGTCGCGCGCGGTGGAGCGCAGCGCGCCGGCGCCGGCCAGTGCCGGCAGGTCCCAATGCGCGACCGGCGCGAGATCGGCGCCATGGGCCGGCGCGAACCGCTCGGCTGCCTCGCCCGACACCGCGATCATCGTGCTGGTCATGCCGAGCGGCGCCGCGATGCGGGCGGCGACGAGCCCCGCATAGCCGGTGCCGGCGCGATGCGCGAGCGCCTGCCCGAGCAGACCGTAGCCGAGATTGGAGTAGCCGAAGCTCGTGCCGATCTCGGTGGTCGGCACGAAACGCGACAGAAAGCCGTAGAGCTGGGCCAGTGTATAGTCGGCATAGGGGTTGCCGATGTCGCGCGGCGCAAAATCGTCGGGCAGGCTCGGCAGGCCGGACGTATGGGTGGCGAGATCGGCAAGCGTCACGGTGCGGCCGGCACGTATCGGCGCATTGACGCCGCCAGGCAGATATTTGGCCAGCGGGTCGGCGAGCGCCACCTCGCCGCGGGCGACCATGTCGGCGAGCAGAAGCGCGGTGAAGGGCTTGGTGATGGAGCCGATCTCGAACAGCGTGTCGGTCTCGACCGGCCGGGGATCGTCGCGTCCCATCCGGCCATGGGCGACGACGCGGCGGCCATGCGGCGCGATGACGCCGACGACGATGCCATGGCTCTGCCGGTGCGTGTCGATGCGCTCGGCGAGGACCGCGCGGATCGCCTCGTCGGGCAGGATCGGCGAAACGGTTGCGACCTCGCGCGGATGGTCCGGAATCATAAGAAGCGCCCTCGCCGTCTTTGGCCGGCAAGGGCGCAGCAGAGCATTGCAGGGGCATTGCATGAAGCGCGACGCGGTGATCGGCCGCGCCAGCCGCGGGCAAGGCCCTATCGTCCGCGGCGGACATGCTCGCCGCGGACGTCGGGCTGATGCCGGCGATCAGAAATTGCGCTGCACGCGCACCACGCCGACCCAGGCCCCCTCCTGGCCCCGGAAGGTATTGCTCGGCGAGATCACCGGGATGCCGCCGGCCTGCGTGCGCGCCCGGATATTGTGGTAGACGACCTCGACGCCGAGATCGAGATTGCGCACCGGCGACCAGATCGTGTTCACGCCGACGGCCCAATATTTGACGTCGTTGAGCGTCGTTCCACCCGGCTGGTTGATGTCGGAATAGGAACCGAAGACCGCCGAGCGCAGCGCCGGCGTCCAGAAATGGCGGAAGCCGGCGGCGAGCGACCAGGCCTTGGTGGCGCGGATCTGCGCATTGCCGACAACAGGCGCACCGCCAGTGCTGCTGGTGACGGCGGCATCGCGTAGCAGCGAGTTGAGCGCATTGACCGCGGCCGAATTGCCCGCGCCGTACATGCCCTCGCGGTCGCCACCCTGGTTCTGGCTGTCGAAGGCATAGCTGAGCGCGCCGTCGGAGTAGACGCCCTGCAGCCACAAGACGTCGCCGCGGGCGAGCATGTCGAGATTGATGCGCAGGCCCGCGCCAACCGCCCAGCCCATCTTGTCGCCGGCGCGCGCGGTCGGGACATTGGTGATGCCGGCATAACCGAAGTCGCGGAGCTGATGCAGCGCGCCCATCACCTGCGCCGAACCCCAACCCTGGTCGACGCGCAGATTGGCGACGATGTCGGGGATCTGCTGGCCGGCATAGGTCATGCCCTGGCGGCCGGACAGCGGGCGCTGCAGCGACGAGCTCATGGTCGTGCCGGCCGGCCCGGCGACGCCGTACCAGCTATCGCCATTGCCGTAGCGGCGATACATCGTGTCTTCCAGCGAGACGGTCGCCGAGAAGCCCGATCCGAACGAGGCGGTATAGGCGAGCACCGTGGTCGAGCGCGCGGTCGCGGCGAAATTGCCGGAGAGCTGCAGGTCGCCCTGGTAGAAGTTGAAGAAGGACGCTGAGAAGCCCGCCGTAAAGCCGGCGAACTGGATGAAGGCCCGCTCGACGCTGATCGCCGAGGCACGCGGCGACTGGCCGGCGCCGGAATTGACCAGGCCCTGCGAGGAGAAGGTCCCGCTGAACGGACCGCGATAGGCCGAGAATTGGCCGAAGGCGCGCAACAGGCCGTATTCGGTGTTCGAGCGCGCGTCGAAGTTCAGCGTCAGGCGGACCGCCGTCGAATAGTTCTGGTCGAAATAGGAGGTGCCGAGCACCTGCGCGCCGGGGACGTTCGGATTGTTGTTGAGACGGTTGCCCGGGCTGGTCTGCACGATGTAGTCGGCGCGCACGAAGCCGCCGATGCGCAGGCACGTGTCAGTGCCCGGGATGAAGAAGAAGCCGGCGCCATAGGTGTCGCAGACGCGCACATATTCGGCAGGCGCCGCCTTGCCCGGGAGATCGGCGGCGTGGGCGCCGGCGCTCCCCAGAATGAGGCTCGCCACACCGGCGAGCAGTCTGTGCTTGGTTGTCATGATCGGGACCTCCATCTTCCCCTGGGTTTTCGCCCGGCTTCTTGTTCATGGCGCCGGGCATGGCCTGCCCGCGCGGCGAAACCGGCCGGCGCTTGCCTCGCGCCCTGCCGCCTGCCGATCGCAGACATTCTGTGGTCTGGGCCTCTGCGAATCCCGGCCGGCATGTTTGCCGCCGGTCCGGGGCCTCGATCGTCTCGGGCGGGCGCCGGGACGCCCCGCGCCGCGAACCGCCTATCGCAGGCGCGGCGCCGGCCGCCCATCGGTCATTCCGACCGTCGCACCGGACATCCGGATCGGTTGCTGCTGGATCATTTCCGCCCCCTCGTCTCGCCTCGCGCCAGCATGGCGACAGCGCCCCGTCTTCAGATCGATGCTTACGGGGATCGGCGATTCATTCCAGCACAAAAGGAACACGTCCAAGCAAAAACGGAAGATGTGTGTTAGATTCAACACATATATTGCAATGTCATATTTCGATATATTTCATATTTCGAAGAAATTATTTCGAGAAGCCAAGATAAAAACAGTATCGCCGGCCCACCCCCCCGGGGTGGCCGGCGCAAGACCACGGCCCCAGTGGGCCGGCCGGCATCCGTTTCAGGAGGCACGGGATGCCGGCCGGCACCAAGGGAACGCTGCGGCCCAGGCGGGCACTCCTGTTGGCTGGCTGCAGCGTTCTGCTCCCGGCGGCGGGCCGCCGGGAACCTCGGAACCGACCTCAAACGGTCAGAAGTTGCGCTGGACGCGCACCGTGCCGATCCAGGCTCCCTCCTGGCCGCGCGGCGTGTTGCTCGGCGTGATGATCGGGATGCCGCCGGCCTGCGTGCGCGAGCGGATATTGTGGTAGGCGACCTCGAGGCCGAGATCGAGGTTGCGCACCGGCGACCAGATCGTGTTGACGCCGACCGACCAGTACTTGATGTCGTTGAGATTGAGGGCGGCCGCCGGCTGGTCGATGTTCGAATAGGAACCGAAGATCGACGAGCGCAGCGCCGGGGTCCAGAAGTGGCGGAAGCCGGCGGCCAGCGACCAGGCCTTGGTGGTCTGGATCTGCGGATTGGCGAGCGCCGTGTTGACGACCGCGTCGCGCAGCTGGCTCTTCAGCGAATTGACGCCGACGAGATTGCCGGCTCCCCAGATGCCCTCGCGGTCGCCGCCCTGGTTGGCGACGCCGAAGGCATAGTCGAGCGCGCCGTCGGCATAGACGCCCTGGAGCCAGAGCACGTCGCCGCGGGCGAGCATGTCAAGATTGAGACGCAGCCCGCCGCCGAGGGCCCAGCCCATCTTGTCGCCGGCCCGGGCGGTCGGCACATTGACCGCGCCGGCATAGCCGAAGTCGCGCAGCTGGTGCAGCGCGCCCATGATCTGCGCCGAACCCCAGGCCTGATCGATCCGCAGGTTCGCCACGATGTCCGGGATCTGCTGGCCGGCATAGGTCAGGCCGTTGCGGCCGGAGAGCGGCCGCTGCAGCGACGAGCCCATGATCGCCCCGGGCGCCCCGACCGTGCCGTACCAGCTGTCGCCATTGCCGTAGCGGCGGTACATCGAATCCTCGATCGAGACGGTCGCCGACAGGCCCGAGCCGAAGGCGGCGGTATAGGCGAGCACCGTGGTGCCGCGCGCGGTTGCCGCGAAGTTGCCGCCCAACTGCACATCGCCCTGGTAGAAGTTGAAGAACGAGGCCGAATAGCCTGCCGTGAAGCCGGCGAACTGGATGAAGGCCCGCTCCAGATTGATCGCCGAGGCGCGCGGCGAGGCGCCCGCGCCCGAATTGATCAGAGCCTGCGAATTGATGGCGTTGCTGAAGGCGCCGCGATAGGCCGAGAACTGGCCGAAGGCGCGCAGCAGGCCATATTCCGTGTTCGAGCGGGCATCGACGTTCAGGGTCAGGCGCACCGATGTGGCATAGGCCTGATCATAGTAGGACGTGCCGAGATAGTTGACGCCGGTCGTCGGATTGACGCGATTGCCCGGCGAGGTGTTCATCGTGTAGTCGGCGCGGACGAAACCGCCGATCCTGAGGCACGTATCCGTGCCCGGAATGAAGAAGAAGCCGGCGCCATAGGTGTCGCAGACGCGCACATATTCGGCCGGCGCGGCCTTGCCCGGCAGGTCGGCCGCCTGGGCGCTCGCCATCGCGAGCACGGCGGTTGCGCTGCCCAGAAGCAGGCTCTGTTTGAAGTTCATGGTCTGAAGCTCCAGATCTTTCCTGAATACTGCCTGCCGCTTCTTGAGGTCGTCAGGCATGGCTGTTCATTGCGACAAAGCGGCGCCAGGCTTCGAATATATGAAGCGCGCCGCGGTCGTTGTTTCGGTTTGTCTTCGCGTTTGTTCATGCCGCATGGCTGCGGCGCCCGGCCGTCAGGCCACGGGCGATTTTTCCGCACCACGCGATTTCAGTGACTTTGCAAGGAGACGATCGACATCAGCCGTCGTCGCCAGGGCACCTCAAGATGAAACCGATATACTCATCGTACGTATCGGCAAGATATAAACATCCAGGACGCATTGATCTCCAAAATGCCGCCTTGGCGGCCACCCCCATATTGCCGTATCCCCCGAATGTTGCATCGGTGGAAAAGTACAATGGCGAATCGAATGGGTCAACTATTTGAAATATCGTCGTATTTTGTCTCAGAATGAAATGGCGCGTCTTTCGCCGAAACAATCAGAATTGCGATGCAATATTTCGCATCGTTGCCGATGAAATACTTTACAATCAGGACGAGAGAACGGCCGATGCGACGGCCTCGATCGCTACCAGGACGGGCAAGGTCCGCCGTCCGGGAACGGCCTGAGCTCGGGCCCGCGCGGCGGCCTGCTCCGCTTCGGCCATGCGCTCGGGCGCCGGGGCACCCACTGCAAGCGCCCCTGCCTGCCCCGCCGGCCCGGCGGCCGGACGGCAAATGATCGGCGGGTGTTGCGCGGAAGCCACGTCATCGACGCGTGGTGCGCCTTCGGGCCGCCACGCGGTCAAAGGCGGCGGCGAAGGCCGGCCGGGCCTCGCCTCCGGCATGGCGGTCAGCCGTTATGGCGCACGACCCAGTCGGCGAACCGGTCCATCCAGGCCTGCAGGAAGGCGCGGCTGCCCTCGCCGATATGGCCGGCATCGTCGAACAGGCCGTCCTTGACCTGGATGAACACCTCCGGCTGGGCCATGGTCGGCACGTCGAGATAGGCCAGCACGTTGCGCAGATGCTGCTGCGACAGGGCCGTGCCGATCGAGCCGATCGAGGCGCCGATGACGCCCGCCGGCTTGCCCGCCCAGGCGCTCTGGCCATAGGGCCGCGAGGCATGATCGATCGCGTTCTTCAGGACCCCGGGTATCGAGCGGTTATATTCGGCGGTCACGAACAAAAGGCCCTGCGAGCCGGCAATGTCGGCCTTGAGGCGTTTGACCGAAGGCGCCTGATGGCCGTCGTCGTCCTGGTTGTAGAGCGGCAGGTCGCCGATCTCGACCTGGTGGAACGAGAAGGTCGACGGCGCGAGTTCGGCAATCGCGGTCGCGAGCCTGCGGTTGAACGAGTCGCGCCGGAGGCTGCCGACGATGACGGCGATCTTGTACTGGGCCATGGCTGGTTTCCTATCGATGGGGAAGCACTGATGCCGTGCGCGGGCGCCGCCGACGTCGGTCGCCGCGCAAGCCGGCACCGAGCCTAGCCTCATTCGGACGCCCTGTCCCTTGCCGCGCCGCCGGCATGGCCTTGCCCGCCGGCAAGCCGATGGCCCGGCACGCGAGGATGGGCGATAAGCAGGCGACCACGGCACCGCCCCGATCGCATCGGGGCGCCGCAACCAGGACGGCGACCGCATGACCACCCGCGCCCGCGACTTCGGCCTTGCCTGCGGCCTGCTGCCGCCCGGCCCGCTCAACGCCATCACCGACGTTGCGGGTGTCCGCGTCGGCCATCACACGCTGCGCTCCGGCGACGTGCTGACCGGCTTCACCGCCATCCTGCCGCATGCGGGCGACCTGTTCCGCAGCAAGGTCCGGGCCGGCGTCGACGTCATCAACGGCTTCGGCAAGAGCGCGGGACTGGTCCAGGTGGCCGAGCTCGGGCAGATCGAAACGCCGATCCTCCTCGGCAACACGCTCGCGGTCGGCACCGGCTTCGACGCGCTGGTGAGCCGTGCGCTGGCCGCCAATGCCGATATCGGCCGCACCACGGGCACGGTCAATCCGGTGGTGCTGGAATGCAATGACGGCTGGCTGTCCGACATCAGGACGCGCGCGCTCACCGAGGCCGATGCGTTCCGCGCGCTCGACGCCGCGCAGGCCGGGCCGGTCGCCGAGGGTGCCGTCGGCGCCGGCACCGGCATGAGCGCCTTCGGGTTCAAGGGCGGCGTCGGCACCGCGTCGCGGATCGTCGCGCTCGACGGCCGCGACCATGTCCTCGGCGTGCTCGCCCTGGCCAATTTCGGCAATGCCGGCGATCTCGTCCTGCCCGACGGCCGGCGGCCGGTGCCGCCGGATGGGGCGGACCGCGGCCGGCCGGAACGCGGCTCGGTCATTCTCGTCGTCGCGACCGACATCGCCATGGAGACGCGCCAGCTCACCCGCGTCGCCCGCCGCGGCGGCGCCGGCCTCGCCCGTCTCGGTGCCTTCTGGGGCCATGGCAGCGGCGACATCGCGCTCGCCTTCTCGACGGCCGGCCGGATCGATCATCACGAGACGGACGATTTCGTCACGCTGACGGCGCTCAACGAGAGCCGCATCGATCTCGCCTTCCGCGCGGCCGCCGAGGCGACCGAGGAGGCGGTGTTGAACGCCATGCTGGCGGCGCCGGCCACCACCGGCCGCGACGGCCACCACCGGCCTTCGCTCGCCGCGGCTCTCGGCGCCGCGCCGCAGGGGGATTGAAAGCACGGCACGACACCGCTTCGCGCGGCGGCGGAAGTCTGGATCGTCAATATCCGTCGTCGGCTAGCGCCCGTGGCTCACGCGCAGCACGCGGCCGTCATCCCGCGCGATGACCGCAATCGCCACGCCGCCGACCATACCGGGCGGCAGCGATCCCTGGACCGTCCAGCGCCCGTCCTGAAGCGTCGCCGTATAGGGGCGCTGCCGCCGTATCCGCTCGACGCCATAGACCGGCGTCCAGACCGCCACCGCGATCGCGATCGCCGTCTCCGCGTCCGGTACGAGGCCGGCCGCGGGCCTGACGTTATGGTTCTGGGCATCAGCGGGCGAACCGAAAAGGCCGGCGGCCACCACCACGGCCAGAGCGATCCGAAAAGCCATATCCAAACCTCCTGCCCCCGCCATGCACCGCAATGATCGCCTCTGTCGGCCGCCCCGTCGGACGCGGCGGCGAGGCGCCTTGCCGCACGAGCCTGCAAGCCAATTGTGGCAAACACGCAATCGGCCGCCCCGGCAGAGCCGTCACATGCCAGCCGGCCGTCGCCGGCTTCAGAGCCAGCGGCGGGTGCGGGCGAGCAGCGCCTCATAGTCCGCGCCGAACTTGGCGGCCAGATAGGCCTCCTCGCGAACGACGATCAGCCGGTCGAGGGCAAGCCACAGCACGGGCGTCAGCATGACGCCCCATTCGAGCGAGAAGACGAGGCTGACGCCGAGCACCATCAGCACCATGCCGAGATACATGGGGTTGCGGGTGAACCGGTAGGGACCGCCGGTGACGATGGTCAGCGTCGGCTGGGTCGGCACGATATTGGTGCCGGCCCGGCGAAACAGGCTGGCGGCGCTCGCCGCGCACCAGAGTCCGGCTGCCGCGAGCGCGAAACCGAGCAGCACCTGCGCATTGAGGCCGACGGCCGGCGCGAGAACGTGCGGCGGCAGCCAGTCGAGCGCCACGGCGGCCGCCAGCGTGACCGCAGGCAGGACCGGCGGCAGAACCGGCAGGCCGGGATTGTCCCTGTTCCGACCACTCATGGCCGCCTCCTCCGCGCCCCGAAGCCACCGAGCCATCTGAGGACGCCATTATGGTGCCGGCATGACGGCCCGGTCCGCCGCAGGGGGCCGGGGCGATGCGATGGGCCGAGGCGCGGGGCTTACCCGCGTGCCGAGCGCGCGCCGCCGCGGCTCGCCCGGCGGGACCCGCCTTCCACCCGGTCGCGGCCGCCCCGCTTGGCCGTGTAGAGCCCGGTATCGGCCTCGTCGAGCAGATGGCTGAGGCTGATCTTCCGGCCCTTGATGGTCGCGACACCTATGCTCGCGGAGACGGCGATCGGCATGGTGTCGCCCGGCACGGCCAGGCCGGCAATATGGCTGCGCAGCCGCTCGGCCACCTGGAAAGCCCCCGAGGCCGAGACATTGGCAATGAAGCAGCCGAACTCCTCGCCGCCTATCCGGCCGTAGACGTCCTGCGGACGGAGCTGGCCGCGGATGGCGCTCGCCACCGCCACGAGCACCCGATCGCCGCCGGCATGGCCGAACGTATCGTTGATCTGCTTGAACCGGTCGATGTCGATGACCAGGACGGCGCCGTCGCGCCCGGCGCCGACGGTCATGGCCAGGGCCCGCTCGGCGCGATCGAAAAAGGCCCGGCGATTCGGCGCGCCGGTCAGCACATCGGTCTCCGCCGCCACGCGATAGCGGTTCTCGGCGCGGTCCTTGGTCAGGGACAGCTGCAGGAAGGAAATGACCGTCAGATGGAACAGCGCTTCGAACAGCAGCAATGTCACCGAATAGGAACCGATGACGAGGTCGCTTTCCGGCAGGGAGGTCGCCATCACGAAGGGAATGCGCACGAAGAACACGCAGGCGTGAATGACGAACCAGGTGACCGCGGGATAGCGCGACACCAGCGGCTCGGCCTTGAAGTTCCAGAAGGTCATGGCGCAGGCGAGCGTCAGCAGGCCGAGGCCTGCCGAGCTTGCGATCACCCGCCATTCGACATTGGCGTAGAAGGCCGGCCATTGGCAGAGCAGCAGCCAGATCACCGCCGGCGCGAGCGCCCAGGCCCAAGGCACCGGCAGCCGGCAGAAACGGCGTGCGCCGGCCCAGTTGAGCGCATAGCCGACCATCAGGGTGGCGTTGGCCGCATCGATGCTCAGCCAATCGGACGCGACGCCCCGCAGGCCGAGCAGGACGAGGCCGGCGGCGCCGATCAGATTGGCGATGCCCCAGTAGACGAGCGAGGTCTCCTCGCGGTTCTGGCGCGACGAAATGAGCAGAAGCAGGCCGGTGGAAAGAGCGATCGCAACCAGCGAGAGCAGCAATGTCGTCGAATGGAGCGGCGGCATCGACCCGTGTCCCGGCTCTGACATGTGCCTGCATTCGATATCAGGCGCGGCGCAAATGTCGCAGCCGAAGCGACACTCGCGGCCGATGGAACCTCATGTCCTGTTTCTCCGCTTCGCTCCCCGGCCCCACAGCGACCGCGAACGCGCAAAAGAAACACCACACCCGACACAGTGCAGGCCGATTACCCAGCATGCCCTCGGCCGGCTCTTGCTCCTTATCATGAACCAGCCGGGGTGCTGACTGGTTAAGTGCGAGACAGATCAGCCCCGCATGGTAAATTATTCGCGCGAAGGCTGGCCGCCCCGGCCGACACATGCTAGCCCGCCCGCCTCAACCCGGCCAGACGTGAAGGGATCCCGCCGCGTGACCTATGACGCCGCCCGCGCGCTCGAACTCCTGCGGAGCGGCTCGGGACGGCCCGATGCCGCCTTCCGCGACGACCAGGAGGCCGCGATCTGCCATCTGGTCGAGGGACGCGGCCGCCTTCTGGTCGTCCAGAAGACCGGCTGGGGCAAAAGCTTCGTCTATTTCATCGCGACGCGCCTGTTGCGCGAGGCCGGCTTCGGGCCGGCGCTGCTGGTCTCGCCCCTGCTGGCGCTCATGCGCAACCAGATCGCCGCGGCCGAGCGCATGGGCCTCAGCGCCGCCACCATCAATTCCGACAATCCGGAGGACTGGAGCGACATCGAGGCGCGGCTCGCGCGCGGCGAGATCGATATCCTGCTCGTCTCGCCGGAACGGCTCGCCAATGAGCGCTTTCGCAGCGAGGTGCTCGACGACATCGCCGCGCGGGTCTCGCTGCTGGTGATCGACGAGGCCCATTGCATTTCGGACTGGGGCCACGATTTCCGTCCGCACTACCGCCTGCTGGAGCGCATCGTCCGCCGGCTGCCGGCGGATCTGCGCCTGCTGGCAACGACCGCGACGGCCAATGACCGCGTGACCGCCGATCTTTCAGGCGTTCTGGGTCCGAACCTGATGGTCTCGCGCGGTCCGCTCAATCGCGGCTCGCTGACCCTGCAGACCATCCGCCTGCGCAGCCAGGCCGAGCGGCTGGCCTGGCTCGCCGCGGCGCTGCGGCGCCTGCCCGGCCACGGCATCGTCTACACCCTGACGATCAGCGACGCCGAACAGGTGGCAGCCTGGCTGACCAGCCGCGGCTTCGAGGTCGCGGCCTATAGCGGCCAGACGGGCGACGGCCGCGCCGATCTCGAGCAGGCGCTGCTCGACAACCGGCTGAAGGCGCTGGTCGCCACCACCGCCCTCGGCATGGGCTACGACAAGCCGGATCTCGCCTTCGTGATCCACTATCAGAAACCGGCCTCAGTGGTGGCATATTACCAGCAAGTCGGCCGTGCCGGCCGTGCGCTCGATGCCGCCTATGGCGTGCTGCTGAGCGGCGAGGAAGAGGACGACATCAACGACTGGTTCATCCGCAGCGCCTTCCCGACCCGCGAGGAAGCCCGCACCGTGCTCGACGCCCTCGCCGCCGAACCCGAGGGCCTGTCGGTGCCGGCGCTGCTCGGCCGGGTCAATCTCGGCAAGGGGCGGATCGAGCGCGCCATCGCGCTCATGTCGCTGGAGGAGCCCGCGCCGATCGTCCGGCAGGCGAGCCGCTGGCAGGTGACCGGCGCGCCGCTCGGCGAGGCGTTCTGGGCCCGCGCCGAACGGCTGACCGCGCTGCGCCGCGAGGAACAGCAGCAGATGCGCGACTATGTGGCGCAGCCCTTCGGCGCCCATATGAGTTTTCTCATCGCCGCGCTCGACGGCGACCCGACCCTGGCCGATCCGCCCGCCCTGCCCGCGCTGCCCGATCACGTCGAACCGGACCTGGTCGAGGCTGCGATCGCCTTCCTGCGCCGCAGCGACCTCCCCCTCGAACCGCGGCTGCAATGGCCGGCCGGCGGCCTGCCGCGCCAGCGCCTGAGCGGCCGGATCCAGCCGGGCCTGCGCGCCGAGCCCGGCCGGATCATGAGCATCTGGGGCGATGCCGGCTGGGGCAGCGAGGTGCGGCGCGGCAAGCTGCACGACCGCCGCTTTGCCGACACGCTCGTCGAGGCCGCCGCCGCCCTCGTCCGCGACTGGGCTCCCGAGCCCGCGCCAGCCTGGGTCACTGCCGTGCCCTCGCTCCGCCACCCGGACCTCGTGCCCGATTTCGCCGCAAGGCTGGCCGCATCGCTCGGCCTGCCGTTCCGCATGGTGCTGAAGCGGACGGCCGAGCGGCCCGAGCAGCGGCGCATGGCGAATGCCACGCAGCAGGCGCTGAACGTCGACGGCGCGCTGGCCGCAGCCGGCGAGCCGATCCCCGAAGGGCCGGTGCTGCTCGTCGACGACACCGTCGAGTCGCGATGGACGCTGACCCTGGCCGCCTGGGCCCTGCGCAAGCAGGGTTGCGGCCCGGTCCTGCCGTTCGCCCTCGCCCGCACCGGCCGCGACTGAGCCACGGGCTGAACGGCGGATGTTCCCGACGAAACCGGTCTCGCTTAGATTGCGCCGCCCGAACCGCCCCGTGCCTGGCGCGCGGACGGCAGGCGCGGGCTGGCGGCCGTTGGGCGCGATCCGACCCGCCTTGTCGAAGATGCCGCGCCATACCGGGCCCCGGCCGATGCCGGGGGTCCCGTGTCGGCAGAGGCGAAACGCGAGAGCCAAGGCGTGAAATTGCTCGACATGCTCAGGCCGAAACGGCGCCAGGCCCGACCGGACGATCCGGCGGCCGAAACACGGCCGCGCGGCGCCTCGGCGGCCGGACTGGCATTCGACCGCGTCAAGCTGGTGCGCGGCGCCCAGCCGGTCTTCGCCGATTTTTCGCTCGTCCTGACCGAACCGCGCATCGGCCTCGTCGGCGACAACGGCTCGGGCAAGAGCACGCTTCTGCGGCTCGCCAACGGTCTCGTCGCGCCCGGCGGCGGCAGCGTCTCGGTCAACGGCTGCGATACCGTCCGCGACCGCAAGCACCTTCACGACGAGATCGGCTTCGTTTTCCAGAACCCGGATCACCAGATCATCTTCCCGACCGTCGGCGAGGAGATCGCCTTCGGGCTCACCGAACGCGGCGCCGCCGCCGACGAGGCGAAGCGCAGGGCCGAGGATCTGCTTGCCGCCCATGGCTGCGCCGGCTGGGCCGGACGCGCCGTCCACGAACTGTCGGAGGGCCAGAAGCAGCTCGTCTGCATTCTCGCGGTCATCGCCCCGGAGCCCGCCATCATCCTGCTGGACGAACCCTTCTCCAGCCTCGACCTGCCGATGCGGCTGTCGCTGTCGGCGCGCCTTGCCGCGCTGCCGCAGCAGATCGTCATGGCGAGCCACGATCTCGACCTCATTGCCGGTTTCGACCGCATCGTCTGGCTCGAGCGCGGCCGCATCGCCGCCGATGGCCCGCCGGCCGAGGTCCTGCCGCGCTATCGCGCCCATGCGGAAGCGCGCGGACAGGCGCTCCTGACGGAGGGCGCGCCATGATGGGCGGCTATCTCGCCGAAACGACCTGGGCGCACGGCCTGCCGGCGGCCCTGAAGCTCGTGCTGCTGGCCGCGCTCAGCATCGGCCTCCTGCCCGTCGACGACTGGCGCATCCTGGCTCTGGCGCTCGGCCTCATCGGCGCCGCCTATGCCAGCCTCGGCCGGCGGGCGCTGGGCCGTCTCTCGCTGTTCCGCCCGCTCCTGCCGTTCCTTGCCGTCATCTTCGGTCTGCAGGCCTATACCGCCGGCTGGGGCTACGGCGCGAGCGCGGTGCTGCGCCTCGCCGCCATGGTTCTGGCCGCCGATCTCGTCACCATGACCACCACCATGACCGCGCTGATGGCGGCGATCGAGCCGGCGCTGCGGCTTGGCCGGCCGCTCGGGCTCGATCCGCGCAAGATCGCGCTCGCCGTCGCCCTTGTCCTGCGCTTCGTGCCGGTGCTGCTCGCCAACTGGCGGGCCCGCGAGGAGGCGTGGCGGGCCCGCTCGCGCCGGCGCGTGCCGCTCCGGCTCGTCGGCCTGTTCCTCGTCGAAACCCTGCGCCTTGCCGATCACGTCGCCGATGCGCTCGATGCCCGCGGCTACGACCGGGCAGAGCGCAAAACCTGAGAGCTCCATCATGGAAACCCGCGCCCTCGTCCGCATCGCCCTGTTCGCCGCCCTGATCGCGGCGCTCGGCCTGCTGCCGGCCTTCCAGCTCGCCTTTGCCGGCGGCGTGCCGATCACCGCCCAGACGCTCGGCGTCATGCTCGCCGGCATCGTGCTCGGCGCGCGCCAGGGCGCCCTTGCCGTGCTCCTCCTGATCCTGGTCGTCGCGCTGGGCGCGCCGCTGCTCGCCGGCGGCCGCGGCGGCCTCGGCGTCTTCTTCGCGCCGTCGGTCGGCTTTCTCCTCGGCTGGGTGCCCGGCGCCTTCGTCGCGGGGCTCATCATGCAGAGGCTTTCGCGCCTGCCGGTCTTCCCCGCCGCCCTGCTCGCGGCGATCGTCGGCGGCATTGTCGTCATCTACGCCTCGGGCCTGCTCGGCCTGATGGCGGTCGCGCGCCTCGCGCCGCTCCAGGCGCTGATCGCGGTCACTGCCTTCGTTCCGGGCGATCTCCTGAAAGCGATCGCCGCCGCGCTGCTGGCCGAGGCCGCCAGCCGGACCTACCCGGCCGCTGTCGGGCGCGCCCGATGAGCGTCACGGCCGCGCTGGCCCGCCATGCGGCGGAGCGGCCGGATGCGGACGCGCTGGTGTTCGAGGACATCCGACTGAACTGGTCGGCGCTCGACCGGGAGATCAGCCGGTTGGCACGCGCCATCGCCGGGACGAGCCCGCCCGGCGGCGGCATCGCGCTGCACCTGCCGACCGGTCCGGTCCTCGCCATCGCCTTCCTCGCTGCCGCGCGCGCCGGCCGGGAGGCACAGGTGCTGGATCCCGGCTGGCCGCCCGCGCTTGCGCGCGACATTCTCGCGGCGCTGCGGCCGGCCCTGACCTGGACCACGGATGCCGGCCTGGCGACCGAGGGCGCGGTGCTCGTCGCCGATCCCTTCGCCATGCCGGCATGGACCGCGCCCTCGGGCGGCCCCGCGGTCGCTGAACCCGACGAGGCCCTGCCTTTTTATGTCGGCTTCACCTCCGGCTCCACCGGCCTGCCGAAGGGCTATCGCCGCAACCATCGGTCCTGGACGGAGAGCTTCCGCGGCGACGCGATCGAATTCGGCATCGGGACCGACGACGTCGTGCTGGCTCCGGGCACGCTCACCCATTCCCTGTTCCTCTATGCCCTGGTCCACGGCCTGCATGCCGGTGCGCGGGTGGTCCTGTCGCGCCGCTTCAGGCCGGACGTTGCCCTGCGCCTGGCCGAGCGCGAGAGGGCGAGCATCCTCTACGGCGTGCCGACCCAGTTGCAGATGATGATCGCGGCGGCCGGCGACCGGTCCTTGCCGACGATGCGCTGGGTGCTCTCGTCGGGAGCCAAATGGCCGGCTGCGGCCCGCGGCGGCCTCGCCCGCCTTTTCCCAGGCGCACGTTTCGCCGAATTCTACGGCGCCTCCGAGACGAGCTTCATCACCGTCGCCAAGGCCGACGAACATGTCCCCGAAAGCTCGGTCGGGCGCGCCTTCGCCGGCGCGACCGTCACCATCCGCGACCGGACCGGCCGGCGCCTTGCGCCCGGCCGCACCGGTTTCGTTTTTGTCGAAAGCCCGTTCCTGTTCATGAACTACGCCAATGGCGACAGCACCGACCTGATCCATCGGGACGGCGCCCTGTCGGTCGGCGATATCGGCTTTCTCGACCCCCGCGGCTTCCTGCATCTCGTCGGCCGCGCCGCCCGCAAGATCGTCACCTCGGGCAAGAACGTCTATCCGGAGGAGGTCGAGCGGGTGCTGGAACGCCACCCCGCCGTCGCCGCCGCCGCGGTATCCGGCCTCGCCGACGCCCGGCGCGGCGAACGGCTCGCCGCCCTCCTCGCGTTGCGGCCCGGCGCGGCCGTGACGCGCGCCGATCTCATCGTCCATGTCAGACAGGCCCTGCCGCTCTACAAGGTGCCCCGGCTCTATGGCGTGGTGGAGGACTGGCCGCTGACCCGTTCCGGCAAGACCGATTTCGAGACGCTTGCCAAGGCCTGGCCGGCCGGCGGCTTCAGGCCCCTCGCGTGAGAGGCGGCGCATGACGGGGTCCGCTCGAGAGGTCTTCATCGTCGCCGGCCGCCGGACGGCGGTTGCGCCGCGGGGCGGCGCTTTCGGCGCGATCGAGGCCCACGCACTGGCCGCAGCGCCGATCGGTGCGCTCCTGACGGCGGCCGGCGCCGCGCCCGATGCGATCGACGGGGTCATCCTCGGCAACGCCCTCTATGGCGGCGGCAATCCTGCCCGGGTCGCGGCGCTCGCCGCCGGCCTTGCCGAGGCCATGCCGGCGGTCACGGTCGACACCCAGTGCTGCGCCGGGCTCGACGCGATCCTCGCCGCCACCGCCGAGATCAGGGCAGGCGAGGCCCATCTCGTCGTCGCCGGCGGAGTGGAGAGCTTCAGCCGTTCGCCGCTGCGCTTTCGCCGCCCGCGGACGGCGGACGAAAGCCCGCAAGGCTACGAGCGGCCGCCGTTCACGCCCTGGGCCGACCGCGACCCCGACATGATCCCGGCCGCGGCACGGCTCGCCGCCGAGCTCGAAATCGGTCGCGGCGAACAGGAAGCCTATGCGGTCGAGAGCCATCGCAAGGCGCTCGGCGCGGCCGCCATCGGCGCCGAAATCGCGCCGCTCGCAGGGCTCGCGCGCGACAGCTTCACCCGCCGGCTCGAGCCGCGCCTCTGCGCCCGGCTGCCGGCCCTGTCGGTCGCCGCCGCCCACGCCGTCACCGCGGCGACCGATCCCGAGCGGCCGGGGCTCGCACCGATCGCAGCCGGCCGGCGCGTGCTGGAACGCAGCGCCAGGCCCGCCGCCGCCATCGTCTCGGCCGAGATCATGGAGGCTTTTGCAGTCCAGGCGATCGCCTGCCTGCGCGGGCTGGCGCTCGATCCCGCCATCGTCAACCGGAACGGCGGCGCGCTGGCCCGCGGCCACCCGATCGGCGCCTCGGGGGCGATCCTCGCCGTGCGCCTCTGGCACGACCTGCAGGACGCGCCGGCGGGCGCCCTCGGCCTCGCCGCGATCGCCGCCGCCGGCGGCCTCGGCACGGCGCTGCTGGTCGAGAGGAGCGAGTAGCGAGTGGCGAATGGCGAATGGGGGCATGCGCGCGTGACGCGTCGGCCGGCGCAACTTCACGCGTCGATCGTCGGCCATTCCCTACTCGCTACTCGCCATCCGCCATTCGCCCGCCATCAGGAGTTCGGCGAGCCTTGTCGCCTCGGCGCCGACCGGCTCGGGCAGGAGCATGGCGAGCACGCGGTCCAGCCGCACTTCGCGCGCGAAGGGGCGGACCAGCCGGCCATCGGCGAGCGGCGCGCGGAGCAGCGGCAGATGGCCGATGAGCACGCCCTCGCCGGCCAGGGCCGCTTCCACGCCCATGCTGTAGAGCGAATAGGCCGGCCCGGTCTCCGCGAGCCAGGCCGGACCTCCGGCCGCCGCCAGCCAGCGCGACCAGTCGCGGCGCCATGTCGCGTCGTGCAGCAGCGACATGGCGGCAAGATCGGCCGGGCTTGCAAGGCGCGCGGCGAGCGAGGGCGCGCAGACCGGCGTGATGACATCGGCCTCGACGGGAACGAGGCGTCGCCCCGTCATCGCTTCGCCCGCCTCGACGAAGAACAGCGCCGCGTCGAACATTTCGCGGTCGAGATCCGGCGCGGCTTCGAGCGCGGTCACCGAGACGGCCGCGCCTCGCAGAGCCTCCGTCAGCGCGGCGAGCCGCGGCCTCAGCCATAGCTGCGCTATCGCCGGGGAGGCCGCAAGGTGCACCGGCCGCGGGCCGGCCGCCGTCTTCAGCGCACGCACGCTGCCGCCGAGCTCGTCGAGGCAGCGCGAGATCTGTGCGGCGACCCGCCGGCCATGTTCGGGCAGCACGACGCCGTGGGCGGTGCGCTCGAACACCGGCATGCCCAGCCAGTCCTCGAGCTTGCGGACCTGCTGCGCAACGGCGCCCGGCGTCACCTTGAGCTCGCCCGCGGCGGCAGCGAAGCCACCGAGCCGCGCCGCCGCTTCGAAGGCCCTGAGTGCATTGAGCGGCGGCAGCGGAGGCCGCGGCGGGTCGACAGCCATGGGCGGGAGGCTCAGTTTTTCTATGCCTAATCCGGCAATTTAACTGGTTTGCGCGCTCGGGCAATCCACCCCGATAGTGCGCTTCGGAACGACCATCGGGAGCGGATCGGATGAGCGGGCTTGCGCGGCGCGGCTGGGTGGCCGAGACGGTGGAGACCTTTGTCGGCGGCATTGCGGACTGGGCGGCGCGGCGTCCGGCCGCGGAGGTTGCGGCCGAGATCGAGGGACTGGCCGCGCTCAACCGGCGGATCCACGACGAGGACTGCGTCAACCTCAACCCGGCCAGCAATACGATGAACCCGCGCGCCGAGGCGCTGCTCGCTCAGGGTCTCGGTGCCCGCGCCTCGCTCGGCTACCCCTCCCAGAAATATGAAATGGGCGTCGAGGCCATCGAGAAGATCGAGGTGATCGCGGCCGCCCTCGCCGCCGAGATCTTCGAGGCACGCCATGTCGAGATCAGGGTCGGTTCGGGAGCTCTCGCCAATCTCTACGCCTTCATGGCGACGACCGGCCCGGGCGATGCGGTGATCGCCCCGCCCGCGGCCATCGGCGGCCATGTCACCCACCATGATGCCGGCGCCGCCGGGCTGCATGGCCTTGCCATCCACCCCGCTCCGGTCGATCCCGACACCTACGGCATCGACATCGAGGCGCTTGCCGCCATGGCGCGGGAGATCCGGCCGACGCTGATCACGCTCGGTGGCAGCCTCAATCTCCTGCCCTGGAACGTCGCGGCGGTCAGGGCGATCGCCGACGAAACCAGCGCGCGCGTCCTGTTCGATGCCGCCCACCTCTGCGGCATGATCGCCGGGCGCGCCTGGCCGAACCCGCTTGCCCAGGGTGCGCATCTGATGACGATGAGCACCTACAAGAGCCTCGGCGGCCCGGCCGGCGGGCTGATCGTGACCAACGAGGCGGATCTCGCCGAAAAGCTCGACCGGATCGCCTATCCCGGGCTGACGGCCAATTTCGACGTCGCCAGGTCGGCGGCCCTCGCCATGACGCTGCTCGACTGGCGGGAGTTCGGGCAGGCCTATGCCGCCGCCATGGTCGACGCCGCCGCGGCGCTCGCGGCGGCGCTCGACCGGCGCGGCGTGACGGTTTTCGCAACGCGCGAGGGCTTCACCCGGTCCCACCAGTTCGCCATCGAAGCCGCCCCCTACGGCGGTGGCCAGAACGCGGCGCGGCGACTGCGCCAAGCCAACATCCTGACGAGCGGCATCGGCCTGCCGCGCGCAACCGTCCCCGGCGACGTCAACGGCCTGAGACTCGGCACGCCCGAGATCGTGCGATGGGGCATGAACCCGGCTCATATGGACGAGCTTGCCGAGCTCATCGCCGAGGCTCTGGCCGGAGACGATCCGGCAGCGATCGCCCCGCGCACCAGCGCCTTCAGGGCCCGTTTCAGGCGCCTTGCCTTCGTCTCCTGAGGTTCGGCGCTTCGGCGGGCGCCAGGCTCAGCTCCGGCGCCAGCCCCGCGGATTGGCCGGGTCCTTGCAGCCATGCGGCGGCAGCGTCTTGCCCTCGAAGCGCTCCTTCAGGCGCGCGCAGCCCCAGGATTGGATCGGCCCCGGCATGTAGCTGTGCAGGCCGATTCCCACCTCGTCGAACGGGCTGTCGGCCTGGGCGACCCACTGGTAGTAGCGATAGAAGACGCTGCCGCAGAAAAAGATGATGATCAGCAGCAGCAAGGGGCCGAGGCGTCGCATGACAATCCCGCAAGGTGTCCCGTCACGATGAAGCGCGCTCCATATCGACGGGCGGGCACGCGAGCAAGGCCGCCGCCGCAGGTCAGGACCCGTCCTGCGGCCGCTGCTTCAGCACGCGCAATTCGGCGAGCGGCGCCGGCCAGAGTTGCGCGCGATAATGATCCTGTCCATCCAGCCCGTCCTCCGACAGGGTGTTCAGGCCTCCATAGGACACGCGCACCCGGTATTCTCCCGGCTCGACCGCGATGCGCGCGGCATCCGGCCGATAGTCGGTGCAGCCGGACACCACGATCCGGCCGGATCGGACGGCAAGGCCGCATTCGGCCACGTGATCCCAGTCGTCGGGATCGGCGGCCGGCTCGGTTTGCGTGACTTCGACGGTCAGCGGCACGGTCATGTTGCGCACGGTGCCGATCATGACGAAGCCGTCACCGGCGGCCAGCATGCGCTCGACCGCCGCCTCCCAGTCGATGTCGGGATCGGCGCGCTCGCCGTCATCCTCCAGATAGAGCTGGAAATAGTCGGCGAAGAGCTCGAGCCGGTCGATGCGGGGCGCCATGCGCGTAACCCTCCCTCGTTGGCCGCCCGCGTACTCAGTCCCGGTCGGGCGCACCGAGCGGGAAGTAGTGGCGAAAAGGCCGGCCGCCATCGACCGCCCGGGCAAAGGACGGCCGCGCCAGCAATCTTTGCCTGTAACCTGTGACATGCGGGAAACGATCCCCGAGCGGATGGCCCCAGTCGGCATAGAACAGCGCCGGCGCCGCCGCGCAATCGGCCATGGAAAAGGCCTCCCCTGCGGCCCATGGCCTGTCCGCCATGGTCCGGTTCAGCCAGGCATAGGCCGTGTCCAGCATGGTGCGCGCTTCCGTGACGCCGTAATCGTCGCGGGCCGCCTCCGGCCGCAGGCGGTCGAAGACGAGCTTCTGCAGCGGAGTGGAAATGTAGTTGTCGAAGAACCGGTCCATCATCCGCACCGTGACCGCCGCGGCCGGATCGCCCGGTATCAGCGCGACCGGGCCGGGATGGCGGACGGCGAGATATTCGATGACCGCGGTCGCTTCGAGAATGGTCGTCGCCCCGTCGACCAGGATCGGGAAGCGCTTGAGCGGCCAGAGCGCGGCGAACTCGGCGAAGGTCGCCTCGTCCTCCTGAGACAGCATGCGAAAGGTGAAGGGCGTCTCGTTCTCGTGGAGAGCGACGAGAGCCTTCTGCGTGTAGGATGAGAAGGGATGGCCGAAAAGCTGCAGGGTCATGGAAGGCCTCCTCGCATCGGGCCCGTTCGCAGGAGCGGAGCACCGATCAATCTGATTGCAATATGCAAGCAGATTGATCTCTAGCGAAACCGATCTCGCCTTGCAAGCAGCATGCGCCGCAGCGCGCCCCGCTTGGCCCCGCCGGCGCGGATCAGCCCCGCCATGGCGAGATGGATGCAGCTGCCGACGACCCGCGCATTCTCGGCTTCGCCGCGATCGTCGAACCAGGCGGCCCTGCGTTGCAGCCGCCATTGCCGTGCTGACCATGCGCGAGACGCGTGGTGTCGATCTCTCGACCGCCGGCGGGGGCCGCGACTGACGACCGGGCTCAGGAGCGCTCGGCGCGCGCCGCCCCGAGCGTCGTCACCCAGATGACCCGGGCGATCGCCTGGGTCGGGTTGTCGAACATGTGCGGCACGGTGCTCGGAAAGCGGAAACTGTCGCCGGCGTCGAGTTCATGCGCCTCGTGGTTCAGCCAGAGACGCAGCCGCCCCGCCAGCACATAGCCCGCCTTCTCGCCGGTGTGCTGGAAGAAATCCGTGCCCGACGAGCCGCCGGGATTGAGGGTGAGCTCGTAGAATTCGAGCTCGCCCTTTTCCGCCGGCGTCAGCGCTTCCTTCAGGACGCCGCTGGCGGTGAGCCGCAGGAGGCGCCGGTCGTTGCGGCGGACGATGTAGCGCGACGTCTCGGCCGTCTCGCGCACCTCGAAAAAGTAGGAGATCGGCACGGCGAGCGCGATCGACAGGAGCCGGAGCGTGCGGATCGACGGCGTCGCCAGCGCGCGCTCGACCTGGCTGATCATGCCGGTCGAAAGGCCCGTGCTGGTCGCGACGTCCTGGATCGACAGGCCCGCACGCTGGCGCAGGAGACGGATCGTCTCGCCGAGCCGCTCGTCGCCGCCATCCTCCGCAGCCTCGTCTCTGCCGGACGCCTGCGGTCCGGCACGACCACCTCGAACGCTCATCGAAACCTCCCGGTCATGGCTCGATCGAGGTGATCGCCCCCGGCATCGATCCTGCCGCCGTCCGGTCGCCCTGTCCAAGCAAGACTGCGCGGGCCGGGCGCCAAGACTGCCATTGACAGCGATATTTAGCCATGTTGAAGTTGTCATCAAATAATTCAAAAGCACTGAAGACGCGCCACATGTCGGTCGCATCTCCGCGCCGGGTCAGCCCGCTGTGGACCATGCGCCGCGACCGGACGCGCTCGGGCAAAGGAGGCGGGGCATGGCAGGATCTCCGGGGCCTTTCGGACAGCCGACGCGGCGCGGCCTGATCGCACTCGGCGCCGGCGCGGCAGCGGGACTGAGCCTGCCGCCGCATGCCGCCGCGCAGCAAGGCCGGCCGGCGACGCCGCCCGACAGACCGCGCGGCCAGGTGGTCGCCGCGCTGTCGCAGGAGCCGACCGTCTTCAACCCGCTGATGCCCGGCATCGAGGTCGACCAGAGCGTCTGGTGGCAGCTCTTCTCCACCCTCTGGATCATCGACCCGGAAGGCCGCTTCGTGCCCGACCTCGCCCGCGAGGTGCCGAGCCAGGACAATGGCGGGCTCTCCGCCGACGGCCTGACCTGGAAGATCAAGCTGCGCAGCGACGCCAAATGGCATGACGGCACGCCCTTCACGGCCGAGGACGTCAAGTTCAGCCTCGACCTCATCAACAATCCGAACTTCCGGGTCCGCAACCGGGTCGGCCACAGCCTGGTGAAGGACATCAAGGTGGTGGCGCCGGACGAGATCCACTGGCGCATGGAGAGCGCCTACTCGCCCTATCTCTCGATCCTCTCGCTCACCTTCATCGTGCCGAAGCACATCCTGGAGAAGGCCGAGGATCCGAACACCGCGCCGTTCAACAACGCGCCCGTCGGCACCGGCCCGTTCCGCTGGGGAACGCGCGTGCCTGGCGATCACATCCTGCTCAATGCCCATGTCGGCTATCACGGCCGCGGCCCGTTCCTGGAACGGGTGGTGTTCAAATACATCCCCGACCTGACCGTGCTCTACACCCAGTTCCGCACCGGACAGGTCGACTATACCGGCATCCAGGGCATCCTGCCGAACTTCGTGCGCGAGGCGAAGACCCTGCGCGGCCGCAAGGTGACGGTGTCGCCCACCGCGTCCGTCGAGCATATCGCGCCCAATCTGGAATTCGGGCCGCTCGCTGACCGGGCGGTGCGCGAGGCGCTCTATCTGGCCATCAACAAGAAGGCGCTGATCGACGCGCTCAACTACGGCCTGCCGGTGCCGACCGAAAGCTTCGTGCCGCAGCAGGCCTGGTCGTTCCGCGCCGGCCTGCCCGCCCATGCCCACGATCCTGCCAAGGCCAATGCGCTGCTCGATGCCGCCGGCTGGAAGCGCGGCGCCGGCGGCGTGCGCGAAAAGGACGGGGTGAAGCTCGAATTCACCAATTCGACCACCTCGGGCAATGCCGTGCGCGAACAGACGCAGCAACTGCTGATGCAGGACTGGCGCGCGATCGGCGCGGCCATGCGCATCAACAACATGCCGGCCGCGGTGATCTGGGGCGAATTCTGGCAGCAGTCGAAGTTCCAGTCCGTGCTGGTCTCGGTCAATTTCATGCTGGGCAGCGACCCGGACGTCACCCCGCGTTTCGGCTCCGGCGCCATCCCGGCCAAGGGCGGTCGCGGCTACAACACCTATCAGTATCGCGACGCCGCGGTGGACAGGCTGCTGGCACGCGGGGCTACCGAATTCGACCAGGCCGCGCGCAAGGCGACCTATGGCGAGGTGCAGGATATCATCCGCCGCGACCTGGCGATCCTGCCGCTGTTCCAGGCGGCGATCACCGAAGGCGTGAAGGAAGGTTTGAACGGCTTTGCGCCGAACATCAACACCTCCTCCAACTGCTGGAACATGCGCGAGTGGTTCTGGGCGCAATAGGGCCGGCGGGCCGGAAAGACCTCGCACGGTGCGGAACGACAGCCGCGACGTGCGCGATGGAACCGGCGGTCATCCGCGATGCCCGCCGGCATGAGGCCTCTGAGGAGCCAACATGGCCAGGTTCGCCCTTCACCGTCTGATGCAGGCAGCGCTGCTTCTCCTGCTCGTCTCGATGATCGGCTTCGCCATCCTGCACCTCGCGCCGGGCGGCCCGCTGTCGCAGTTCGCCCTGTCCTCGCAGATGAGCCAGGAGGACCTCGACCGCATCGCCCACCAGCTCGGCCTCGACCGGCCGCTGCCGGTGCAATATGCCGACTGGCTCGTGCGCATGCTGACCGGCGACTGGGGCCGCTCGTTCCGCGACGGCGAGCCGGTGCTGAAGGTGATCGGCTCGCATCTCGGCGCGACGCTCGAGCTGATGGCGACATCGACGCTGATCGCCATCCTGCTCGGCTGCTGGATCGGCATTCTCGGGGCGATCAGGCGCTATTCGCTGTTCGATACGCTGGCGACCGTCGGCGCGATGATCGCGCTGTCGATCCCGACCTTCTGGTTCGGCCTCGTCGCCATCTACGTCTTCTCGGTCGAGCTCGGCTGGCTGCCGGCCGGCAACCGCCACACGGTGGGCGACGCCTCGATCCTCGACCTCATCCATCACCTGATCGCGCCGGCCCTCGTGCTCGCCCTGGTCGAGACCGCGATCTGGGCGCGCTTCATGCGCTCGTCCATGCTCGACATCATCGGCCAGGACTATATCCGCACCGCCCGCGCCAAGGGCCTGCCGGAATGGCGCGTGCTCGCCGGCCATGCCCTGCGCAACGCGCTGCTGCCGATGATCACGGTCGCCGGCCTGCAGTTCCCCACCCTGCTCGGTGGTGCGCTCGTCACCGAGACCGTGTTCACCTGGCCCGGCATGGGCCGGCTCTTCCTCGATTCCATCGGCTATCGCGACTATCCGGTGGTCATGGGCATCCTGATGTTTTCCGCGGTCATGGTGCTGATCGGCTCGTTCATCGCCGACATGCTCTATGCCGCCGTCGATCCGCGCATCCGGCTGGGCTGAAACCATGGCAGGACAAACCCCAAGCACAGCGGCGATCCAGCTCGCCCCACCCGCCACCGGCAGCGCCGCCTGGCGCCGCTTCCGCCGTCACAAGCTCGCCATGGCCGGGGCCGCGACCATCCTGATCCTCGCCCTCGGCGCGCTGTTCGGCCCCTATCTCCTGCCCTTCGACGATACTTATATCGACATCATGCAGCGCTTCGCGCCGCCCTTCTCCGGCGTGCATGTGCTCGGCACCGACGAGCTCGGCCGCGACATCCTCGCGCGCCTGATGATGGGCGGCCGCATCTCGCTCGCCATCGGCTTCACAGCCATGGCCATCGCCATGGCGATCGGCATCGTGGTCGGCACGATCGCCGGCTTCTACGGCGGCCTCGTCGGCGCCGCCCTGATGCGGTTCGTCGACGCCGTCCTCTGCTTTCCGGCGATCTTCCTGCTGCTGGCGCTCGCCGCGCTGATCGAGCCGGGCGTTGTGTCCACGACGCTGCTGATCGCGGCGACCGCCTGGATGAATGTCGCCCGCATCGTCGAGGCGCAGATCCGCGCGCTGCGCGAGCGCGATTTTGCCGTTGCCGCCGAGGCGCTGGGTTCGTCCGACCTGCGCACCATGTTCCGCGAGCTGGTGCCCAACGCCATGGCGCCGATCGTGGTCGCCGCCACGCTCAACGTCGCCAAGGCGATCCTGCTCGAATCCTATGTCAGCTATCTCGGCTACGGCATCCAGCCGCCGGTCGCGAGCTGGGGCAACATGCTCAACAATGCCCAGATCTACCTGACCAGCGCGCCCTGGCTGGCCATCCTGCCCGGCATCGCCATCACCCTGGCGGTCACCAGCTTCAACTTCGTCGGCGACGGCCTGCGCGACGCCCTCGATCCGCGGATGGACATCCGATGAGCGGCGAACCGTTGGCCAGCACCCCGCCTCTGCTCACGGTCGAGCGCCTCGCGGTCAGCTTCGGCACCGACCGCGGCGCCTTCGCGGCGGTGTCCGACGTGTCCTTCACCCTTCGCCGCGGCGAGACGCTGGCGGTGGTCGGCGAATCCGGCTCGGGCAAAAGCGTCACCAGCCTTGCCGTGATGGGCCTTCTGCCGAAGGGACCGGGCTGCCGCGTCGGCGGCGCGATCCGGCTCGCCGGCGCCGGCGGCGCGACACGCGACCTCCTCAGCCTTGACGAGGAAGCTTTGCGCGGCGTCCGCGGCAAGGATATCGCCATGGTGTTCCAGGAGCCGATGACCTCGCTCAATCCGGTCAAGACGATCGGCGGCCAGATCACCGAGGCGATCCGCCTGCACCGCCCGATGGGCCGCCGGGCCGCCGAGGACGAGGCTTGCCGGCTGCTCGACCTCGTCGGCATCCCCGCGCCGCGCCAGCGCCTCGCCGCCTATCCGCACCAGCTTTCCGGCGGCATGCGCCAGCGGGTGATGATCGCCATGGCGCTCGCCGGCGAGCCCTCGATCCTGATCGCCGACGAGCCGACCACCGCGCTCGACGTCACCATCCAGGCGCAGATCCTCGATCTCATCCGCCGCCTGCAGGAGGCGACCGGCATGGCGGTCATGTTCATCACGCACAATCTCGGCGTGGTTGCCGAGATCGCCGACCGGGTGATGGTGATGTATGCCGGTCGCGTCGTCGAGCAGGCCGATGTCCGGCCGCTGTTCAAGGCTCCGCTGATGCCCTATACCGCCGGCCTGCTCGGCTCGGTGCCGCGGCTCGATCTCGCCGGCCGGCGCGGCGGCGCGCTCGCCGCCATTGCCGGCAATGTGCCGGATCCACGTTTTCCGCCGGCGGGCTGCGCCTTCCATCCGCGCTGTCCGTCGAGCCTTGCCGGCCGCTGCGACGTGGAGCCGCCCGCGCTCGACGAGACGGGCGAAGGCCGGCATGTCCGCTGCCTGCGCTGGCGCGAGCTGAGCGCGAGGGCCGCGCCATGACGGCAGGACTGGACCCGACGAGCGCGCGCGAACCGGCGCCGATTCTCGAAGTGACCTCGCTGCGCAAATGGTTTCCCGTCGGCGGCGGGCTGTTCGGCCGCGGCGCGCGCCAGGTCAAGGCCGTCGACGACGTCTCCTTCGCGATCCGGCCGGGCGAGGTGCTGAGCCTCGTCGGCGAATCCGGCTCCGGCAAGACGACGGTCGGGCGCACCGTGCTGCGGCTCACCGAGCCGACCGGCGGCACGATCCGCTTCGAGGGCAACGACATCACCCGCCTGTCGCGGCGCCAGCTCCGGCCGCTGCGCCGGCGCATGCAGCTCGTCTTCCAGGACCCTTTCGCCTCGCTCAACCCGCGCATGACGATCGGCGAGATCGTCGCGGCGCCGCTCGCCATTCACGGCGGCTTCGGCCGCGCCGAGCGCGCCGCCAAGGTGATCGAGACGCTGCAGCTGGTCGGCCTCTCTGCCGCCTTCGCGGAGCGCCATCCGCACGAGCTCTCGGGCGGCCAGCGCCAGCGTGTCGGCATTGCCCGCGCGCTGATCCTCAGGCCCGGCCTGCTGGTCGCCGACGAGCCGGTATCGGCGCTCGACGTGTCGATCCAGGCCCAGGTGGTCAATCTGCTGCTGGAGCTGAAACAGCTCTTCGGCCTCACCATCCTGTTCATCGCCCACGACCTCGCCGTCGTCGGCCATATCTCCGACCGTATCGCGGTCATGTATCTCGGCCGGCTGGTCGAGATCGCGCCGACCCGTGCGCTGTTCGAGGCGCCGCGCCATCCCTATACCGAGGCGCTGTTCTCCGCCGCGCCGATTCCCGACCCGGAGATCCGGCGCAGCCGGATCATTCTCACCGGCGACATTCCAAGTCCGCTCGACCCGCCGTCGGGCTGCGCCTTCCGCACCCGCTGCCGGCACGCCGTCGCCGCCTGCGCGGGCGCCGTACCGCCCCTGCGCGAGGTCGCGCCCGGCCATTTCTCGGCCTGCATCCGCGACGACATCGCGCTTGCGGCCTCCCTGTCCAGTCCGCCGGCCGCCACCCCGGCCTGACCATCAGCGCATCGAGGAGCAGAGCTCATGTCCCCGCCGCTCAACCGCATCGCCAGCGACGAACGCCTGCCGGAGGCCGCCGATGTCGTGATCATCGGCGGCGGCGTCATCGGCGTCTCTGCCGCCTACCACCTCGCCCGCAAGGGCCATTCGGTCGCTCTCGTCGAGAAGGGCCATGTCGGTGCCGAGCAGTCGAGCCGCAACTGGGGCTGGTGTCGGCAGCAGGGCCGCGCCCGGGCCGAGATTCCGCTGGCGCGCGAGGCGCTCAGGCTCTGGAAGGAGATGCAGAACGACGCGGGTGAGGATGCCGGCTTCCGCCGAACGGGCGTTCTGTTCATGACCAAGGACCCGGCCGAGGCCGCCGCCTGGGAGCGCTGGGCCGCCATCGCCCGCGACGAGCAGGTCCATTCCACGGTGCTGACGCCAGCCGAGATCGCCGAACGCCTGCCCGGCAACACCGAGACCTGGGTCGCCGGTCTGCACACGCCGAGCGACGGCCGCGCCGAGCCGTCCATGGCCGTGCCGGCCCTGGCGGCCGCGGCACGCAAGCATGGCGTGACGCTGCACCAGGGCTGCGCGGCGCGCGGACTGGAAACCGCGGCTGGCCGGGTCAGCGCGGTCGTCACCGAAAAGGGGCGCATCCGCACCAGCGCCGTGCTGCTCGCCGGCGGCGCCTGGTCGTCGCTGTTCTGCCGGCGCCACGGCATCGACCTGCCGATCGGCCTCGTCAACGCCACCGCCTGCCGCACCACCGCGGCGCCCGAGATCACCATGGGCGCGCTCGGCACCACCGACTATTGCGTGCGCCGGCGGCTCGACGGCGGCTTCACCCTGGCGCTGCGCGGCCGCGGCACGGTCGAGCTCACTCCGGACCTGATCCGCTATGCCCGCACCTTCTGGCCGACCTACCTGCAGCGCCGCAAGGGGCTGAAGGTGCGCCTCGGCGCCTCCTTCTTCAGCCAGCTCCTGCGCAACGACAAATGGAGCCTCGACCAGCCCTCGCCCTTCGAGGCGGAGCGGGTGCGCGACCCGCTGCCCGACATGAGCCTGGCCGAGGAGGCGCTGGCCCATTTCGTCGCGTCCAATCCGGCGCTGGCGGGCGTCAAGATCGCCGAGGCCTGGGGCGGCACCATCGATTCCACGCCCGATACCGTGCCGGTCATTTCCCGGGTCGAGACGCTGCCGGGCTTCACGCTCGCGACCGGCTTTTCCGGTCACGGCTTCGGCATCGGCCCGGGCGCCGGCCGCCTCGCGGCCGACATCGTCGCCGGCGACACGCCCTATGTCGATCCCTCAGCCTACGACTACAAGCGCCTGATCGACGGCCGGCCGCTGGCCCCCGTCGGCCTGTTCTGATCCGGACCGATAAAGCCGCCGAGCGAGCCGGCGCATGCCCCCACCCGCCATCGTCCTGCGGCCGGTCGCCACCGCCGATCTCGACACCTGCCACGCGCTGTCCGTCGCGGTCGGCTGGGCGCATCGTCTTGCCGACTGGCGCTGGGTGACGGGCTTCGGCCGCGGCGTCGTCGCCGCAATGGAGGGCGAGATCGTCGGCACCACGCTGTGGTGGCTCTATGGCGAGACCGCATCGTCGATCGGCATGGTCATCGTCCGGCCCGACCGGCAGGGTTTGGGCATCGGCCGGCGGCTGGTCGAGGCGGCGCTTGCCGACCTCGGCGACCGCACCGCCGTGCTCGTGGCGACCGATGCCGGCCAACCGCTCTATGCCCGCCTCGGCTTTGCCGATACCGGCCGGGTGCTGCAGCAGCAGGGCGTCGCGCAGGCCCCGGATCTGCCGCCGGCCAGCCTGCGCCCGCTACGGTCCGCCGATCTCGAGGCCGTCATCGCGCTCGATCACGCTGCCAAAGGCATGCGCCGCGCAGCGGCGATCGCCGCTCTCGCCGCGGCCGGCGACGGCATGGTCCTGACCGAAGGCGGCGGCATCACCGGCTTCGCCTTCTGTCGCGAGGCCGGCCTCGGCCGGGTGATCGGCCCGGTGGTCGCGCCCGACGCGGCCGGCGCCCGCGCCCTGATCGGCCATTGGCTGGTTCGCCATGCCGGCACCGCGCTGCGCGTCGACACGCCAGCCGACAGTACCATCGGCGACTGGCTCGCCGCCCATGGCCTCGCGCTCGCCGGCACCGGCATCGCCATGACGCGCGGCCGGCGCCCGCCGGTCGCCGCTGGCGCGCGCAGTTTCGCCCTGATCAACCAGGGTCTCGGCTGACCCGCTCAAGGAGCCCTGCCCGATGACGGTTCTCTACAAGGCCAATGCGGCGCGCGGCGCCATCTGGGCGCGGCTTTTCGCCGAGCGGGCGCCCGACCTGCCGTTCCGCGTCTGGCCCGACATCGGTGCGGCCGAGGAGGTGCGCTATCTCGTCGCCTGGCAGCCGCCCGACCGGATCATGGAGACCTTTCCCAACCTCGAGATCCTGTTCTCGGTCGGGGCCGGCGTCGATCAGTTCGATTTCTCGGCGCTGCCCCGCAGCCTGCCCGTCGTGCGCATGCTGGAGCCCGGCATTGCCGAGAGCATGGCCGAATATGTCGTCCTCGCCGTGCTCGGCCTGCACCGCGACCTCGTCGCCTTCATCGACCAGCAGAGGCGCGAGGTCTGGGAGGAGATCCAGGTGCGCGCGCCCGCCGACCGGCGCGTCGGCGTGATGGGGCTCGGCCAGCTCGGCCAGGCCGCGCTCGACCGGCTGAAGCCCTTCGGCTTCCGCCTGTCCGGCTGGAACCGCTCGCCGCGCTCGATCGACGGCGTCGCCTGCCATGCCGGCGCCGAGAGCCTCAAGGCCTTCCTCGCCGAGGTCGACATCCTCGTC
Organism: bacterium YEK0313; assembly: GCA_000751295.2. Classification (NCBI taxonomy): domain Bacteria; species bacterium YEK0313. Next base: position 4,366,472 of record CCMO02000001.1, read on the forward strand.
TGCCTGCTGCCCCTGACCGAGGCGACGCGCGGCATCCTCGACGCCGGGCTGTTCGCCGCCCTGCCGGCCGGTGCCGGACTCGTCAATTGCGGCCGCGGCGGCCACCTGGTTGAAGCCGACCTGATCGCGGCCCTCGATTCCGGCCAGATCGGCGCGGCGATCCTCGATGTCGCCGATCCGGAGCCCCTGCCATCAGGCCATCCGTTCTGGCAGCACCCCAAGATCCTTTTGACCCCGCATATTGCCAGCATGACCCGGCCGAGCCAGGCGGTCGATTTCGTGCTCGACACCATCGCCCGCCATCGCCGGGGCGAACCCCTGCCGGGCCTCGTCGACCGCGACGCCGGCTACTGACCGGCGGCCCTTACCTTAGAACGGCTTCAAATCCCGACCTCGATGGCTTATGAACGCCGCAACCATCGAGGACATCGCCATGAACGCTCCGCTCGCCGCCGGCTCCTATCAGCTGTTTCCTCTCGGCAAGGACGAGACGCAGTACCGCAAGCTGACCTCCGACGGCGTCAGGGTGGAAAAGGTGCTCGGCGAGGAGGTGGTGGTGGTCGACCGCGAGGCGATCCGGCTGCTGTCGGAAACCGCCTTCATCGACATCAACCATCTGCTGCGGCCGAGCCATCTCGCCCAGCTCGTCAAGATCATCGACGACCCGGAATCGACCGCCAACGACAAGTTCGTCGCCTATGATCTCCTGAAGAACGCCAATATCGCCGCCGGCGGCATCCTGCCCATGTGCCAGGACACCGGCACCGCCATCATCATGGGCAAGAAGGGCCGGCGGATCTGGACCGGCGGCGAGGACGAGGCCGCTCTCGGCCAGGGCGTGCTCGATGCCTACGAGAAGAAGAACCTACGCTATTCGCAGCTCGCGCCGCTCTCGATGTTCGAGGAGAAGAACACCCGCAACAACCTGCCGGCGCAGATCGAGATCTATTCGGAGGGCGAGGACGCCTACAAGTTCCTGTTCATGGCCAAGGGCGGCGGCTCGGCCAACAAGAGCTTCCTGTTCCAGGCGCCGCCCTCGATCCTGACCCATGACCGCATGGTCAAGTTCCTGCACGAGAAGATCCTGACCCTCGGCACGGCCGCCTGCCCGCCCTATCACCTGGCGATCGTCATCGGCGGCCTCTCGGCCGAACACACGCTGAAGACCGCCAAGCTCGCCTCGGCGCGCTATCTCGACGGCCTGCCGACCGCCGGCTCGGAATTCGCCCATGCCTTCCGCGATGTCGGCATGGAGGCCGAGATCCACAAGCTGACGCAGGCGATGGGCGTCGGCGCCCAGTTCGGCGGCAAATATTTCTGCCACGACGTGCGGGTCATCCGCATGCCCCGGCACGGCGCCTCGCTGCCGATCGCCATTGCGGTGTCCTGCTCGGCCGACCGCCAGGCGCTGGGCAAGATCACCCGCGACGGCGTCTATGTCGAGGAGCTCGAGCACAACCCAGCGCGCTACCTGCCCGAGATCGACAGCGAGGCGCTCGGCGGCGAGGTCGTCAAGATCGACCTCACCCGGCCGATGTCCGAGATCCTCGGGACGCTCTCGAAAAACCCGATCAAGACCCGCGTCTCGCTGACCGGCCCGATGATCGTCGCGCGCGACCTCGCCCATGCCAAGATCCGCGAGCGGCTCGATGCCGGCGAGCCCATGCCGCAATATTTCAAGGATCACCCGGTCTATTATGCCGGCCCGGCCAAGACCCCCGAAGGCTTCGCCTCCGGGTCCTTCGGCCCGACCACGGCCGGCCGCATGGACGGCTATGTCGACCAGTTCCAGGCCGCCGGCGGCTCCATGGTCATGCTCGCCAAGGGCAACCGCTCGCGCGAAGTGCGCGAGGCCTGTGCCAAGCATGGCGGCTTCTACCTCGGCTCGATCGGCGGCCCGGCCGCCCGCCTGGCCCAGGACTGCATCAAGAAGGTGGAAGTGCTCGAATATCCCGAGCTCGGCATGGAAGCGATCTGGAAGATCGAGGTCGAGGACTTCCCGGCCTTCATCGTCGTCGACGACAAGGGCAACGACTTCTTCAAGGAACTGAATCTCGGTTGAGCCGGGGCGAGCGGATCGCCGGACTGCGGCCCGAGCGGCGGTCCGCCCGGCATCCGCCTTTTGAGAAGCTGCCGCGCACCCCGAACCTCAACCGGCAAGACGGCCCGAGGCCGATACGGCCACTGCGCCTCCGGAATCTCCCCTGCCCACGAGCCGGCCGCGCCGGCCATTTGCGATCTGCCGGCGGCCGCCGGCGGAACTGCGATAGCGCGCGCGTCGTTTGACGGACATCAAGGTGCCGGTTGCGAGATCCGCACAGAGTGCTCGCCGGGAGACACACCATGCCGTTCGAACATATCAAGACCATCTTCACGCCCGTCCTCCTGACCGAGGAGGGCGATATGGACCCCGCGCTGAAGCTTGCGGGATCGCTGGCACGGGCAAGCGGCGCGCATGTCATCGCGCGCGTGCTCGGCGTCGAGGTCCCCCGGACCTACAGCCCGCTCAGCAGCGTCGCGGCGAACTATGTCGGCGAGGCCAACGAGGCCATGAAGAAGCGTGCGGATGCGCGCGCGCGGGACGCCGCGCATCTGCTTGGTGGCTACGCGCAGAGCGTCGACTGCCTTGCGCACACAGCGCCTCACGGCATTCTGGTCGACGAAATGCTCATGTTCGGCCGCCTGAGCGACCTGTCCGTGGTCAACCGCTCCGCCGGCCGGTTCGACGAAAGTGGCGCGCTTCTCGAAACCCTGCTGTTCGAGAGTGGCCGGCCCGTCCTCGTCACGCCGCCCCAGGCCTCCGAATTCCGCGCCCGGAACATCGTTGTCGCCTGGGACGGTTCGAGCCGGGCGGCCCGGGCGGTCGCGGATGCGATGCCGCTGCTGCGGGCCGCCGACCGTGTCGTCATCGTCTGCGTGACGAACGAGAAGGACCTGCGACGGCCGAGCCCCGGGACGGACCTTGCGGGCGCGCTCGCCCGGCATGCGGTCGCGCCCGAGGTCAACAATCTCTCGGCATCCGACCGGAACGCGGCGCGCGCCATCCGCGAACATGCCGTCGCCGTTCAGGCGGACCTCATCGTCATGGGCGCCTTCGCGCATTCCCGCCTGCGCCAGATGGTCCTTGGCGGCGTCACCGACAGCATGCTGCGCGACGCCGAGATCCCGCTGTTCATGTCGTATTGACTGCCGCAGCGGACGGGAGGCCAGGCCTTCCGGAGGACGCCGTCGACGGCCTGAAACCGGAGGATATGCCGTCGCCCTGCGGCGCACCGGGTCGCGCATGACCCAACGGAGGCCGCCCCTTCACTTCACATATGTGGTCATGCCCGGCAGAGCGGATCCAATGCCGCCGCTGCCGGAACTGTTCTTCTTTGTACAAGCCCTTGATCGGCCAAGATCTTTCGCCAATGGCCACAGATCTTCGGAACGATCCGCGCCGTGCCAAGGCTTCCGCCTCTCGGGAACCCTCGCGCGGCGGCGACGTTAAGACCTGCGAAAGCATCGATGCTGAGTGCGTGCGGCGGCCGGTCCGCGCCATCTGTTACTGGCGGCAATCTGCCGGAAACAGAGCCTGGACAGCCCCGCAATCCCGGCGAAACAGCGGCGGCCCATTGTGGCCGTCGCGACAGAGGGACACGCCATGCCCAGGTCGAATCTCATTTTCCCGGCCATGCGGCCGGCTTCCGCCAATGCCCAGACACTGGCCTTGATCGCGAGCACATTGGTGCTTGCGACCATTGTCGCCTTCCTCACCATGGTGTTCACCGCCTGGCCGGTGAAGGCCGGGGAAACCGCCCGTGCGACGCCGCGCGAGATGCTGCAGCCGGCCAGCATCGGCCGACCGGCGGCCCTGCAGGTCCCGTCGCCAGCGCCCAGTGCCTGTGACGAGGCCCTGGCCGCAGTGGAAACCGAGATCAACGCAACGCTCGCGCGCTATGAGCGGATCGAGGAGCAATCGCTGGACCAGCAGTGCCCGGCCCTGCGCGCCCATATCGACGCGCTCGCCCGCGCCGCGGCCGTTGCCGACCGCTGCACCGCAGCGACCGAACGCGCGTCGAAGGTCAGCTTCATCCGCCAGACCGCGGCTGAATGGCGCGGCGTTGTGTCGACGAGTTGCCGGTAGGCGAATTGTAAGGAGCGAATGGCGCGTGGAATTGGTTTTTCCCATTCGCTATTCGCCACTCGCCCCCCTCACCCCTTCACCTGCTGCTTCACCGCGTCGATCAGCTGCTTCAGCGAGAAGGGTTTCGGCAGGAAGGAGAAATGCGAGCCTTCCGGCAGGTCCTTCTTGAAGGCGTCCTCGGCATAGCCTGAGACGAAGATGACCTTGATGTCGGGATTGGCCTTGCGCAGCTCGACCAGCAATGTCGGGCCGTTCATTTCCGGCATCACCACGTCCGACACGACGAGATCGACGGAGCCCTGCACCTCGGCCATTACCTCCAGCGCCTCGACGCCCGACGCCGCCTCCAGCACCGTATAGCCGCGCGAGGCGAGCGCCCGCGAGGCGAAGGCCCTCACCGCGTCCTCGTCCTCGACCAGCAGGATGGTGCCTGCGCCGGTATCGTCGCGTGCCGGCGGCGGTGTCGGAGCCGGCGGCGGCGTGGCAGCGGACGCGGAGACGTCGGCCGCCGGCGCCTCGATCTTGCCGGCGACGAGGGTTGCCGCTGCCGGCGCGACCGGCGGCGGCACCTCCTCGGCGGCCTCGACATGGCGCGGCAGGAAAATGCGGAAGGTCGTGCCCTTGCCGACCTGGCTGTCGACGAAAATATAACCGCCGGACTGCTTGACGATGCCGTAGACGGTGGAGAGCCCCAGCCCCGTGCCCTTGCCGACCTCCTTGGTCGAGAAGAACGGGTCGAAGATCTTCTGGACGATCTCCTCGGGCATGCCCGTGCCGGTATCGGTCACCTCGATGAGCACGCTGTCGGTGGCCGGCGCCTCGACCGGCTGATCCTTGGCATCGTGGCGCCGCATCTGGTCGGCGGGCACGTTGACCGTGCGGATGGTCAGCTTGCCGCCGTCGGGCATGGCGTCGCGGGCATTGACCGCCAGGTTGAGAATGACCTGCTCGAGCTGGGTGACGTCGGCCCGCACCGGCCAGAGGTCGCGACCATGGATCATGTCGAGGCCGACGCGCTCGCCGAGCGAGCGGCGCAGCAGCATGGAGAGATCCGACAGCACGTCGCCGAGCTGCACGACCTGCGGCCTGAGCGTCTGCTTGCGCGAGAAAGCCAGCAGCTGGCGTACCAGGCTCGCTGCGCGATTGGCGTTCTGCTTGATCTGGCTGATGTCGTTGAACGAGGGATCGGCCGGCTTGTGGTTCATCAGCAGCAGATCGGCATGGCCGATGATCGCCTGCAGCACGTTGTTGAAATCGTGCGCCACGCCGCCGGCGAGCTGGCCGACCGCGTTCATCTTCTGCGACTGGGCGAACTGTTCCTGCAACTGCCGGAGCTCGGTCGTCTCGACCGCATAGACGATCGCCACCTCGCCCGGCTGGTCGGGATCGTCGGCCGGGGCCACGAAGAACCGCGCGAACCGATTGGCATCGCCCTGCAGCGCGCCGTCGACCGGCGTCAGATCACCCCGCCCGCCCGCCGCCTCGGCGATGGCCTGTGACAGGCCCTGGCGCGAACTGTCCTTGACCAGAGACAGGATCGAGCGCGGCCCCACCTCGCCGGCCGGCAGCAGTTCGGCCGACAGACGCGCGAAGATCGGATTGGAGCGGCCGACATGGCCGGCCTTGTCGACCGTGGCGATGCCGAGCGGCGAATTGTTGAAGAAGCGGGCAAAGCGCACCTCGGCAGCCCGCAGGCTGTCGGCCGCCTCGCTGCCGCGCCCGCGATCGATCACCAGCGTGCGCGACGAACCGGCCGTGCCGTCGCCCGCGAAGGCCACCTTGTGCAGCAGCCGGACCGGCAAGGCCTCGCCGCCGCGCTTCTTCAGGTCGAGGTCGAAGGTGGCGGTGCGCACCTCGCCGGGGACCGGCGTCACCGTCCGCAGCAGCGCCGCGCCATCGGCCGCCAGGATGTCGGCAAGCGCCAGCCCGCCGGGCCCGACTTCGGCCAGATCGTGATCGAGCCAGCCGGCGAGCGTCGCGTTCATGTAGGCGATCTCGCCGTTCGGCTCCATCGAGAAGAAGCCGGCCGGCGCATGGTCGAGGAAGTCGATCGCCTTCTGCAGCGTCTCGAAGGCGCTCTCGGCATTCTGGCGGTCGCGGGTAATGTCCTCCACCGTCCAGACCGTGGCCTTGCCGAGACCGCGCGGCGCCTGCAGGCCGTCCCGCACCAGCGGCCGCACGCGCAGCCGGAACCAGCGGGCGCTGTCGGGACCGGGCTGGCGCACCTCTTCCTGATGCCGACGTCCCTCGCGCGCCGCCTGCGACAGGCGGTAGATCGCCTCCGACACGTCGGGAGCGCTGGAAAAGGCCCGCTCGACGCCACGCACGTCAGTTTCGCCGGTCGCCCCGGTCAGCTCCAGATAGCTCGGATTGGCGTAGAGCACCCGGCCGGACGGTTCGGTGACGACGGCCGCGTCCGGCATGCTGTCGACCATTGCCTTGGTGAAGTCGTTGCGGCTCTCCTCGGTGGCGAAGCGCAGAATGCCCGCGGCATGGGCGAACAGCGAGAAGACGCCGACCACCGCCAGCAGCGCCAGGAGGCCGATCACATAGGGATAGGCGTTGTCCCGGCCCATCGCCAGGAAGAACAGGGCGGCCCCGACCAGCACGAGCGCCACCGCCAGCACCATGCCGGTCGAGCCCGAACGGTCCGAGCGATCGACGGCGCGCGCCGCGCTGCCCTTCTGCGATGTCGCGCCCGCCTTGGAGCGAGCGTTCTTTTCGGCGATAGCCATGGCCTGAAGTGCCGTTCTGGGAACCGAGGGGCCGCCATGAGCCATAAGGACCCATGGTCCATGGCAGCCTCTGGTGAGCGAATCCGGGCTTGTCCCCGATCTGACCGGTAGTCGTGCCGGTTCCAGGCCGAACTGGCAAGTCCGACAGGGAGACGGCGCCGGGAAATCAAGATCCGGGACCATTGTGGCATGGCTGCATCACGATCCTGTATGGCTCGGGAACAACCGGTTGCAGGAACGACCGGGGCTGCCTACCTGCTGACCTCATTCACGTCTTGCCCGCGCGGTATGCCGGCCCCGGCCGCGCCAGGCTGTCCACCCGAAAAGCCCGGCAGGACCCTCCATGGCAGCCAAGCTCGAATTCGGACTGGACACGTTCGGCGACGTCACCACCGGGCCGGACGGCCAGCTCAAGGCCCATGCGGCCGTCATTCGCGACGTGGTCGAGGAAGCCGTGCTGGCCGACCAGCTGGGCATCGATTTCATTGGCCTCGGCGAGCATCACCGCGCCGACTTCGCCATTTCCTCGCCGGAAGTGGCGCTGGCGGCGATTGCCGGCCGCACCGAACGCATTCATCTCGGCTCGGCCGTCACCGTGCTGAGCTCGGACGATCCCGTGCGCGTGTTCCAGCGCTTCGCGACGCTGGACGCCGTCTCCGGCGGCCGGGCGGAGGTGATCCTCGGCCGCGGCTCCTTCACAGAATCCTTCCCGCTCTTCGGCTACAGGCTCGACCAGTACGAGACGCTGTTCGAGGAGAAGCTCGACCTGTTCGCCGCGCTGATCAGCCAGGAGCAGGTGAGCTGGCAGGGCACCACCCGCGCCGGCCTGACCAACCAGCGCGTCTTCCCGCCGGTCGAGACCGGACGGCTCAAGACCTGGATCGGCGTCGGCGGCAGCCCTGAATCAGTGGTCCGCGCCGCGCGCTACGGCCTGCCGCTGATGCTCGCCATCATCGGCGGCGACGCCAAGCGGTTCCGACCCTATGTCGACCTCTATCACCGGGCGCTCGCCGAGCTCGGCCAGCCGGGCCAGCCGGTCGGCGTGCATTCGCCCGGCTATGTCGCCGACACCGACGACAAGGCTCGCGAGGAGCTCTGGCCCGACTACAAGCGCATGCGCGACCGGATCGGCGCCGAGCGCGGCTGGCCGCCGATGGGTCGGCAGGAGTTCGACCAGGAGGCCGAGCGCGGCTCGCTCTATGTCGGCTCGCCCGAAACGGTCGCACGCCGCATCGCCGCCACCGTCAAGGCGCTCGGCGCGGACCGGTTCCAGCTCAAGTACAGCGCCGGCCCGCTGCCGCACGACAAGCTGATGCGCAGCATCGAGCTCTACGGGTCGAAGGTGATCCCGATGGTGCGCGACATGCTGGCCTGACCCGGTCAATCCGCTGCCTGCAGACGCGGCGCCGCAGCCGCGTCGAAGCGTGCCGGCGCGCGGCATTGGAAGGCACTGCGTTTCCAATTCCCGCGCGCGGAAATGAAAGCAGGGCTTTGCCGGCCCGCGATTTACATCGGCCGGCAATAAGGATATTCATTATCCGGAATTAATGCGGGACGCATCGAATGGTGAACTGCGGTCGATGATCCTCAAAAGCCAGGTCGAGTGGGCGCTTCACTGTTGCGCCATCCTTGCGAGCCTGCCGGACGGGCGCTTTCTTTCGACGAAATCCCTTGCCGAGCTTCACGGCCTGCCCAAGGAATATCTTTCGAAAGCCCTGCAGAGCCTGTCGCAGGCCGGCCTCGTCCATACGTCGCTCGGCCCGTCCGGCGGCTATCGACTGGCGAAAGCACCAGGCGAACTGACATTTCTCGATATCATCGAGGCTGTGGAAGGTGGCGGCCGGACCTTCGTCTGCAACAATATCCGCGCCAACAATCCCTGTCGTCCGAAAGGCTATTGCGAAAGCAGCCCGTGCGCGATCGCGCGGATCATGTGGGAGGCCGATGAAGCCTGGCGCGGCAAGCTGCGGAGCGTGACGCTGGCTGATCTCGTCGCGACCCTGGCCGAAGAGGTCCGACCGGACATCTGGGCCGGCACTTTCGAATGGGTCATGAAGCGAACGGGTTGAGCAGCGCCCGCCGCATGTCATGCCGAAGCGCGGTCCGCCTTCCGCGTCTCCGGACTGTTCAACAAGGTGGTCGGTTGGGCGGCTGACGCCAGGGACCGGCTGTCCGCTTCGGGAGCCCAGAGATAGCTCTGCGGGGGCGGAGCGAAAGCAAGGCCGCTGGCCTCGCATTGGCGGTGCACGGCACCGATGACCTCGTTCCGGGCCGGCGTGCGATTGGCTGGACCATTCACGCGAAACTGCAGCTCGACCTCGATCGCGATGGCGTCGATCGCCTTGAGCGCGACGATCGGCGCGGGATCCTGGACGACACGGCCGCAGCTTCGCAAAGCGGCGGTCATGGTGCGTTCCACGACATGCGGCGGGTGCGATGCCGCGATCCGGACCACCAGGGCGATCATGTGCGTTTCGTCGGGACGCGTGAGATTGGTCAGCCCGGCTTTGGCAAGGGCGCTGTTCGGAACAACCACGACGTTGTGGGCGGGCGTGAGAATTTGGGTCGAGCGCCAGTTGTTCTCGACGACACGGCCCTCCGTGCCATCACCGAGCTGGATCCAGTCGCCGATGGCAAAAGGCCTTCCGAGCGTCAGCGCAACGCCGGAAAACAGGTCGGCAAGCATATTCTGAAGAGCAAGGCCCAAAATGATGGCGACGACGCCGGATGTGGCGACGAGCGTGCCGACAGGCGCACCGAACACGAAGCCGACGATCGAGAGCGTCACGCCGAGATAGACCGCCGCGACGATGAGATCCTGGAGAAGCCGTGCCTCCCGGGGCCGGCCATCGAGGACGATGTAGATGCGCACGAAGCCGATGGCTGCCCAGGCAAGATGGACCCACCAGAGCAGGCGTGCCGCCATCTCGAAAAGATGCCGGCCCTCGACCGGCGTCGCAGTGCCGATCTGGTAGGGACGGATCTCGCCGAGCGCCAGGGCCGCGGTCATGCCGGCAAAAAAGATGATCTGGACGATCAGCCGGGCTGTCGGCCTGCTGGGGCCCTGAAGGTGCCATATGACGATGCCGGCAATGCCCAGAAGGTTGACCCAAACCAGCGCGTAGAATGCGTGCGCGTCGGACATGGCGCGACCTCGGTGCGTTCAAGGGGCGTCGCCGGCGCGGCGCGTTGCCCGGAGAGCCGGGATGCCGGGCGCGGCAGATGCTAGGAAGGCTTGCGGGCCGCCGTTGCGAACCATTGCTCGAAGCTGATGTGACCCAGCCGGGGACTGGCGTTCGAGACCAGCGACGCGTCGTCCAGCCGCGCGCCGAAATAATGGGCCTCGGGGTCGGCTTCGACCTTGCGCGCATCGCCGAGTGCGGCCAGGTAGCGACCAACCAGATCATTCAGGCGCATGCGCTCCGGTCCGGCGATTTCGACGATGCCGTTGGCCGGCGCCGCCAATGCAACCTCGGCCATCACATCGGCCACGTCGTCCGAGGCGATCGGCTGCACGAAGGCCGGCGACAGGCGCACGGTATCGCCCGCGGTGCCCGACTGGGCGATACCGCCGAGAAACTCCATGAATTGCGTCGAATGAACGATGGTATAGGCGATGCCCGACGCAGCGATCAGGCGCTCCTGAACGAGCTTGGCGCGAAAATAGCCGCTCTCCTGCAGGCGTTCGGTTCCGACCACCGAAAGTGCGACGTGATGCTTCACTCCGGCGGCCCTGGCCGCCGCCAGCAGATTGCGCCCCGATGTCTCGAAAAACGCCATGACGGCCTTGTCTTCGAACGAAGGGGAATTGGCGAGATCGAGGACGACCTGCGCCCCGGCCAGCGCCTCGGCGAGGCCCTCCCCCGTGAGCGTATTCACGCCCGTGTTCGGCGAGGCCGCGACGACGTCGTGGCCTCGCCTGCGCAGGCGTTCCGTCGTTTTCGAACCGATGAGGCCGGTTCCGCCGATGATGACGATTTTCACAAGGCTCTCCCTTCGCCGTCACTCGCGGCGCGGTCGTGGTTCGGATCGTTGCGGGATTGACGGGTCTAGTTCAGACCGGCCTTGTCGAGGCCATAGAGCTTGTCGGTGGCCCCCGGCACGGCCCTGAAGGCGATGGCGAGGCGGTTCCAGGCATTGATGGTCATGATCGCGAAGGTCAGATCGGAAATGTCCTTCTCCGACAGCTGGCCGCGAACACGCTCGTAGAGTTCGTCGGGAATGCCGCCTTCCGGCAGTTTGGTCACGGCTTCCGTCCAGGCGAGCGCGGCGCGCTCACGCGCGCTGAACAGACCGGATTCGCGCCAGATCGCCACGTGATGGAGCCGCAATTCACGCTCGCCATGGAGCTTCGCTTCCTTGACATGCATGTCCAGGCAGTAGGCGCAGCCATTGATCTGCGACACCCGGATATTCACGAGGTCGCGGATGCCCTGCTCGATCGCGCTTCCCTTCATGGCCACGCTGAGATCGGACATCTTTTTGAAAAGCTCGGGCGATTGCTGGGCGTAGTTCAAGCGCTGTGTCATCGCACGCTCCTAATTAAGGATGATCAATATCCTTATGGATATAAAATATCCGTAATAGCTGGACGGTAAAGCCCCTCCGCTCTAAGCTGCGGGCATATGGCTTATGTCCAGAAGTACGAGGCGAGGAATGGACATCGTGTCGGCGCTGAAGACCTATCTGCGCGTCGTCGAGACAGGCTCGTTCTCAGGCGCCGCCGTCGACCTCGGGCTGACGCAACCCGCCGTCTCCCGGCAGGTTTCAGCGCTGGAGGCTCATTTCGGCTCCAGGCTCCTGCACCGGACGACCAATGCGCTCGCGCTGACCGCGGAAGGCGAACGCATGATTCCAATGGCGCTGAAGGTCATCGAAGCCGTCGATGCCCTGGGCGAGACGGCGGATCGCGAAGCGGCAGCGGCGTCGGGAAAGGTCAGGCTCAGCGTGCCAGCTCCCCTGGGGCTGTATCTGAGCGGACGCCTGCCGGCACTGCTCGACGCCCATCCACGGCTGCAGCTCGAGCTGATCTTCCGTGGAGAACCATCCGACCTGATCGCCGAGGCGATCGACCTCGAGGTCCGGCTCGGCGATGCGGGCAGCAGCGGTCTGATCTGCCGGCGCATCGGCTGGACCACGGCATTTCTCGTCGCCTCGCGCGACTATCTGAAAAGGAAGGGAGCGCCCCGGAGCCCGGAAGAGATCCAGGGCCACGATTGCATGTGTTACGACCGCGGCGGCAATGGGCGCTCCTGGCGCTTCTCCAACGGAGCGGATGACATTGCGGTGCGCGTCGCCCCGCGCCTCGTCGCGAACAACCCGGTCGCCGTTCATCGCGCGGCGCTCATGGGCGGCGGTCTTGCCATTCTCTCTCATATCCTCGTGAAAGATGACATCGAGGTGGGACGGCTGACCAATGTGATGCCGGACTTTCCGCCCGCACGGCTTCCGATCAACGTCGTCTATCCGTCCCGCCGCAACCTGCCGCAACGCGTCCGGACGGTGCTCGATTTCATGGTCGATGTCGTGCGCCAGGATACCCTGATGGCATCGGCCGGATGACGACGTTGCGACCCGCCGCAGAACCGATGCGCGCGCCTCGGCGCAAACCTCTCGGCAAGCCGCCGCGCGCAGTTTGGCCGCAAGAAGCGGGGTGCTGACGGGCTCGACTCGGTCGATCCTGCCGCCGGATGCAATTCGTCCGCGCGGGAGACCGACATGCCGACATCCGCCCAGGTGAGCCGCCCGATGACGGCGCTCGAATGGACCATGCTCCTGGCCCTCGCCACGGTCTGGGGCGGCTCGTTCTTCTTCAACGCGATCGCGGTGCGCGAACTGCCGGTCTTCACCGTCGTGGTTGCGCGTGTCGCGCTGGCCGCGCTGCTGCTCTTCGGCCTCCTGAAGGCCCTCGGCCAGTCGCTGCCGCGCGACCGGCGCGTCTGGGCCGCCTTTTTCGGCATGGGCCTGCTCAACAATGCCATCCCCTTCTCGCTGATCGTCTGGGGCCAGCAATCGATCGCCTCGGGCGTCGCCTCGATCCTCAACGCCTCGACGCCGCTCTTCACCGTGCTGCTCGCGCATGTCCTGACCTCGGACGAAAAGATGACCGGCAACCGCCTCGCCGGCGTCGTCATCGGCTTCGTCGGCGTCGCCGTGATGATCGGCCTCGACGCCGCCCAGACGCTCGGCAACCACGTCGCGGCCCAGCTCATGTGCCTTGCCGGCGCGGTCTCCTATGCGCTCGCCGGCATTTTCGGCCGGCGTTTCCGGGCCATAGGCGTCGCCCCGCTCGCCACCGCGACCGGCCAGGTGGTCGCCTCCAGCATCCTGCTCATTCCGCTCATGCTGGTCGTCGACCAGCCCTGGACGCGGCCGCCACCGAGTCCCGCCGCGATCGGCGCGCTGATCGGCGTCGCGGCGCTGTCGACCGCCCTCGCCTATGTCCTCTATTTCCGGATCCTGGCGACAGCCGGCGCCACCAATCTGCTGCTCGTCACCTTCCTGATCCCGGTCAGCGCCATCCTGCTCGGCATCCTCGTCCTCAACGAGGCGCTGCTGCCGAAACACCTCGCCGGCATGGCCCTGATCGGGCTCGGCCTTGCCGCCATCGACGGCCGGCCCTGGCAGGCGCTGCGCCGCTTCGGCGCCGGCGCCGCCAAGCCACGCGATCGCGGCGATCTGCGGTCCGGCTGAAGGCCGGCGCGGACGGCGCCGGCGTCTCCCGGCTTGACGCTACGTGAAGAAACGTCGCACAACGTCACGGTCGCGCCGTCCTCGTCACAGCCGCCGCCCGATTTCCCGTCGGAGGAGGCCAGCACCGTGAGATCAGTCGACCGTGAACATGCTCAAGGCCTGGTGGAGGATGCTGGCATCGCCACGCCTCGATCTCACCCTTGCCACCCATAGCGGTCTCACCACGCGCATCGTCGGGCGCCCCGGCGCCATTCTCGGCGACGCCGATCTCGGCCGCCTCGTCGCCGATCTCAGGACCGTCGCCGCGCGCACCCTGGCAGCGGGCGAGCTCACCTATGGCGTCTTTTCGGGCGACCGGGAGCGGCTGTCGAAGACCATCGTCACGCTGATCACCGACACAGCGACCGGCAAGCCGATCGCCTTCAACGCCCTCGCCCTGATGGATACGACCGTCGACGGCGAGCCCGCCGAGGTCATGCATCTCGGCCTCGTCATGGTCGACCCCGACGTCCGCGGCAAGGGCCTGTCCGGCGTGCTCTACGGCCTGACCGTGTTGATCCTGTTCCTGCGCGGCGGCCTGCGCCCGCGCTGGATCTCCAACGTGACCCAGGTGCCGGCCGTCGTCGGCATGGTCTGCGAGACCTTTTCCGACGTGTTTCCCTCGCCCAACCCCGGCGCGCGCCAGAGCTTTGCGCATCTCAGCCTCGCCCGGCAGATCATGCGCCGGCACCGCGCGGTTTTCGGCGTCGGCGCCGATGCCGGCTTCGACGAACGACGCTCGGTGATCACCAATGCCTATACCGGCGGCTCCGACGACCTGAAGAAGAGCTTCGAGGCGGCGGCGGCGCATCGCGAAGCGCGCTACAACGACTTCTGCCGCAAGGAACTCGACTATGTGCGCGGCGACGACGTCTTGCAGCTCGGCCGCATCGACCTCGCCGCAGCGCGCCGCTATCTGATCGGCCAGCTGCCGCGCGGCTCGCTGCCGGCTGTCGCCGGAGCGGGCCTGTTCGTCATGCTGCAGCGGCTGGTCCTGCCGGTGCTGCACTGGCTCGACACGACGAGATCCTTCGGCACGCTCCGGCCCGGCAGTGTCCCTTCGGACCCGCCCGGCCCCCCTCGCGGCGGCTCGCTGCCGCCGCCGGCACCGGACAGCACGGCATGACCTCCTTCGACTATGGCCAATTCACCACCCGCAACATCGGCTTCGTGACGCCGGCCGAGCAGCAGCGGCTGCGCGAAACCATTGTCTTCGTCTGCGGCGTCGGCGGCATGGGCGGCGGCGCCTTCATGGCGCTGGTGCGCGCCGGCATCGGCCGCTTCGTCATTGCCGACATCGACGTCTTCGAGGTCTCCAATCTCAACCGGCAGGTCTTCGCCACCGCCGAGACCATCGGCCGGCCGAAGGCCGAGAGCGCTGCTGCGGCGGCGCGCGCCATCAACCCCGACATCGCGATCGAGGTCGTCGGTGCCGAATGGGTCGACCGCCTGGCCGAGATCGCCGCCCGCTGCCGGATCATTGTCAACGGCATGGACGACATTCCCGCCGGCATTCATCTCTACCGCACAGCGGCCGCCGCCGGCGCGACCGTGATCGACGCCTACATGTCGCCCCTGCCCTCGGTCACCGTGGTCCGGCCCGAGGACCCGCGGCCGGAACAGCGGCTCGGCTATCCGACCGTCGGCAAGCCCTGGCGCGACATCGGCGAAGCCGACCGGCGCGCCGCCATGCTCGCTGAAATCGAACATGTCATGCTGCATTCCTCCTCGCGCCGCCATGTCGATCTCGCCATTGCCGCCGAGGTCGCGGCCGGCCGGCGCAGCCGCATGTCCTTCGCGCCCATGGTGATCTCCACCGGCATGCTGATGGCCTACGAGGCGATCGCACTGGCGCTCGGCAAACGCACAGGCACCGACTGCCGCGGCTGGTTCTTCAATCCGCACGCGCCCAAGGTCGAACGGCCGCTGCCCGGCCCGGTCGCCGCGCTCCTGCGGCCGCTGGTGCGGCGGGCCCTCAAGCGCATGGTGGGCGGCTGATGGGGCCGGGCGTCGCAGCGGATTCGATCGTCAACCTCTGCGGCGCCGGAGGCCTCGCGATCGCGATCCTGATCTTCCGGGCGCGCGACCCGCAGGGGCCCCTGACCCGGCGCTTCGCTTTCGTCCTCGGCATCGTCGCCTTCGTCCTGCTCGCGCGCGGCGTCGGCTGGCTGACCGGCAGCGCCACGCTCGAACAGCTCGCCGTCGCCGCCGCCGCGATCATTCCGCTCGGCGCACTGCTCGTCGTCGAGGGCATGCTCCGCCGGCATGCGCCGCGCGCCGTCAAGCTTGCCGTGCTGGCCGGCACGCTGGTCCTCGCGCCGGCCGGCCTGCTGGCCGGCGGCGACTGGGCCGAGCGCATCGAAATGGCGCTCGCCCTGTTCCAGCTCGCGACCTTTGCGGTCTGCGGCCTCCTGCTGTTGAGCCGCGACCGCGGTTCGCTGTCGGAAGCCGAGAACCGCGGCGTCTTCAGGCTCGGCATCGCCGCTCTCGCGGTGCTGCCGTTCATCCTGTCCGACTTCCGCGCCTTCTTCCCCGGCGTGCCGGTGCGGGCGGGCGCCCTCGGCGCCCTGCTCGTCGTCACCTTCGCGCTGGTGGCCGACACCGCCAATGACGGCCGGCGCGGCCACGTCCTGATCCTCGGCCTGCGCATCTCGGCCGGCCTGTTCCTCGGCCTCGCGCTCGCCGCGGTCGCGCCCATTGCCGATATGGCGGACGTCATCCGCTTCGCCGCCGTGACCCTCGCCGGCATCCTGTTCATCGGCCTCCTCGTCGATGCCGCGCGCGCCGTGGTCGGCGCCGGCGCGCCGGGCCTGCTCGACCGGATCGCCAACGCCCCGCCCGGCACGCGCGACGAACTGATCGCGGAACTCGCCCGCCATCCGCCGTTCGAAGGTGCCCGGCGCCTTTCGGCCGCCGACCTTCTCCCGTTCGATCCGGAGATCCTCGCCGTCGCCCTCGGCGACCGCCTGGTGGTGCGCCGCGCCGATCGGCCCTGGAGCCGGCCGGCCGACGATCCTGCCGGCGAGCGCCTGGCCGCCCTGATGGCGACGTTCGGCGCAAGCCACCTCATCGTCATCGGCCGCGACCCGCTCGACCTCGTCGCCGTGCCGGTGCCGCTCGTCATGGCCGACAGGGCGAGCGAGACGGCGCTGCTGCTCGCCGCACGCCTGATCGCCGCGGCACCGGAGATGCGCGCATGATCGCGGTGACCTCGGGCGATGTCGCGGCAGCCTATGCCGTCACGGCGGAGGTCTACGGCCGGACCTCGCCCTATGTGCCGCCGATGCGGTCGGATTTCGCGCGGATGTTCGATCCGGCCCGCAACCCGTTCGTCACCGAAGGGCATGGCCGGTTCGCCCTGTTCGTCGCCTGGCGCGGCGGCCGGCCGGTCGGCCGCATCGCGGCGAGCGTGCACGACGCCTCCAACCTGAAGCACGGCACGCGGCGGGCGCAGTTCGGCTTCTTCGACTGCGCCGACGATGCCGAGGTGGCGGCCGCCCTGCTCGGCTCGGCCGAGGACTTCGCCCGCGCGGCCGGCATGGACGAGCTCACGGGCAACTTCAACCTGACGGCCATGCAGCAGATCGGTGTCGTCACCGCCGGCTTCGACAACGCGCCCTATACCGACATGGTCTACAGCCCGCCGCACATCGCCGCGCTGCTCGCAGCGCACGGCTATGCGCCGGCCTTCCCGATGACCACCTTCGAGACCGATCTCACCCGGCTCGACCCGCAGAGCCTGATCGGGCCGGCGCAGCAGGCGATCCTCGACGACCCGGCCTTCCAGTGGATGCCGATCGATCGCGCCCATTTCGACACGCGCCTTGCCGAGGCGCGGGCGGTGCTGAACGACGGCTTTGCCGAGAACCCCATGTTCGTGCCGACCAGCCCGGCCGAATACCGGTTCCAGGCCGGCGACATGATGTGGGTGATCGACAAGCGCATTTCATGCCTCGTCCACCATGCCGGCCAGCCGGTCGGCGTGGTCCTGGTCATTCCCGACCTCAATCCGCTGGTGAAGGCCGCGCGCGGCCGCATGGGCCTCGCCTTCGCCTGGCATTTCCTGCGCCAGCGCCTCACCAACCGGCGCGCCGTGCTGATCTACCAGTCGGTGTCGCGCGCCATGCACGGCCGCGGCATCAACGGGGCGATGCTGGCGCGTGTCGTCGCCGCCTTGAAGGCCGCCGGCTACGACCGGCTCGGCACGACCTGGATCGCCGACGTCAACCGCCCGAGCCTCCGGCAGATGGAGAAGCTCGGCGCCAGGCCGCTGCACAGGCTGCACCTGTTCACCAAGGCCCTGACGCCCGCCCACCCGACGGAGGCGACATGATCGCGATCGATCGAGACCTGCTCGAAACCCTGGTTGCCGAGGCCCGGCTCGCTCCCAGCGCGCACAATATCCAGCCGACCCGCGTCGGCCTCGACGCCGGCGCCATCCTGCTGCGCGCCGATCCCGACCGGCGCCTGCCCGCCGCCGATCCGACCGGCCACGACGTCCGCCTGTCGCACGGCGCCTTCCTGGAAGGCCTCGCCCTGGCGCTCGATCGGCGCGGGCTCGCGCTTGCCGATATCGCATTGGCCGGCGATGCCGCCGCCCCCGCCATCGCGCGCCTGACCGTTGCCGCGGCACCGGCGGGCGCAGCCCCCGATCCGCTCGAAAGCCGTGTCGCGACCCGCGCGAGCTGGCGCGGCGGATTTCGCGCGCCCGATGCCGCCGCCGGGGCGGCCTTGGAGCGCCTGCGCGCGGCGAACCCCGACCTTCTCGTCGTCGACGACCGCGAAGCATTGCGCCGGATCGGGGCGCTCGCCGACCGCGCCGCCCTCGCTCTTCTGAGCGAGCATGGCCCGCGGACCGAGCTCCTGGCCTGGATGCGTCTGTCGAAGCGCCATCCGGACTACCATCGCGACGGGCTCAATGCCGAGGCCATGGCACTCAGCCGCATCGAGGCCTTCGCCGCCGGCCTGGTGCTCGGCCCCCTGTTCGCGCCGCTCTCGCGCCTGGGGCTCGCCGCCTCGCTGGTTGCCGAAGCGCGCAAGAGCGCCGGGGCCAGTGCCCTCGTCCTGTTCCACCGGCCGGAGGGCGAAGACCCGCTCGTCAGCGGCCGTGCCTTCTACCGCGCCTGGCTCGGCTTCGATGCCGAGGGATTTGCCGCCTGCCCCATGTCCGTCCTGGTCGACTGGCCCGAAGCGAAAGCCGATCTCACCGCGGCGCATCCGCCGCCCGCCGGCCGCCGTCTCGTCAACGTCTTCAGGATCGGCCTGCCCGACCGCCCGAGACCCATCGTCCACAGCCGGCTGCCGGTCGCCGAGCTTCTGCTCGGATAGCGAGTGACGAATGGCGAATGGGATCACGCGTAGCCTGCAAAGCCGGCCGCCTGGCAGCCCTCCACTCGCAATTCGCCATTCGCCACTCGCCCTCACAACAGCTTGAGATATTCGATCAGCGCCTGCCTCTCGTCGGCGCTCAGGCCCGACACCTCGCGCTCGTGGCCGCGATTGGAGAAGCCGGTCCGGCGCGTATCGATCTCGACCGATCCGGCAAAGGACCGGTAGTCTGAAGGGTCGCGCCAGACGCCATCGGGGCCTGGTGCGAGCGCGAGGCCGACATTGATGAGGTCGAGCCGGTGGCCGCCCACCATGAACCGCGTGGGACGCGTGTCCGGTTCCAGCAGGTGGCGCAGCGTCGGCACCGATCCGTTGGTGAAGTAGGGCGCGGTGGCCCAGACGCCCGATAGCAGCGGCGCCGCCAGCCGCCCGGTCGCCGCCGCGGTCAGGTAGCGGGAATAGACCGTCGCATTGACCCGCCCGGCGAGCGCCTGGTCGAAGGCCTTCACCCGGCTCATGTCGGTGCCCACATCGCCGGCCCAGTTGGGGAAGGCGATCAGCCGCGGCCGATCGAGATCCTCGTCATAGCTTCCGTGGCAGACGGCGCAGGCGCGCACATAGACGGCCCTGCCGGACGGCAGGAGACCGCGGTCGACGGGCCCGGGAAAGCGTTGCGGTCGATACTGGCCGAGAAAGCCGGCAATCTCGGTGAAGGCGGGGATCGCGGCGAGCGCCCGTTCCGGCGCCATGCCCATGCTGGGCACGGTGAACAGCGAACCGATGCGCGCGAGATCCCGCGGATCGGCCCTGGCCGCCGCCTCCGCCGTGCGAGGCGCGAAACGCGGCGCGCCGGGCGGCGCATAGGCCCCGTCGGCGAGCAGGGCGCTGCGGAAGGCGCGGTCGGCGAGGTCCGGAATGGAGACATAGCCCCCCGCGGCCAGGCGATGGCCCGCGGGCACCAGGCCCAGCCTGAACTTCAGCGCGGCGACGCCATTGGTCAGCCCCGGCGCGCCGTTGCCGAAGGGCAAGGGCTGGTCGCCGCCGGCCACCAGTTCGGCCATGCGGGCGCGCGCCCGCGGCAGCACCAGCCAGTCGAGGCTCAGCCGCTCGCGCCAGGAGAGATCTGGAAACAGCAGGTCGATTGCACGCCAGAGCGCCGCCTCGTCAGCAAAGGCCAGCTTCAGTGCGCGGTAGACGCGCTGGGCATAGGCTTCGAGGTCGAGCGAGGTGTTCGGCATGCCGAGCATCGGCCGGGACGGCGTCGGCCGCCCATCCGCGTCGTAGGCGGTGCCGCCATGGCAGGCCGCGCAGCTCAGATTGACCGCGGTCACGCGCAGCGGCGGAACGAGCCGCTCGACGCGGGCCCGGACAAGGCCGAGCGGCAGGCGCGGCCGCTCGCCCGGCGCCGCTTCCGGATAAAGGAAGCCGACTGCAAGGAAGGCCGCCTCGACCTGGTCGGGCGAAACCTTGCCGGCATCGCCGCCGCTCGCGTCCAGCGCCAGCGCCGCGCTCAGCACCACCCAAGGCAGAGCCGAGGTCTCCAGCGTATCGAGATCGAGATTGCCGAGATCGCCATGAGCAAACTGGAGCGTGCCGCGCAGCCGCGCGTCGTCGGGCAGCACCGCGGGCAGGCGGTCGGACCGGGCCGGCGCGCTACGCGTCAGTTCCCAGGCGGCGAGAATGCCGATGGTGGCGAGCGCCGCCACCGCTGTCGCGACGGCGCGGATCCAGGGTCTTCGGCCAGGTCTGACGGTCATCGGGCCTTCCGGCGCTCAAGATCACGGCGCGAATGCTATGGCCGCCGCTGGCGGCGGGAACAAGGCAGGGCCGGCGTGCCAGCTCAGCGCAGCGTGCCTTTCAGGCGCATGACGTAGCCGATGACTTCGGCCACCGCCTTGTAATGCTCCTCGGGCACTTCCTGGTCGATCTCGACGGTCGCGTGCAGGGCGCGGGCGAGCGGCTGGTTCTCGACGATGGGCACCTGCGCGCCCGTGGCGATCTCGCGGATCTTCAGGGCGATGAGATCGGCCCCCTTGGCGACGCAGACCGGCGCGGTCATGCCCGACTCGTAGCGCAGCGCCACGGCGAAGTGTGTCGGGTTGGTGATGACCACCGTCGCCTTCGGCACGTTGGCCATCATGCGCTTGCGCGACCGCTCGCGCCGGATCTGCCGGATCTTGGCCTTGATCTCGGGATTGCCGTCCGACTGCTTGAACTCTTCCTTCAGCTCCTGGAAGGTCATGCGCTGGCGCTGATACCAGGAGCGGTACTGGTAGAAATAGTCGCCCGCCGCCAGCACCGCGAGAATGGCGACCACCGCATAGAGAATGCTGAGGATGATGCCGAGCGTGTGCGGCAGCAGCGCCGCGACGTCCATGCGCACCAGCGCATCGATCACCTGGCGCTCCGGCCAGAGCACGGCGAACATGACCGTGCCGACAATGCCGATCTTGGCGAGGCCCTTGATGAAATTGACCAGGGCCTCCTTGCCGAAGATCCGCTTGAAGCCGGACATCGGCGAGATCTTCGAAAATTTCGGCTTGAGGCTTTCGCCCGACAGCACCAGCCGGTGCTGGATCATGTTGCCGGCAATCCCCGCAAGGAACAGGCCGAGCAGCGGCAGCCCGATGGCGGCCGCCACCGCCAGCGCCATCGACAGGAACAGCTGCATCAGCCCGGCCCTGTCGACCGTAACGAGATCGGCATTGCCGATCAGGGCCTTCAGGGGCTGGGCGAGGTTGCTGGCCGCCCCCATGGCAGTGACCGCGACCAGCAATGTCGCGGCGAACAGGATGAACCAGGCGACGAGATCCTGGCTCTTGGCGACGTCGCCCTTCTTCAGCGCGTCATCGAGCTTCTTCTGCGTCGGGTCCTGTGTCTTCTGGTCCTTGTCGTCGTCGCCCTCGGCCACCCGTCACCTCCGGCCGACGGCGAGTTCGTGGAGCAAGGTCTCCAGATGACCGGTGTAGTGGACCATCATGACGCCGATGACCAGCATCAGGATGAGGAAGCCGACGCCGATGGACAGCGGCATGCCGACGAAGAAGACCTGCATTTGCGGCATCAGCTTGGACAGCACGCCGAGGCCGACATTGAACACCAGCGAGAAGACGAGGAAGGGCGCCGCCAGCTGGATCGCCACCATGAACGCCTTGCTCATGGCGCCGAGAACGAACATGGCCGCATCCCCGGAGATCGGCAGGACACCGGGGCGCAGCACCGAGAAACTGTCGGAGATCGCCGCAATGACCAGGTGATGCAGGTCGGAGGCGAAGACCACGGCAAGGCCGGTCAGGGTCAGGAAGGTGCCGATCACGGCGCCCTGCTGGCCCTGAGTCGGATCGACCTGCATGGCGAAGCCGAGGCCCATGGAATTGGCGATCACGACGCCGGCGGTCTGCAGCGCCGAGACGGCGATGCGCCCGGCCATGCCGAGGGTGAAGCCGACGGCGAGCTCCTGGAACAGCAGCATGGCGATGCCGGCCGGCCGGCCGAGATCGACGGCATAGGCCAGCCGGTGCAGCGGGAACAGCACCAGCGTCAGCAGCACGGCGACGCCGAGCCGGACGCGCATCGGCATGGCGCGCTCGCCGAGCCCCGGCATCAGCATCAGCATGGTGCCGACCCGGGCGAACATCAGGACGAAGACGACCGCAAAATCAGGCGTGAACGAGAAGGTCATGCCGGCATGCCCTCCCGCGCAGATCGACCCGCGCGATCAGACCTGATTCACCCGCCCGTGACCACCTTGGCCATGACGCGGGCCATGCAGCCGGCCATGAGGTCGCCCATGAACGGCAGAGTGATGAGCATGGTGGCGAAGATCGCGAGAATCTTCGGCACGAAGACCAGGGTCTGTTCCTGGATCTGCGTCAGCGCCTGGAACAGCGACACACCGACGCCGACGACCAGGCCGACGACCATCAGCGGCGCCGACACGAGGATCACGGTCAGGATGCCATCGCGCGCCACGTCGAGAATATCGGCGGGGGTCATGGCGGCCGTCAGATCTGCATCCGCATGATCTCGTCATAGGCCTGCACGACCTTGTCGCGCACCGAGACCAGCGCCTCGATGGCCGTCTCGGTCTCCGAGACCGCGGTCACCACGTCGATGAGATCGGCGCGGCCGGCAGCCATCTGCTGCGAGCGCTGGTCGGTCGCCCGCGTCGTCTGCTCGAGGTTCTGCAGGGCGGCGTTCACGAGTTCGCCGAAGCCGCCGGGGCCGCCCTGGCCCGTAGCGCGCTGCAGGGATTGGGGCGCGAACAGGCGCGCCGTATTGGCATAGGCGTCTGCGGCGAGGGATGATGTCGACATGGTCATGCTTTCAGAAGGTCGATGGTGCGCTGCAGCATGCGGCGCGTCGAGGTGACGACGTTGAGGTTGGCCTCATAACTGCGCTGGGCCTCGCGCATATCCATCGCTTCCACGAGGGAGTTCACGTTCGGGATCTTGACGAATCCGCGGGCGTCCGCGGCCGGATGGTTGGGATCGTAACGCGTCTGGAACTCGCCCTGGGTCTGGCGCACCGGCCCGAGCTGAACGGTGGTCGCCTGCAGCTCGCGATCGAAGCTGGTCCGGAACGTCGGCACCTTGCGCCGATAGGGATCGCCGCCGGCGGTCTCGGCGGTCGAATTGGCATTGGCGATGTTCTCCGCCACCACCCGCATGCGGCCGGCCTGGGCGCGCATGCCACCGGCGGCGATGCGCAGCGACCTGAGGAAATCAGTCGACATGGGTCTGGCTCCTACCGTTTGCCGAGCGCGGTGCGGATCAGGCCGAGCGAGCGCTGGTAGAGGCCGGTCACGGCCTGGTAGTCCATCTGATTCTGGGAAACCTTCAGCATCTCGTCTTCGAGATTGACGCGATTGCCGTCAGGCGTCGTGATGACGCCGGTGTCGCGCCTGACCTGATAGCGCGAGCCGCCGGGGTCGGAACCGGCAATGTGGCGCGCATCGGTCAGCCGCGTCGAGACGCCCGAGGGCTGCGCGCCCTGGACGAGATCATTGAAGCTCAGCGCGCGCAGGTCACGCGCCCGGTAGCCAGGCGTCTCTGCATTGGCGACATTCTCAGCGAGCAGCTTCTGGCGATCCTGGTGCCAGCGCATGCGGTCCCTGAGCATGGAAAATATCGGAATATCGGCAGCCCCCACGGGAATCTCCAGCCCCTTTCCCACTGGGCAAAGAATGCCGCCCGCATGGTTAACATCCCGTTAAAGGCAACACCCTGTTAACTTATCCCCATCGCGATTTGGCGGAGGCCGCCATGAACCGCTAGGCTCGGCGCAATCGACCTTCCGGCCGCCCCGATCGGCCGGTCTTCTGCCCCGCCGGGCCCGATTTCTGGGGCTGGCCGCCACGTCGACCGCTTGGCGGCATAGCTCGGCGGAGCGATCCGGGTTAACCATCCGGAGAGGTTCAGACCGGCAAGCCTTGCCGGCTCCGTTAACCTCAACATAAACTTAACGGGCCTGAATGCGCCCGCTGCCGGTATGCATGGGATCGGTTCTGATGAATTTCATATCCAATCTTCTCGGTCCCAACGCGCCGCTCGCGCTCAATTTTGTCGTCGCCTTCTTCGTCGTTCTGCTGCTGATCGGGCTGGCCGCCTGGGTGTTCCGCATGGTGCGCGGCCGGGGGCTCGGCATTGGCGCTTCCGCGCGCGGCCGGCAGCCGCGCCTGGCCGTCCTCGACTATGCCGATGTCGACGCCCGGCGAAAGCTGGTGCTGATCCGCCGCGACAATGTCGAACACCTGATCCTGCTCGGCGGGCCGACCGACGTGGTGATCGAGAACAACATCGTGCGCGGCGTGCCGGTTCAGGCGAGCGCCCTGCGCGAGGTCACGGCCGCGGCGATCAGCGAGCCGCCGCCGCCCGCGCCGGTGCCGGAAGCACCGGTGCGCCCGTCCATGCGCGATGCCGCGCGCCAGGCCGCCGGCGAACCGCTGGTGCCGCCGCGGCCGGTCAATCTCGACTATGCCGCCCCCTCGGCGCCCCCTGCCACCCGCTCCGGCGCCGGCTGCCCCGGCCAAGCCCTCGACCCCGCCGTCCGACGACATTGCCGCGCGGCTCGAAGCGGCGCTGCGCAAGCCCATCGTGCCGAGCGCGATGACGCCGCGCCCGGCCGAGCCGAAACCCGCGGAGCCCAAGCCCGCCGAGGCCAAGCCCGCCGAGGCCAAACCGGCCGATCCCAGGCCTGCCGAGGGAAAGCCGGCGGACGCAAAGCCGTCCGACGCGAAATCTGCCGAAGCGAAGCCCGCGACATCGGGCGCGCCGCCCCGGCCCGCGACGCCCAATCCCGCGCCTGCCCCGGCTCCCGCAGCCAATGCGCTTCCGAAGCCGGCCGGCCCGCCGAAGCCGCTGACGCCGTCCGAAAAATCGGTCTTCGACAGCCTCGAGGAAGAAATGGCTGCCCTGCTCGGCCGCGGCCCCGCTCCGCCGAAGACCTGATGTCGGGATCGGGCGGGATCGAAACCCGGCCCGGTTCCAGGAAGCGCGCCCCGCAACCAGCCGTGGATGACCGCGCCTCCCGTCGCGCGCCACGCGCCGAAAGGCTCTAAAATCGCGCCAGCGATTCGCCGGGCGCGTGGGGAGCGATGCAGCCGCAATTTTCCATCCGAGCCTTGCGGGCGACAGGCCGCCGGGGCGCCCTCGTGGCCGGAACGGCCCTGCTGCTGCTCGGTCTCGCCCTTGCCGGCGCCGCGCCGGCAGTCGCTCAGGACATTTCGATCAATCTCGGCCAGGGCGCGGGCGTCAACGAGCGCGTCATCCAGCTCGTCGGACTGATCACCGTCCTCTCGGTCGCCCCGTCGATCCTGATCATGGTGACCAGCTTCGTGCGCATCTCGGTCGTGCTGTCGCTGCTGCGCACCGCCATCGGCACGCAGACCGCCCCGCCCAATGCCGTCATCGTCGGATTGTCGCTGTTCCTGACCGGCTTCGTCATGGCGCCGGTCTTCCAGCAGAGCTACGACAACGGCCTGAAGCCGTTGATCGACAACCAGATCGACATCCGCCAGGCCTTCGAGCGCGGCTCAACCCCCTTCCGCGATTTCATGCTGAAACATGTCCGCGAGAAGGATCTCGCCCTGTTCCAGCAGCTGGCCAACGAGCCGGCGCCGGCAACGCCGCAGGAGGTCTCGTTCCGCGTTCTCGTGCCCTCATTCATGATCTCCGAACTCAGGCGCGCCTTCGAGATCGCCTTCCTGCTCTTCGTGCCCTTCCTGGTCATCGACCTCGTCGTCGCCTCGGTGCTGATGTCGATGGGCATGATGATGCTGCCGCCGGTCACCGTCTCCCTGCCGTTCAAGCTGATCTTTTTCGTGCTGGTCGACGGCTGGAACCTGGTCGCCGGCAGCCTCGTGCGCAGTTTCGGCACCTGAACCGCAGCGTGCCGCCGGTGCCGCCCACACGGAGCCGCCGCGGCTGGCCGCAGAGAAAAAACGCCGCGATATCAAGCGCTTCCGAGGTCTTTTCCGAATCAGCCCGTTAGGACATTCGGCCGCACGAATGGGCCCGGATGCCGAAACTGCGGCACGAGGGACGGCGCGACGGCAACCGCCGGCTGCAGCGCTGCATCCGCTGGCCGGCGGCGCCCCGAATCCTTGAACCCGGCGACCTGCATCGGTAGATTTGCTGACCATCGGAAAGCGGCCCCAAGCGCGCATGGAGCGGCATGCAGACGACACCGTCCGTCCCTCTCAGGCGTGAGCCGACCGCACCGGACCCCCTGCAGATCGAAACGACGGTCACCCTCGAGGATCGCGTCGCCGCAGCCCTGTTCAGCTATCACGATCTCATCGCCGCCGCGCGCCGACGGTTCCTGTTCATGCTGGCCTGGCTGCTGGTCGTTCTCCTCGCCTTCCTGGTGTTCGAGGCGCGGCGCCGGGCCGGCGGCGGCGTGGAGGCCACGGCCAGGCAGTTCCTGTCCGACGTTACGGGCCTCGCGGGGCTGCCGGTCGCGATCGTCGCGATCCCGGCCCTCCTCTACAGCCTGCTTCAGCCCGCCCTCGCCCGCCGCCGGCTGCGGCGCTGGTACAGGGACGAGAAGCTCGACCAGCCCTTCGTCCTGCAGTGCCGTTTCGAACCGGGCGGCCTGGTTTCCACCGTGGCGGGGCAGAGCAGCGCGATCGCCTGCCGCCGCATCGCCGGCGTCAGGGAGACGGCGACCCACGCCTTCGTGCAGCTGAAGGACATCGAGGACGTCATCGCCCTGCCCCTGCAGTCGCTGTCGCGCGAGGAGCGGGACGGGCTGCGGTCATGGTCCTCGTCCTGCCATGCCGGAGCGGCCGCGCCGCCGGCGGGACCGGAACTTGCGCCCTCTGCCGAGCCGATCGTCACGGTGCGCTTCGCCCTGGCCGAAGCCGACCGCACGGCCGCCGTCGCCTGGCAGCAGGAGCGGCCGGCCATGCGGCGCCGGCGCCGGAGGGCGCTGGCCATCGCCCTGGTCGTTGCGGCCGCGGCCGTGCCCCTCGCGCTCGCGCTGTGGTGGCTCGTCGATCCCGATCGCGTGCCTCTGCGTTTCGCCGCGCCGCTGCTCGCCGAAATGATCGTGACCGACCTGTGGAAGCCGATCCTCGGCGTCTGGGCGATCGTCGGTCTCGTCGCAGCGCTGCATCCCTGGCTGCGCCGCCAGCACGCCCGCCAGCTCGGACGCCAGTTGCATAAGCGCGTCCAGAATTACGAGAACGAGGTCCGGCTGTCCGCCGATCGCGTCGACACGCTCCAGGACGGGCTGCACAACCGTTACGACTGGGCCGCCATCGACGGCATCGAACGCCAGGGCGACCATGTCTTTCTCCGCCTGCGCCAGGGCGAGCCCCTGCTTCTGCCAATGCGCGCGTTCGATGCCGCGGGGCTCGCCCGTTTCGAGCAGATCGTCGAGGAGCATGGCGCGGCCGGAGGTCAGGCAAGGGAGCAACCGGCATGAACAGTCTGTCCGCGCGCCGTCTCGGCGCGGCGCTGCTGAGCTTGAGCCTCGTCGTGCCGGTTCGCCCGGCTGGGGCGGAGACCATGTCCCTGCCGCAGGGGATCATCCTCGACCTGCCCGACGGCTGGCGCGTCGACGGGCCGGACCAGGGCCGGCTCGGCAGGGACGGGCTGAGGCGCGTCCAGCTCGTCTGCGAAACCGAGACCTGCCGGACGACACAGGAGACCTGCACAATCCTGACGCGGGACGGTACTGTCGAGGGCGTCGACGATGCCGCCCGGCTCCGCGGGCTCTACCAGTCGCCGTTTCAGCGTTATCTGAGGCTGCGGGCCGTGCTGCGCGCCACCAGCCGCGATGCGGAGATCCTGTCGCCGCTGGAGCTCGTCCGCCTCGGCCAGCGCGACTGGTACGGCGTCGAGACCGACGCCCGGCACAATTACAAGTCCGGCTTCTTCGCCGAGACCGTGGTCAATGGTCGCTATGTCGGTGCGATCTGCAAGACCTGCGAGACCGGCGCGGTCCGCCATCAGGATGCCCGCCGGATCCTGGCGAGCCTGAAATCGGTCGCCGCCAAGCCTACGGCCCTGCTCGCGCGGCCGGAGTGAGGAACGACCGGCGCAGGCACTTTCAGCCTGCGGCGCCCGGCTCCGGCACGAACGAGGTCTTGTCCTCGCTCCGGCAGGCCGCCTCGCCGGAGCGCCGGAGCTCGTCCTGATAGGGAAAGGTCCGGCGCATCGGCTGCAGACGCTCGCCGGGCTCGCCGGTGAGAGCCAGCACGGGCTGGCCATCGGCCTGCGGCCGGTAGAGATGACCCTGCACGGCATGGCGGTCGGCGCCGGTCCGGCGATCGAAAGTGCCGGCGAACCGGTCGGTCCCGAACATGGCCTCCGCCGGCTCGAGCCGCAGGGCAAGGTCGCCGCAGCTGCCGTCGACGCGCACCCGGATGCCGCACCACCCGGCACCGCAGCGGCCGATATCGAGCACGACACCAAAACGCTCGCTCACCCAGCGCCCCGCCAGCGCCGCCGCCCCGGCCCCGACCTCACCCGCGGGCCTCGTGGCGCCGTCCGCGCCGGCCATGCTAGCCTGCGGCATGAACGTCACGGCTGCCGCGACCACCAGCCCCGCTCCAGCCCTTGCCGCGCCGGCAATCCGCGGATCGCGGCTGCGCCTGCTCTTCGCCAAGATCCTGCTCCCCAGCCTCGTCGCCGTGCTGATCCTACCATTCGCCGCCGTGGCTGTCCTGACGGCGGCGGGCCGGCTTGGCCTGCCCTATGAGCTCGCGGTCATCGACGAGGCTCTCCCCGGCCTGTTCAGGGCGCATATGCTGTCCGGCGCGCTTGCACTGCTGCTGGTGCCTGCCGCGATCGGCGCGCGCCCGCGGCACCGGCTGCACCGGACGCTCGGCCGGGCCGCGGCCATTGCGGTGCTGGTGGGCGGCCTCACCGCCCTGCCCGTCGCGCTCGCCAGCGTCGCCCTGCCGACGGCCAGGGCCGGCTTCGTCGCACAGGGGGTCGTCTGGCTGGGACTGCTCGGCATCGGCTGGCGTGCCATCCGGCGCGGCGATGCCGCGGCCCACCGGCGCGCCATGCTCTGCCTCGCCGCCGTGACGTCGGCGGCCCTCTGGCTGAGGCCCGCCATGGTCCTGGTGCGTCTCGCCGACTGGCCGTTCGACATCGCCTATGCGGCCATCGCCTGGGGCGCCTGGCTGCTGCCTCTGACCGCCGTCGCAGCGCTGACGTTCCGCCGCGCAGCCTAGCCCTGACGCGGCGCGCTCGGCGCCTCGGCCGAACCCGAAGCCGGCGCCGCCGGCCGCCGCTGCTGGCCCGGCGCCTCGGTCGGATAGCGCTGACGGTAGTTCTGCAGGAAGGCGTCGAGCGTGTCCCGATCGGCGATCGACCGGGCGATCTCGCGATATTCGACGCCGCGCGCCTCGATCGGCGCGGTGACGACGTCGAAGGCGCGCGCATCCGCCGTGGCGGTCATGGACTGGCGCCAGCGGCCACGCAGCCGATCCAGCCCCAGTTGCTCGTCGCTCAAGGCGTAGCCGATGGCGGCCCGCAGGAGATGGCGCCGCTCGTCGTCGTTGAGCGGCGTGCCGGCGCGCCGGGCCGACACCCATTTCTCGCTCTGCTCGGCCGATTCCCGATAGCGCTGGGCCGACCACAGGATGTCGGCACGCAGCATTTCCGATTCCAGCCCCCTGACATCGCCGAGCAGTTCCAGCGCCTGGTCCGGCCGGCCGGCATCGGCGAGCGCCCGCGCTTCCAGGAGATAGCGCTGGGCACGCAGCTGTTCGGGCAGGTCGGCGAGCCGGGTGGCGCGCAGCACCTGCAGGGCCGAGGCCGGCTTGCGGTTCATGAGGTGCACGACGGCAAGCCGGGCCGCCACCTGCGAGCGCGCCGCACCGGTCAGGCGCTTGTCCACCTGGTGCTGCAGCAGCGCCGCCGCCTGGTCGAGCAGGTCCATATTGGCGAGGCGATCGGCCAGCCGGCGGATGATCTCGTCGCCACGCCGGCCCTGCGGGGTCATGTCGCGGAAATCGTAATAGAGCGCCAGCGCATCCACCGGCTGCATCGCGTCGGCATTGCCGTCGAGGAACAGCGACTCGAAATGACGCGCGACGTCGTCCTGCATGCCACGCACCGAGTCCGAGCGCGGGAAGACTCGCATCGCATTGCGCATGGTGGTGAAGGCATCGCGGAACCGGCCCTGGTCGGCATAGAGCTTGGAGAGCATCGCCAGCGTGCGCGCCTCCACCTCGTCGCCGCGCCAGGCATAGCTCATCACTTCCAGCTCTTCGGTGGCGGCCGGCCCGTCGATCTCGCCGAGCTTGAGGCGCAGCGCGAGCCGCCGCTGGTCGGCATCGGCACGGACCGGTTCGTCGGGGCCGTTATGGGCCCGCGCATAGTCGCGCAGCGCCTCGCGCTCGTGGCCCTGCGCCTCGGCCAGCCGGCCGCGCAGCAGCGCGAACTGCTGCTCGCCGGCTGCGGGAATGCCAAGCTCCTGCAATTCGTCGAGGCGCTGGGCCGCCCGGCCGGGCGCGCCGCTGTCGAGCGCAGCCGCCACCGCGCTGGTGAGCAGCGTACGGGCGAGCGGCATGGGCAATACGCCGACCGGCGTTTCCGCGGCCTCGAAGGCCAGGTGCGCCTCGCGCGCGCGGCCATCGAGCGCCAGTGCCAGGCCCCGCCAGGCCGCCGCCTCGGGAGCGGAGGAAACTGCCGGATGGGCAAAATCCTGGAGCGCATCGGCCGGCCGCCGCAGCATGGCCGAGACGACGCCGCGCAGGCCCTGGATCGAGCCGTCCTCGGCGACCCGGCGGTCCTGCCGGATGATCGTCTCCAGCACGGCGCGCGCTTCCGGCCAGCGCTGCTGCGCCATGTAGAAGCGGGCGAGATCGAGCCGGCGTGGCGTGCGCTGCGTGTCGTGCACAGCGGCCGCGGCATTGACGAGATCGGCCTCGCGCTCGCGGAACGGCGCCTTCTCGTCCATCGCCCAGAGTTCGAGGTCGAACGTGATCGCGCGCGAACGCCGGGCCGAGCGGATCGGCGGCTGCGGCCGGGCGTTCTCGGCACTGAGCATGAGGCCGCGCGGCCGCGCGATGCTGACGCGCTCGCCGTCGATCGACACGGCGAGATCGTCGGCGAGCGGCTGGAATACCAGGCCGTGGCTGCCGGCGAGGATGTTGAACTCGACCAGGTCCTGGTTCCGCAGGAACGAGCGGGCCGGCCCCGTGCCGGTCACCACCACCAGCTGGTCGCCGGCCAGAGGGTCGTTCAGCCGGTGCACCGTGCCGGCGCCGGGAAAGTCGGCCGAGGCGATCAGCCGGTCGCCGGAGCCGGTCGCGCGTGTCAGCGTCACCGGGCGCGGCGGCTCCAGGACCACGTCGGCGAGCGTCACGATCCACGCGGTGCCGTCGCGGCCGGTCGAGGCGAGCGCCTGCTTGTCGAGGCCGAGGCGAATGGCCGTGCCGCCGCGCGAGCGCGCCGCGTCGACGGAGGTGAAGGCACCGGCGGCAGCGGCCTGCAGGCCGGAGAGATCGATCTGCTCGCGGGCATCGAAGACCAGCCACAGCGTATCGCCGCGCTGGAACACGG
The DNA here is from genome assembly GCA_000751295.2 of bacterium YEK0313. Lineage (NCBI taxonomy): Bacteria > bacterium YEK0313. The sequence goes on from CCMO02000001.1 coordinate 4,398,418, forward strand.
CGCCTGCCGTCTCCCGGCCGAAGGGCACGAGGATGCGGATGGTGCCGCCCGAGCGGCGCGCCTGGATGACGACCGGCCCGGCAGGCGCCGCGGCGCTCGCGGCCGACGGCACGCGCCGCGGGACGGTGCGCGGGCCGGCCGGCCGGGTTCGCCTGATCGAGGATCGGAATCGGCAGGCCGGTCCCTTCCGGCAGGCCGTTGCCCGGCAGGCTGGTCGCGGCCGGCGGGTTCGGCGGCCCCTGGACATCGACGCGCGCGGCCTGCGCCGGCACCGGGCGCAGATGCCGCGTGCTGACGTCGACCACATAGGTGCCCTCCTCGCGGAACGCGCGGACATCCGCCTCCGGAGCCACGGTCATGCGGATGGTGAGCTCCTCGGTGCCGGTACTGGCCTCGATCTCCGGCACGAAGGACGGCAGCGCCTCGCGGGCCTGGCTCAGATCGGCGTTGAAGGGTTTGGCGACCTTCAGCACCAGCCGGTCGCCCGACCGGTCGAGAGACACGCCTGTCGGTTCCGGCAGGGTCAGCACGAAACGGGTGAAGGTCGGATGGTTGCCGACACGGATCGCGACCGGCGGCATGACCCGCGCGGCGCGCTGGGCCTCGGCGATCTGGGCGCGCCGTTCAGCCTCGCGCGCCCGGCGGGTCAGCTCCTCGACGACCTCGGCCGGCAGGGCGGGCGGCGGACCGCGCCAGCTGTCGGGCAGCATGTCGACGAACAGCCGCTCGCCGGCTTCCATCGCATTGACGGTCACGCGCTGGCTGAGCGCGAAGCGCAGCGACCGGCCGTCCGGATCGCGCCGCACCGCCGTGACATAGCCGGGAAGCCGCGCGGCGAGCCCCGCCGCCGCAGCCTCGACCGGGCGGCGGAAGGTGACGATCATCACCCCGCCGCTCACCTTCACGTCGGTCGGCGTCGGCTGGTTGAAGCCGAAGACGAGGCGCGCGAAGCCGTCATTGATAGTGGCCGATATCTCCGCCCGGCCCGGCTGGGGCCGGCTGGCGGCCGACTGGATCGTCCGGCCTTCGGCCGGTTGCGCCCCTGCGGGCAGGGATAGGTGTCCCGCGAGACCGATGGCGATCAGGCAGGATCCGGTCAGTGTGGCCGCAACGCCCATCCTGGCGCGGCCCCTGAGGCATTGCGCGTTCCCGTCCATGGGTTCGCCACTCGCTGTGCTGCGCCGGTCACACGATATCCGACGCCCGGTTCCTTCGTGTGACCGGTCGCGGGCATCATCGCGGGCTGCTGTTAACAGCCCGTTTCGGCGATCGGCGAATGTTGCGGTGCAAATGCCCGATCGAGGCAGGTTGAAGCGATTTTGCCGGTTTCGCGTTCAGAGCCGTTTTTCCATGAAGACGCTCAGTGGATCCTCGGCATAGTCGGCGAAGGGACCGCGCGGGGCAAAACCCATGCCCGCGTAGAGGCCGAGCGCGGCGTGGCTGGCAACGCCGGTCTCCAGCCGCAGGACGCCGACGTCCTCGGCCTCGGCACAGGCGATGAGGCGGGCGAGCACGCGCCGCGACAGGCCCCGGCCGCGTGCCGGCTCGATCACCCACATTCGCTTGATTTCGGCCCAGTCGCCGTGGAGCACGATCGCGCCGGTCGCGAGCGCGGTGCCGTCCGCCGCGCGCGCGACGAAGAACCGCACATTGGGTCGGCGCAACGCCTCGAGCGGCAGGTGGTGATTGCTTTCGGCGGGATAGAGAGCCGCCGAATTGGCCTCGCCCTGGGCGAGCAGGGCGACGATGTCGGGCTGCGCCGGATCCTCCTCGCGGATGTCGACCGAAGCGGTCTCGGGCTGGTACTGCGTCATGGCGATCCCATCGTGCTCGATCTGGCGGCGCAAACCGGGGCACCGTGCCCAGGGAGCGGGCAAGGCGCGGGTCGCGGCGACACCTGGCCGATCGGGAGCAAGGGCCGTGCCGCCGCCGTCAGCGGGTCGGCTGGCCCTCGATCTTCGGCAGTTGCGCCGCCGGCACCTGGCGCGGATCGACGCTGGCGGTCTGGCCCGGCCGGCGCGCCAGCTCCACGGTCAGCCGCTGCGCGGGAGCGGCCTGCATCTGGGCGAGCACGTCGGCGAGCTTCTGCGGCCGCATGGCGCGGGCGACCTCCACCACGACCGCCAACTCGAGATTGTCGAAGATGCGCGCGGCATCCTTTGGCCGCATCGTCTCGTACATGCTGACGAAGCCGCGGAAGCGCTGCTGCTCGGCTTCGTCGCGCCGCTGCTCGAGCCCGGCGATGCGGCTTTCCAGCTCCTTCAGCTCGTTCGCCCGCTGCTCCATGCGCCGCTCGGCGGCGCGCAGCAGGTTCTCGCGCATGTCGAGCTCGCGCTGGCGGTTGTCGAGCTCCTGGCGGCGCTCCTGCAGGCGTTCGAGGATCGCCCGCTCGGACGCGGAGACCTGCGGCGGCTGGGGCAAGGCGAGATTGTTGAGCGGCTGCGGCGAAGGCGGCGTCGGCGCGGCGGGCGGCGCCGCCGGCGGCGTGACCGACCCGGTTGTCAGCATGGCATCGTTCGTCCCCGCCCGCTCGGGGCCGGGAATGCCGCGGTCCTGCGCGTGCACGGTGCGCGGGCCGGCCGGGCCGACATCGCCGCTGGCCAGGCCGACCACCTTCAGGAACAGAAGGCTGCCGACGGCAACCGTGACGATCGGCAGGAGGCGCGGCTGGTTCATCGCCAATCCCTTAGGCGGCCCGGGCGCTGACGCGCGCGGCAAAGGCGGTGGCGGCGGCAAGGGTCGAGGCCGCGTTGGCCTGCCCCGGCATCACACCCGCCTCGTGTGCGCCCTCGGTCTCCGCGGCTTCGCGCGCGGTGGCGGCCCGCGCCGCGGCGGTGATGCGCGAGATCCGCTTGACCACCTCCTGGCCCGACTTCACCTCGCGGTCGATCTCGGCAATGAACTGCTCGGCGCTGCGCAGCCGCTCGCCCAGCGTCGTGTCGCATTCGCGCACCGTGACCTTGAGGCCCTGGATGGCGCGCTCGGCGATTTCGGTGGCGGTGACCAGCTCGGCGATCGTCGCCTTCAGCGCCTGCTCGTCCGAACGCAGGCGTTCGAGGCGCCGGTTGAGCAGGACGCAATAGGCGATGGTGGCGGCCAGCAGGCCGCAGACCATGAGCTCGACGAGGAGCGAAATGACGAAGCTGGACATCAGAGTTCCTGCCCACCTGAAGAGATCTGCTCGAACTGCGTGAGGGTCGTCCGCGCCCGCCGCAGCGGGCGCTGCACCTTCACCGCCACCTTGTCGCCGACCCGGCCCATGCGGCCCTCGGTCAGGATCTGGTCGCCGCAGCGCACCTTGACCAGCGCGTCCGGTTTCATGTCCAGCACCAGCGTGTCGCCGACCTTCAGGTTCATCAGCTGACGCAGCGGCAGATCGGCCTCGTAGAGCACCGCCTCGACCGCGGTGCGCGCCTGGAAGATCTCGGAGGCGAGGTGCCCCTCCCAGACCGGGTCGCGGCCGAGCTTCTCGCCGACGAAGGTCTGCATCAGCCGGTCGCGGATCGGCTCGATCGTCGCATAGGGCAGGAGCATCTCGACCGAACCGCCGCGCTCCTCCATGTCGATGCGCAGGCGCACCAGGATGGCGGCGTTGTTCGGCCGGGAGATCGCGGCGAAACGCGGATTGGTCTCCAGCCTGTCGATGCGGAAATTGACCGGCGAGATCGGCCGGAAGGCGGCCTCCGCGTCGGCCAGGATCACCTCGATCATGCGCTTGACGAGGCCCATCTCGATGGTCGTGTAGGGCCGGCCCTCGACACGGATCGCGGTGACGCCGCGCCGGCCGCCGAGCAGCACGTCGATGATCGAATAGATCAGGCTAGAATCGATGGTGGCGATGCCGAAATTATCCCATTCCTCGGCCTTGAAGATGGTCAGGATGGCCGGCAGCGGAATGGAGTTGAGATAGTCGGCGAAGCGCACCGCGTGGATGCGGTCCAGCGACACTTCGACATTGTCGGAGGTGAAGTTGCGCAGCGACGTCGTCAGCAGGCGGACCAGCCTGTCGAAGACGATGTCGAGCATCGGCAGCCGCTCGTAGGCGACCATGGCCGAGTCGATGATGGCGCGGATGCCGCCATTGTCGGTCAGCGCGAGATCTTCGACGGAGAAGCCGAGGAGGTTGTCGATCTCCTCCTGGTTCAGGATGCGTTCGGCTCCGCCCTTGGCCGAACCGGCATGGGCCAGCCCGTCCTCGCCGAGCGCAGTCCAGTCCTCGTTGCCGTCGAGGCCGCCGGCCCCCTGCTCCTCGAGCGCCATGCCCCATTCGGCGGCAAGCGCGTCCTGGTCGATGTCCTTCCCCCCGGCCATGGCGCTCAAGCCCTCACTGCACGATGATTTCGCGGAACAGCACGGCATTGACCCGCGCCGGATGCACCGCCGTATTGACCCGCCGGGTCAGTTCGTCGCGCAGCCGGAAGATGCCGGCCGAGCCTTCGATGTCGGAGGGGCGAACCTCGCGCAGATAGAGCTGGAAGGCATCGATCACGCGCGGCATGACCGGCCGGATCTGCTCGGCGGTCCGCGCATCGGCGACCTCGAGCGCCACCTTCACCCGAAGATACTGGGCGCGGTCCTGACCGACCGACAGATTGACCGTCATCTCGGGCAGGTCGACGAAGGACACGGGGATCGCGGCATGAACCGGCTCGGTATTGCGGACCTCCGCGCGCGGCTTCATGAGGAAGAACCAGGCGCCCCCGCCGATCGCCAGGGCCGCGACCGCCGCACCGATGACGACGAGCCGCGTCTTCGAGCCTCCGCCCGCAACGTCCTCTTCCTCGCCGTCCTCGACGGCGTCGGTCTTTTTCGGTTTCTTCGCCATGCCTTGCGCCCACCAGACTCAATGCTGCAGACGATGTCGCCACGATGGTTAACGGGACGCTAATTTTCGTTAACGAGCGGCAAAATTTGCCGGGTCTTTCGCGCCGCCCCGGCGCATTCTGCCGGGCGCATGGTTAGCAAGATCTCTCCATAAGTGGTTGATATTGCTTGAACGCGGCATTTGGCACGGACCATGCCAAGGCTGAGGACGGGTCCGCTGCCGTTTGGGAGAACGGGATCGGGCCCGAACTGGGGAAGAGCCGCGCGGCTTGCCGCCTTGGGAGAGGCGGGACGACGGCGCGGCGCGACATTGGGACAGGTCCGATGGAGAACATCTCTCTCGTCGGCCTCTCGCGGCAGGTTGCCCTGCGGCGGGAGCTGGACGTTATTGCCAACAATCTCGCGAACCTGAACACGACCGGGTTCAAGGGCGACGCTGTCGTCTTCGAGGAGTTCATCAGTCCGACCGCGAACGACCAGACGTTTCAGCGCGGCGCCGACCGGCGCCTGTCCTTCGTCTGGGACCGGGCGACCGCGACCAATCTCGGCCAAGGCCCGCTCGAACAGACCGGCAACGGGCTCGATGTCGGCATCGGCGGGCGCGGCTATTTCGTCGTCCGCACGCCCGAGGGCGAGCGCTACACCCGCAATGGCTCGTTCGAGATCAACGCCCAGGGCCAGCTCGTCACCAAGCAGGGCTACCCGGTCCTCGGCGACACCGGCCCGATCACCTTCGACCAGGCCGATACCGGCATCACCATCACCCGCGACGGCACGATCAGCGTCATCGGCAACAATGCCACCAACCAGCCCGCGGGCCTGCGTGGCCGCCTGCGCCTCGTCGAGGGCAATACCCCCCGCGCGCTGGAAAAGGCCGGCGACAACCTGTTCCAGCTTCGGGCCGGCGCCCAGGTGACCAATCTGACCCCGGCCAATGTCGATCTGCGCCAGGGCTATATCGAGAAATCCAACGTCACCCCGGTGGTCGAAATGTCCCGGATGATCGAGGTGACCCGCGCCTATACCGCGCTCTCCGCATCCATCGAACGCCACGACCAACTCCGCCGCGACGCGATCCGCTCGCTCGGCAACCCGGCAAGCTGAGGAGCTTCATCGCCATGCGCGCCCTGCATACCGCCGCCACCGGCATGATGGCCCAGGAACTCACCGTCCAGGTCATCTCCAACAACATCGCGAACATGCGCACCACCGGCTTCAAGCGCCAGCGGGCCGAGTTCCAGGACCTGCTCTACGACCATCAGCGCCGCGCCGGCATGCAGAACTCGCAGCAGGGCAACGTGCTGCCGGTCGGCATTTCCGTCGGCACCGGCGTCAAGCCCGCCGCCACCTCGCGTGTCATGAGCCAGGGCAACATCCTGCCGACCGAAAAGGAATATGACGTCGCCATCCGCGGCGAGGGCTATTTCCGCATCCAGCTCCCGGACGGCCGCACCGCCTATACCCGCGACGGCTCGTTCGAGCTGAACGACCAGGGCCAGATCGCCACCGTCGACGGCAATCTGCTGGAGCCGTCGATCACCATCCCTCCCGGTGCCCGCGGCGTCACCATCTCGCCCTCGGGCGTCGTCCAGGTGCAGTTGCAGAACCAGGTGGCGCCGCAGACCGTCGGCACCATCCAGCTCTCGCGCTTCGTCAACAAGGCGGGCCTGGAATCGATCGGCGACAACCTGTTCCTGGAGACCGCCGCCTCCGGCCAGCCGACCACCACCGCGCCCAATGTCGACGGCATGGGCTCGCTGCTGCAGAAGAACCTCGAACAGTCGAACGTGACCGCGGTGTCGGAGATCTCGGATCTGATCGCCGCCCAGCGCGCCTACGAAATGAACGCCCGCATCATCTCGGCCGCCGACCAGATGCTGCAGTCGACCTCGCAGATCATGCGGTGAGGCGATCATGATCACCCTCAGGCTGTCCCTGGCACTGCTCCTCGGCTTCGGCGCGGCGCTGCCCGCCGGTGCCGAGACGCCGCCCACGCTGAAGGCCGGCGTCACGGTTGCGAGCGACATCGTCCGCCTCGGCGACCTCGTCGACAATGCCGGCGAATTCTCCGACGTCGCGGTGTTCCGCTCCCCCGACATGGGCCATACCGGCCAGGTGCCGGCCTGGCGCATCGTCGAGGCGGCGCGACGCATGGGCATGGCGCGCATCGAGACCGGCGGCCGCACCGACGTCGCGGTCACCCGCGCCGCCCGGGTCATTCCGCTCGCCGACATGGAGGAGCGCATCGCGACGGCGATCGCCGGCAGCCTCGGCATCGCCGATTCCAGCCGCATCGCCGTCACCTTCGATCGCGGCGTCAGGCCGATCGCGGTGGAGCCGACCGTGCGCAGCACGCTCAGCGTCTCGCGCGTCGATCATGACCAGCGCAGCGGCCGGTTCGACGCCATGCTCGTGGTGGCCGGCGCCGCGCAGTCCGACCGCGGCGGCTTCCGCGTCACCGGCCAGGCGGCCGAGCTCGTCGACTATGTCGTGCCCGCCCGCTCGCTCAGCCGGGGCGAGGTGATCAAGGCGAGCGACCTGACCGTCGAGCGCCGGCCGCGCCACGAACTGGCCGGCGTCCCCGCCGATGCCATTTCCAGCCTCGCGCAGGCCGTCGGCCAGGCCGCGCGGCGGCCGCTGGTCGCCGAACGCGCCTTGCGCATCAGCGATCTCATGAAGCCCGAGATCGTCGAGCGCAACGGCAACGTGCTGATCCACTACGAAGGCAACGGCCTGTCGCTCACCGTGCGCGGCAAGGCGCTGGAAGCCGGTGCCGAAGGCGACACCGTCCAGGTGCAGAACCTGACCTCCCGCAAGACGCTGCAGGCGACCGTCACCGGCCCCGGCCGCGCCACCGTGGTCCAGCGCGCGGCGGTCACCACGCTCTCGGCCGCCGGCATCGGTTCGCCGGCCTCGACCAACCTGCAATGACCGTGTTCCCGACAGGATCCGCCATGCGTACCGCCCGCCTCTCCCTCGTCGCCGCCGCCGCCCTCGCCACCGCCGCCTGCGGCGCGCCCGATCGCCTGCGCAATATCGGCCAGCAGCCGGCGCTGTCGGCGATCAACAATCCACAGACCCAGCCGGGCTACCGGCCGGTCTCCATGCCCATGCCCGAGCCGGTGCCGGTCTCGCACAATCCCAACTCGCTCTGGCGCAACGGCTCGCGGGCCTTCTTCCGCGACCAGCGCGCCCAGCGCGTCGGCGACATCATGACCATCAAGGTCAAGATCACCGACCAGGCGACGCTGTCGAACGAGACCAACCGCACCCGCACCAATACCGAAGGTTTCGGAGCGCCCAACATGTTCGGGCTGGAAAACCCGATCCGCAACGCCGGCGCCAATCCGGCCAACCTCCTGACGCTGAACAGCCAGTCGGGCAGCGACGGCAAGGGCACCATCAACCGCTCCGAACAGCTCGTCACCAATGTCGCCGCCGTGGTCACCCAGGTGCTGCCGAACGGCAACCTGGTGCTGGAGGGCCGGCAGGAGATCCGGGTCAATTTCGAGGTGCGTGAGCTGATCGTCGCCGGCATCGTCCGGCCCGAGGACATCGAGAGCGACAACACGATCGACTCGGCCAAGATCGCCCATGCCCGCATCGGCTATGGCGGCCGCGGCCAGATCACCGACGTGCAGCAGCCGCGCTACGGCCAGCAGGCGCTGGACGTCCTGCTGCCCTGGTAAGGCCCTCTTCCCGCTTCCCCTGCCACGGCGCTTGTCCCAGCGCCGCGGCGGACCCTGCGCCGTCCGCGCTCCCCAGGCGCCACGGCCAACCGCGCCGCCCGTGCTCCCACACGGGCGGCGTGCTCATTGCCGCGTGTCAGATTCCCGTCACCGAGGCTTCGGTAGATCGTGACGACCCGCCCCATCCTCCCGCCGCGCGAAGGACATGCCGCCATGACTGCCTGGCTCCCGACCGTTCCCGACCGTCGTGAACTCATCAAGGCCGCCAGCACCGGCCTCGTTCTGGCCGCGGCGCGCCCCGCCCTCGCCCGAGCGCCGCTCGCCGGCGCGCAGGTGCCCGGCCTCTACCGGATGAAGGTCGGCGCTCTTGAAGTGACCGCCGTGCTGGACGGCCATCTCGACCTGCCGCAGGCCCTGTTTCCCAAGGCGACCGACGGGGAGGCCGAGGCCCTGCTCGACCGCGCCGCGGTTCCGCGCGCCCGGCACGTCAACTGTCCCGTCAACACCTATCTGGTGAACAGCGGCGACCGGCTGGTGCTGGTCGACACCGGCACCGCCGACGCGATGGGGCCGTCGCTCGGCCTGATGCCGCGCAATCTCGCGGCCGCCGGCGTCACGCCCGAACAGATCGACACCGTGCTGATGACGCATCTTCACCCCGACCATGCCAACGGGCTGATCACGCCCGATGGCAAGGCCTTCTTCCCCAATGCCGAACTGGTGGTGGCCGGCGTCGAATATGATTTCTGGACCGACCAGGCGCTGATGAACCAGGCCCCGGCCGATTCCCAGTCCTTCTTCCGCATGGCCCAGGCGGCCCTGCAGCCCTACAATGACGCCAACCGTCTGCGCCGGCTCGGCCGCGACGCATCGGAGGTGGTGCCCGGCATCAGCGCGGTGGCCGCGCCCGGCCACACGCCCGGGCACACCGGCTATCGCATCGCCTCGGGCAGCCAGCAGTTGCTCGTCTGGGGCGACATCGTGCATGTCGCGCCCTTCCAGTTCGCCCGGCCGGACTGGTCGATCGCCTTCGACACCAGCCAGGACACGGCGGCCGCCTCGCGCCGGCGCCTGTTCGACATGACCGCCACCGACCGCATCATGGTCGCCGGCATGCACCTGCCCTTCCCCGGCATCGGTCATGTCCTGCGCGAGGGCGAGGCCTATCGTTTCGTGCCGGTGCCCTGGCAGCCGCTCTAGCCGGGCGCCACGAAAAGAGCCGCACGCCGTGTCGGTACGGCCCGGCGCCGTTCGTCATCCTGTCGAAACGCTCTGCAACCACAGGAGACGACAATGCGCCGGATCGTGACCTCAGCCTTCATCAGCCTCGACGGCGTCATGCAGGCCCCGGGCGGCCCGCACGAAGACCCGACCGATGGCTTCAGCCACGGCGGCTGGCTCGTGCCCCACATGGACGAGGCGACCGGCGCAGTGATCGGCGAACTGTTCGACGCGCCGTTCGACCTCATGCTCGGCCGCCGGACCTACGACATCTTCGCCGCCTATTGGCCCGATATCGCCAACAAGCCCGAGGCCGATGCCGGCACGCTCGCCATCGGCGCGGCGTTCGACCGCGCCACCAAATATGTCGCGACCCACCGGCCCGAGAGCCTCGCCTGGCAGAACAGCCGGCCGCTCGGGCCCGACATCGTCGCCGGCATCCGGGCCCTCAAGGCCGGCGACGGGCCGACCTTGCTGACCCAGGGCAGCAGCACGCTGGTCCACACCCTGCTGGCCGCCGACCTCCTGGACGAGATCAGGCTCTTCATCTTTCCGGTGGTGCTCGGCCGGGGCAAGCGCCTGTTCGCCGAGAACGCCTTGCCCGCCGGCTACCGGCTGACGCGGTCGGCGACGAGCGGAAGTGGCGTCGTGATGGCGATCTATGAGCGGGCGGGCGCGGTGCCGACAGGCGAGTTCGGCCCGGACCGGCCGACCCCGGCGGAGATCGAACGCCGGCGCACGCTGACCTGAGCGCGCTGATGCGGCCGCAGGACGCGCGTTCAGGTGCGCGACACCAGCAGCTTGAGGCCGGCAAGCCCGAAGAATACGGCGAGCGCGCCCTCCACGGCGCGCCGGACGCGCTGATAGAGGCGGACCATCGGCTGGGTCGAGAAGACCAGCGCGTAGCCGCAGAAGACGATGATGCCGAGCAGCGCGCAGCCGGCAATGATCATCGGCAGGACAACGGCCGGCATGTCCGGCCGCAGGGCGAGCGACATGATGGCGATCCAGGCGAGGATGGATTTCGGATTGCTCAGGTGCATCAGCAGGCCGCGCCGGTAGATCCGGCCGAAATCCGTGCCGCCGCCAGGCGCGGTGACGGCCGGCCGGCTCGGCGCCAGCGCCGCACGCGCCGACTTCCAGGCAAGGTAGAGAAGGTAGAGCCCGCCGCCGATCCTGATCGCGGTCAGCGCATGGGCATAGGTCGCCAGCACGGCGGAAAGACCGGTGGCCGCCAACATGGCCCAGAAGATCGAGCCGGTGATGACGCCGCCCGCCAGGACCAGGGCGGGCAGCCTGCCCCGGCTCATCGCCATGCCCATGATCGCCATGTTGCTCGGCCCCGGGCTCGCCGTCGCCAGCACATAGGCTGCATAGACCACCAGGAGGTGCTGGACATGTGCGAAGGCGAGACTCTGCATGGCAAGGCTCCCTGGCGGCCGCGCGCGGCCATCCTCAATCCGCCATCGGCTTAGACCGAAGCCGCAGCCTTGGCCATTGGGGCCATCGCGCGCCAGCCATGAGGTCGAGGACCGGTCTGCGAGCGGCGCGCAGACACCGCCCCGAGGCCCCTCTCCCACTCAGTTCACCGCATCGCCCCCGGCGTCGAAATCGCCATGCGAGGTGATCACCCGGTCGACCAGACCGAAGCTTTTCGCCTCCTCCGCGGTCATGAAATGATCGCGGTCGAGCGTCCGCTCGACCTCCTCAAAGGGCCGCCCGCAATGGTGGGCATAGAGCCGCGTCACCCGCGCCTTGGTCTGCCGCATCTCCTCGGCGTGGATCAGGATGTCGGAGGCCTGGCCCTGATAGCCGCCGAGCGGCTGGTGTACGTGGATGCTGGCATTGGGCAGCGCTGCCCGCTGGCCGGGCTCGCCCGCCATCAAGAGGAACGAGCCCATCGACCGGGCCGTGCCCATGCACAGCGTCGCGACCGGACAGGTGATGAACTGCATCGTGTCGTAGATGGCGAGCCCGCTGGAAATCACGCCCCCCGGCGAATTGATGTACATGGCGATCGGCTTCTTCGGATTTTCCGATTCCAGGAACAGCAATTGCGCGCAGATCAGCGCGGCCATGCCGTCCTCCACCTCGCCGTTGAGAAAGACGATCCGCTCGCGCAGCAGGCGCGAATAGATGTCGAAGGACCGCTCGCCGCGGCTCGACTGTTCGACCACCATCGGGACGAGTTGCATCGTGTCGCGCATGGGCGAACCACTCCTTTGGATATTGCAAGGGACCAGATGAAACGCCAGGCGGCGCGTCAGCGTCCGGGCGACGGCCTGGCCGTCACGCGGCGCACATGACGGTCCTGGCATTGCCGTTGGCCGCTGCCGGCACGTGGACGGTGCTCGCCGGCGCATGGACGATGGCGAGCCGCGTGCCGCCGGCCTCGCCCGGCGCGATGCGGAAGGTCACGACGCTCTCGGCCATGCTGCCGCTGCCTTCGCTCAGCCGATAGCGGATCCAGCGGTCGGGCTCGCTGTCGATCACGTCGAGCCGGAACGCCCCTTCCGGCACCTCCGCGCCCGGCCGCGCCGGCAGCCAGCGCTCGACCAGTTCGGGTACGGTCAGCGCGCGCCAGACCTTGGCGAGCGGCGCCTCCAGCTCGAACTCGAAACGGAGCGGCGTCGCCGCGCCCTGCCTTTCGCCGCGATCGATCATTGGTCCATTTCCTTCAGCACCTGCTTCAGCGCCTCGACCCGGTCGGGCCAGAACGCCCGGTAGCGGGTGAGCCAGCGGAACATGCGGTCGAGCCCTTCCGGGTCGACGCGGTAAAGCACGTGGCGTCCCTGCCGGCGCTCGGCGACGAGACCAGCCTCGCGCAGCACGGCAAGATGCTGCGACATGGCGGGCTGCGAGATGCCCGCGCCGTCGCGCAGTTCGGTCGCGTTGCGCTCGCCATCGGCGAGCCGTTCGAACACGGCGCGGCGGGTGGGATCGGCAAGGGCGCGGAACAGCTCGGTGTCGGACATGGCGACATATAAGCACGCACTTATGTCTATGGCAAGCCGCCCCGGCCAAGATCACGACCTTGCCACGCTGCCGCCCTCGTGCCTCCGCCAGTTGAAGGTTGACTTTCCCGGTGCGCCGATTTGACCATTGCTCTGCGCGCCATCCTGGCGCCAGATGGAGGGGATAGCCGCCCCGCTCCGTCAGGAATGGGTAACGATTGAGGGATGAAGATCGGAGCAGGACTTTTACGTTCGAAGAGATGAGGAGGCGACCGGCAGACAGGCAGATCCACTCGCTTGGAATTTCGAAACGAACACCGTGTTCGCGCCATGGAGGTCTTGATGAAACGCGACAACCTCGACAGCCTCATTCCGGTCAAGAGCGCCAATGTCGAGCTGGGCGAAGCCCTGCCGCAGCATGCACGCGACTGCATCCTGCGGGCGACGCGCAAATATTTCGACGAGATGACCGCCGCCTCGGTCTATTTCACGCGCGAAGGCGCGTTCATCCGCTCCACGGTCAATATCCAGGTCGGATCGCTCAAGATGATCTCCGCCTCGGCCCATGCGACCGACTGCTACCTGGCCTTCGACCAGGCCTTCGACAAGGTGGAGAAGCAGCTCCGGCGCAAGAAGCGCGAGCTGCGGGACACCCGCCCGGCCCGCTCGAACAAGCTCGTCACGGCCGCCGAAGCCGCGCGGCCTTGAGCTGAAACCGGTCGCGGACCATAGGCCCCCTCCGCGCCGCGACCTTCCCTCCCCGACCCGTCCGGACCCGAGGGCGCCCTTCTTCAGGAGGGGCGCCCTTGCCTCGCGGCCTGAAGCGGCTCCCCCATGCCTTCCCTGTTCAACCGCTACGCCGTCTTCGGCGCCTGTCTTGCTGTCGCCGCCCTGTCGCTGGCGCTCATGCCGATCTGGATCTGGCTCTGGCCACTCGCCCTCGTGGCGACCGTGCTGTCTGCGATCGGCATCCACGATCTCTGGCAGAGCGAGCATGCCCTGCTGCGCAACTATCCGGTCATTGGCCATGTCCGCTATCTCGTCGAAGGCATCCGTCCGGAGATCCGGCAATATCTGCTCGAAGCCGACGACGACAAGCTGCCCTTCTCGCGCAGCCAGCGTTCGCTGATCTATGCCCGCGCCAAGAACGAGAGCGGCGAACGCCCCTTCGGCACGCTGCTGGACGTCTATTCCAACGGCTACGAGTTCATCAGCCATTCCATGCGGCCGGCGCCGCTGGCCGATCCGGCGAGCTTCCGCATCACCATCGGCGGGCCGCAATGCTCGCAGCCCTATTCGGCCTCGGTGCTGAACATCTCGGCGATGAGCTTCGGCTCGCTCAGCGCCAACGCGATCCGCGCGCTGAACCAGGGCGCCAGGCGCGGCGGCTTCGCCCATGATACCGGCGAAGGCTCGATCAGCCCCTATCACCGCGAGAATGGCGGCGATCTGATCTGGGAGCTCGGCAGCGGCTATTTCGGCTGCCGGACCGAAAGCGGCGGCTTCGACCCCGAGCGCTTCGCCGCCCAGGCGCGCGACGCGCAGGTCAAGATGATCGAGATCAAGATGAGCCAGGGCGCCAAGCCCGGCCATGGCGGCATCCTGCCGGCGCACAAGGTCAGCCGCGAGATCGCATTGACGCGCGGCGTGCCGGAGGGCGTGCAATGCGTGTCGCCGTCACGCCACAGCGCCTTTTCGACGCCGGTCGAGATGATGGCCTTCATCGCCCGCCTGCGCGAATTGTCGGGCGGCAAGCCGGTCGGCTTCAAGCTCTGCCTCGGCCACCCCTGGGAGTTCATGGGCATCGTCAAGGCCATGCTGGAGACCGGCATCACCCCCGATTTCATCGTCGTCGACGGCTCGGAGGGCGGCACTGGCGCGGCCCCGGTCGAGTTCACCGATCATCTCGGCGTGCCCCTGCGCGAGGGCCTGCTCTTCGTCCACAACACGCTCGTCGGCGCCGGCCTGCGCCCGCATATCCGGATCGGCGCCAGCGGCAAGGTGGTCAGCGCCTTCGACATGGCGAGCCTGTTCGCCATCGGCGCCGACTGGGTCAATTCGGCGCGCGGCTTCATGTTCGCCATCGGCTGCATCCAGTCGCAGAGCTGCCACACCAACCGCTGCCCGACCGGCGTCGCCACCCAGGATGCCGGGCGCCAGCGTGCGCTGGTCGTGCCCGACAAGGCCGAACGCGTGCTGAACTTCCATCGCAACACGCTGAAGGCGCTCGCCGAGATGATGGCCGCGGCCGGCGTCACCCATCCCCGCGATCTCGGCCCGCACCATCTGGTCCGCCGCATCTCGTCGACCGAGATCAAGCTCTATTCGCAGCTGCTGCGCTTCATCGAGCCGGGCAGCCTTCTGACCGGCGGCGTCGACGGCGAGTTCTACGCTTCGGCCTGGAAGCTTGCGAGCGCGGCGAGCTTCGAGCCGGCCAGCCCGCGGCCGGCGTAGGCGCGAGCAGCGAATGACCAGTGGGGATGCCGCGTCGATCGCGCGTCGAACCCCGCAGCCGTTGCCGGACTGCGCGCTACACGCATGCCCTACGCGCCATTCGTCACTCGCTGTTCGCCGTCAACAAAAAACCCTCGGCACCGTCAGGTGGCGAGGGCTTCGAGTTGACCTTCATTCGTCGCGGTAGACCCGCTCGCGGCGTTCGTGCCGCTCCTGCGCTTCGAGCGACAGGGTGGCGATCGGCCGGGCTTCGAGGCGCTTCAGCGAGATCGGCTCGCCGGTCTCCTCGCAATAGCCGTAACTGTTGTCGTCGATCCGGGCGATGGCGGCATCGATCTTGGCGATCAGCTTGCGTTGCCGGTCGCGGGCCCTGAGCTCGATCGCCCGGTCGGTTTCCGAGGAGGCGCGATCGGCGATGTCAGGGTGGTTCTGGTTTTCGTCCTGCAGGTTCTGAAGTGTTTCCTTGGCTTCCTTGAGAATGTCCTCCTTCCAGGAGAGGAGCTTCTTGCGGAAGTATTCCCGTTGCCGCTCGTTCATGAACGGCTCCGTATCCGTGGGGCGGTAATCCGCTTCCAACACTAAAGTCATCAACGAACCCCTCATTGAATCGCGACTTTTGGACGCGTTTCGGGCCGCCTCATAGCACCGGCCCAAGGGGCAGACAACCGCAAAACCGGTCACCGAACCGTCACGGTCCGGCACGGAGCGTTTAACATTTTGATAACAGGGAATTTTTCCCGGTCAGGCCGCGAGGATTGCCTCGCGCTTGGCGAGCTCAACCTGGGCGCGCAGATCGATCTCGGCGAGCACGCCGTCGAGGCCGGCCTCGCCGGTTTCCTCCAGCTTTGCCGCGGTCAGTCCGCGCAGCTTCAGGAGCGTCGCCGGCACCTGCTCGCCGGACAGCAGCGCAAGCTTCAGGTCGTCGAGGAGGTGCAGCGAATCGTGGCCGCGCTTCACCGCCCGGCGGCGGCGCTCGCGCCGGTCGTCCGGCTGCAGGCCCTGCACCGCCAGGAGCGTCTCCAGACCCGTGGTGGTTGTGGCCGGCTTGGCCGCGTCGGCCCGCCGCGTCTCGCGGGCGGTCTCGGCCGGCAGGGCGAAGGTCGCACGGGAACGGTCGGCGCGCGCCGCGCCGACGGCCGCTCCCTGCGGCGCCTGGACCTGGCCCAGAGGCGGCGACGTCGAGATCCTCATCTTCTCCCCCCAAGAGACGAGCTCTTCACGAAGAGGCAACACCTCTTTCGATGCGTTAACACTTGCGCCCGTCGCGGTTAAGGGGACGTTAATGCCCGGCAAAAGCTGCCGGGTGGTGCGGGCTGCCGCCTCGCCGCGCCGGCCTGGACAGGCCCCCATCCTCCGTCTTTTCAAAGTCTTAGCTGCGATATCGGATCTGGCACGCGACCTGCTTCGTCCGCGTCAGTCGAGCCGAGGCCATGCCATGTTCCGCCGTTTCATCCTTGCCGTGACCCTTGCCGCCGCCGCGGTCCTGCCGGCCGCCGCGAACACGTCCCGGATCAAGGACCTCGTCGATGTCGAGGGCGTGCGCGAGAACCAGCTGATCGGCTACGGCCTCGTCGTCGGCCTCAACGGCACCGGCGACACGCTGAACAACTCGCCCTTCACCCGCCAGTCGATCCAGTCGATGATGGAGCGGCTCGGCGTCAACACCCGCGGCATGAACATGCGCACCGCCAATGTCGCGGCGGTCATGGTCACCGCCAACCTGCCGCCCTTCGCAACCCAGGGTACGCGCATCGACATCCGCGTCTCGGCCATGGGCGATGCCCGCTCGCTGCAGGGCGGCGAGCTCCTGGTCACCCCGCTGGTCGGCGCCGACGGCGAGGTCTATGCCGTCGGCCAGGGCGCGGTGGCGATCTCCGGCTTCCAGGCCGAAGGCCAGGCGGCCCGCGTCACCCGCGGCGTGCCGACCGTCGGCCGCGTCTCCAACGGCGCCATCGTCGAGCGCGAGGTCACCTTCGCGATCAACCGCATGGCCTCGGTCCGGCTCGCCCTGCGCAATCCGGACCTGACCACTGCCCGCCGCATCGCCGCCGCCATCAACGACTTCATCGGCCAGCCCTCCGCCGAGCCGACCGATCCCGGCACGATCAATCTGCGCGTGCCGCCGCGCTTCGAGGGCAATATCGTGGCGCTGCTGACCGAGGTCGAGCAGCTGCGCGTCCAGCCCGACCAGGTCGCCAAGGTGGTGATCGACGAAGCCTCGGGCATCATCGTGATGGGCAAGGACGTGCGCGTCTCCACCGTCGCGGTCGCCCAGGGCAATCTGACGGTGAGCATTTCCGAGCGGCCGCAGGTGAGCCAGCCCAATCCTTTCGGCCGCGGCAATACGGTGGTTACGCCGCAGACCCAGATCCAGGCCCAGGAGGACGGCCGCGGCCTCGCCGTGGTGCGCGAGGGCGTCTCGCTGCAGGAGTTGGTCGACGGCCTCAACGCCCTCGGCATCGGCCCGCGCGACCTCATCGCCATCCTGCAGGCGATCAAGTCGGCCGGCGCGCTGCAGGCCGAGATCGAGGTGCACTGATGCAGAGCCTCGTCCCGCCGACCACGACCGTCAATCCGCAGACGCCCGCCGCCGCCCGCGTCGCCGGCTCGCGCGAAGCCAAGGCCTGGTCCAACGCCCAGAACTTCGAGCAGGTCTTCCTCAACACCATGCTCGGCCAGATGTTCTCCGGCCTCGGCACGGACTCGCCGCTCGGCGGCAAGGACAGCGAGGCCTGGCGCGGCATGCTGGTCGACGAATATGCCCGCTCCGTCACCGCCCAGGGCGGCGTCGGCCTTGCCCCGCACATCTACCGCGAGCTGATCGGCGCGCAGGAGGCCGCCCCGCGCCGCCTGCCGCCCGTGCCGCGCTCCTGACATCCCCCCGCCCCCGTCCTGCGAAGCGATCATGCCAGCCAGCCTTCCCGCCCAGCGCCCCGCCGCCGTCGCCCCCAAAGCCGTTGCCGTGCTGACCACGCCCGAAGAGGCTCTGGCGCTGATCGGCCGGCTGCGCGAGACCATCACCGACCTCTACCGGGTGATCGCCGAGGAGACCGCGCTCGTCCGCGACGCCAAGGTCGGGCCGGCCGCGCCGATCGCCGCGCGGAAGAGCGAGCTCTCCCGCCGCTATGTCGCCGAGCTCGACTGCCTCAAGGCCAATGCCGCCTTCGTGCGCGACGCCGCCGCCGAGGAGATCGAGGCGCTGAAGGTCGACAATGACGACCTGCAGAAGGCGCTCGAGGTCAACCTCGCCGTGCTCGCCACCGCCCACGCAGTCGCCGAGGGCGTCATCCGCCAGGTCGCCTCCGCCGTCGAGGCCAAGCAGCGGGCCGCCGGCTACGGCGCCGACGGCAAGACGCCGGGCCGCGCCGCCGGCACCGGCGCGCCGCTGGCCCTGTCGCGCGAGCTCTGACGGCGCCCGCCGGCGCTGTTGAAAACGCCCGGCGCCGCGCATTTGCAGACAATTTGAAGTTTCGGGCTTACCCGGGATTCAACCGCCACGGTCTAACGTCACCCATGGGAAGGGACACGCGTCGCCCCTGACCTTAGGGAGCATGGCCATGGACATCTCGTCCCCGCGGCCGGCCGTCGGGACAGCTTACGTCGGCAGGCCGGAAACCGAATTGTATCGCGAGGCGGTTCGCACCGAGCTGCCCCATGGCCAGCGCGTTTCGCAGCCGCTCTCGTCGGGCACGACCGCCAATACGGACGACCGCCGCTCCGGCGACGGCGCGGCGCGCGACGAACGCACCTTCGCCGACCGCCAGGCCCGCATGCAGCGCCTCGCCGACAGCATCCGGGAATCGCTGCAGAACCGCATCGACATGGACGAGGATGCGGCCACCCTGGTGTTTCGCACGGTCAACAAAGAGACCGGCAAGGTGGTCAGCCAATACCCCGACGAGATGATCCTCAAGCTGCGCGCCTATGGCCGCGAGTTGCAGCGTCGCGAGGAGGAAAAGGCAGCGGGATCCGCCGAGCATCCACGGGTCGAGAAGGTGGCGTGAGCGGGAGGCTCGATACGCCATTGCGGCCTTATTGCTCGCGAAAGGCTCGTGCGATCTGATCGGTCAGGGGTTTGAGGAGATAGGACAAGATCGTCCGATCTCCCGTCCTTAGAAACACTTCCGCTGGCATTCCGGGAACGACCTTCAATGGCCTCAGCGCAAGAAGGTTGCTCTCGTCCACCGCGACGCGTGCTGTAAAGAAAGCGACCTGCGCCTGGCTGTCCCGCGCGACATCGGCAGAAAGCCGTGTGACCCGGCCCTCCACCTGAGGTGAGGTCCGCTGCGGGAAGGCCGTGAGCCGCACGAACGCCGATTGCCCGATGGCGACATGATCGATGTCGTTGGGGTGGACCCGAACCTCGACCACCAGAGTGTCATCGCGCGGCACGATCATCATGATCGGTTGCCCCGGTTGAATCACGCCCCCCGTCGTATGGAAGACGAGTTGGTGGACATAGCCTGACTGCGGCGCACGAATATCGACGCGCTTCAAGAGATCTTCAGCCGCGACACGCCGCTCGATCAATTCGCCGATCTTCGCCTGGACCTCCCGTAGTTCGGTCGAGACTTCCCGTTGGAGCTCCTGTTCGATCTGTGCGATCTGCAATTCGGCTTCCGTAATCCGCGCCTCGGCACGAGCGCGCTCAGCGACATATTGGCCAACCTCGCCGGCCAGCCGTGCTGACTCGCGCTCAAGCTCGACAACACGTGTCCGAGGCACGAGATTGCGATCGAACAAGGCCTTGATATCGATCAGCTCGCGACCGATGAGATCGACTTGCCTGCGCCGCGCCGCCTCCTGCGCCGCGAGCCCCGTGATTTCCTCTCTGATCTGGCCGATCCGTTCCGCAAGTTGCTTGCGCAGACCTGATCGCGCATTGCGGCGCGCCCTGATAAGGCGCGCCTCCCCCTCGAATGCCTCCCGCAATTCTGCCTGTTCGTCCGGTCCTGGAAACCCACCCGGCCAGGACAGTTCATCGCGGCCATCCCGCTCGGCTTCGAGGCGCGCTCGACGGGCATAGTTCTCGCCGAGCTGTTTCGTAACCAACTGCAGATTGGCGCGCGTCACCGTGTCGTCCAATCGGATCAGCAGATCCCCTTCACTCACCGTTGCGCCATCGCGCACACGGATCTCACCGATCACCCCGCCAGTCGGATGCTGGACGGTTTTCACATTGGACTCGACGACGACCGAGCCGGGCGCGATCACGGCGCCAGCGAGCGGCACCATTGTGGCAAGCAGCCCACCGCCTCCGACCAGGACAGTCACCACCAACAACCCCGCACGGACGAGGCGGCGGATCGAACGTTCCTGTTCGGCAATACCTGAAGCCGCCCCCGCGGTCTTCGTGAGTTGCAGCTTCGTCATCTGGTTGGCGCCCCTCTGCCCGGTGCGAGGACGGTTCTCAGCACCTCGTCGCGCGGGCCGAACGCCACCATCCGTCCTTCCTTCATCGCGGCGACCACGTCGACCACCTTGATCGCGCTCGGCCGATGGGCGATCACGATCACGATCCCACCATGATCGCGAATGTGACGGATCGCCTGAGCAACGGCCGCCTCACCGTCCGCATCCAGATTTGCGTTGGGCTCGTCCAAAATGACGAGAAACGGGTTGCCGTAGACCGCCCGCGCGAGCGCAATGCGCTGCCGTTGTCCCCCGGAGAGCGCAAGACCTCCCTCGCCGATCCTCGTCTCATACCCCTGCGGTAACCGGCGGATCATCTCGTCGGCGCCCGCTACGCGTGCCGCCTCGACAACCTCGCTAGCGTCCGCGTCCGTGCGGAAGCGCGCAATGTTCTCAGCGATTGTCCCGTCCAGCAGGCCGATTTCCTGGGCCAGATACCCAATGAAGTGTCCGCGAATCTCTGGCCGCCATTGTGAGATCTCGGCGCCATCGAGACGCAGGGAGCCCCGCAGTGGCGACCAGACCCCGGCCAACGCTCGAGCCAGGGTCGACTTGCCGGATGCCGATGGGCCGATGACACCGAGCGCCTGTCCCGCAAGGAGCGAGAAGGAAACTCCTTGAACAATGCTGTCCGGCGCACCGGGAGGCCCAACGAAGAGTTGCTCCGCGGTGAGCATACGCTTTGGCAGAGGCAACGGCAGCGGCACCGTCTCTTGTCCGAGCATGGCGATCGCATCACGAAGCCGCGCAAAGGCCTGCCGCGCGGCGGTGAAGCCGCTCCAATGCGCAACCGCGAGCTCGATCGGGGCCAGAGCTCGTCCGAGCAGGATCGACGCAGCGATCATCGCGCCACCCGACATCTGGCCGAGCAAAACCAGGTAAGCGCCGAGCCCGAGCATCGCGGACTGCGCCAGCGTTCGGAAGATACGCGAAACCGCCGCATAGCTATTGACCTGATCCGACACGGTCTCGTTCGCGCGCAAGAAGTGATCGTTGGTCCGCAGGACACGCGTCAGCAGCGCCTCCTGCATTCCCATGGCGACAATCGTCTCAGCGTTTCGCCTGACACTTTCGCTCATGGCGGCGCGAGCCGTCCCCTCACGCGCAGCGACGCCGGTCGGCTTGCGCGTCGCCCTGTCCGTCAGAAGCGTGAGGCCGAACAGGATGACACAGGCAACGGCGGCCGCAATGCCGACCCAGAAATGTAAAGCAAAACAAAAGCCGACGAAGATCGGCAGCCAGGGCAAATCGAAGAACGTGGTCGGCCCGAGCCCTGATACGAAAGCCCTCATCGCGTCGAGATCGCGCCGGGACTGGAGCGCACTGTGGTGCAGGTCCTGGCGCAACGCCGTCCAAATGGTCAAATCGAAAACGCGCGGCGCGAGCCGTCGGTCAATCGCGGCGCCGATCCGGACCAGCACGCGCTGCCGGATGACGTCAAGGGCACATTGGATGGCGAGGACGAACACCAGCATGAGGGTCAACCCGACCAGGGTCGGAATGCTTCGGCTGGCCAGAACGCGATCGTAGACTTGGAGCATGTAGATCGATCCGCCAAGCGCCAGCAGGTTCATGACTCCCGAGAAAAGGCCGACGGCGACCAGCGATCGACGGTAATCGGCAACAATGGCAACGAGCCGTTCGGTGTGGCCTGGCGTAGAGATCGCATGATGCGACCTGCCCGTCTCGGACTGCACGTTTCGCTCCTGATCTTGACGCAGGGAATATTGCTTCCGGACGTGCGGCTCGCCTACCCGCTCGGCGCAGCGATCCTATCGCGTGGCGTCATTTTATTTCTACACCACATGGCCGTGCAAACATCAAAGAGCGACTTTACACTACAAAAAACAATACAACTTCATTATGTAGTTTATAGATTCAAGATAAGCTTGACTCCGTAAAAGACCAAATCATTCTCTCCCTTGGGCACATAGCATTCGTGGGGGAAAGAACATGCCTTTGGCACCGATCGATGCGTCTCTTTCCGGTGATTCGGTCCTTGAGAATGCGGCCGCCGGTACAACGGTCGGCACCGTCACAGGTGTCGACCCTGATCCCGGAGCAACCTTCACCTATGCCCTCCTCGACGACGCCGGCGGGCGTTTCATGATCGATGCCACGACCGGTGTCATCACGGTGGCGAATGGTGCCAACCTCGATTTCGAGGCTCAGGCAAGCCACGCCATCAGCGTGCGTGTCACTGATGAGACGGGCCTCAGCGTCGACAAGAGCTTCACGCTGGCGGTCACAGATCGCAATGAGGCACCGACGGGTGCAACGCTGACCGGTGGCACGGTTGCGGAGAACGCAGCGGCAGGCACGATCGTCGGAACCGTCACCGGTGTCGATCCGGATGCCGGCTCGACCTTCACCTACGCGCTCCTCGACGATGCCGGCGGGCGCTTCGTGATCGACGCGGCAACCGGTGTCATCACGGTCGCGAGCGGTGCGGTCCTCGATTTCGAGATCCAGGTAAGCCACGCGATCAGCGTGCGCATCACCGACCAGGCAGGCCTTAGCGTCGACAAAGGTTTCACCCTGGCGATCACAGATCGCAACGAGACCCCAACCGATGCAACGCTAACCGGCGGCACCGTCGCGGAGAATGCAACGGCCGGCACGATCGTCGGAACCGTCGCCGGCGTCGATCCGGATGCCGGCTCGACCTTCACCTACGCGCTCCTCGACGATGCCGGCGGGCGCTTCGTGATCGACGCGGCAACCGGTGTCATCACGGTCGCGAGCGGTGCGGTCCTCGATTTCGAGATCCAGGTAAGCCACGCGATCAGCGTGCGCATCACCGACCAGGCAGGCCTTAGCGTCGACAAAGGTTTCACCCTGGCGATCACAGATCGCAACGAGACCCCAACCGATGCAACGCTAACCGGCGGCACCGTCGCGGAGAATGCAACGGCCGGCACGATCGTCGGCACCGTCGCCGGCGTCGATCCGGATGCCGGCTCGACCTTCACCTACGCGCTCCTCGACGATGCCGGCGGGCGCTTCGTGATCGACGCGGCAACCGGTGTCATCACGGTCGCGAGCGGTGCCGTCCTCGATTTCGAAGCTCAGCAGAGCCACACCGTCAGTGTGCGCGTCACAGACCAGGCAGGCCTCAGCGTCGACAAGAGCTTCTCGCTGGCGATCACAGATCGCAACGAGACCCCAACCGATGCAACGCTAACCGGCGGCACCGTCGCGGAGAATGCAACGGCCGGCACGATCGTCGGAATCGTCGCCGGCGTCGATCCGGATGCCGGCTCGACCTTCACTTACGCGCTCCTCAACGATGCTGGCGGTCGGTTCGTGATCGACGCAGCAACCGGTGTCATCACGGTTGCGAGCGGTGCCGTCCTCGATTTCGAAGCTCAGCAGAGCCACACCGTCAGTGTGCGCGTCACAGACCAGGCAGGCCTCAGCGTCGATAAGAGCTTCTCGCTGGCGGTCGCTGATCGCAATGAGGCGCCAACCGATGCAACACTGACCGGCGGCAACGTCGCGGAGCATGCAACGGCCGGCACGATCGTCGGAACCGTCGCCGGCGTCGATCCGGATGCCGGCTCGACCTTCACTTACGCCTTCCTCGACGATGCGGGCGGTCGGTTCATCATCGACGCGACAACCGGTGTCATCAGGGTTGCGAGCGGTGCCGTCCTCGATTTCGAGACCCAGGTAAGCCACGCTATCAACGTGCGCATCACCGATCAGGCAGGCCTCAGCGTCGACAAGAGCTTCACGCTGGCGGTCACAGATCGCAATGAGGCCCCCATCGATGCAACGCTGACCGGCGGCACCGTTGCGGAGAACGCAACGGCAGGCACCGTCATCGGAACCGTCACCGGTGTCGATCCGGATGCCGGTTCGATCTTCACCTACACCCTCCTCGACGATGCCGGCGGTCGGTTTGTCATCGACGCGACGACCGGTGTCGTCACGGTTGCCAGCGGTGCCGTCCTCGATTTCGAGACCCAGGTGAGCCACGCGATCAACGTGCGCGTCACAGATCAGGCAGGGCTCAGCATCGACAAGGCGTTCACCATCAACCTGTCGAACGTGCCGGATGCCGCAGCCTATGTCGGAACATCCGGTGATGATATCTTCGTCGCCCCCACCTCCGATTTCTGGACGCTGTCGGGCCTTGGCGGCAATGACGCCCTGACAGGCAATACGGCGGCCGACGTCCTGATTGGTGGCGCAGGCAACGATACGCTTGCCGGCGGCGCAGGCGACGACCAATTCCACTATTCGGGCGCGGGCGACGGCTTCGACAATGTCGCCGGCGGTGACGGCATTGACACGATCAAGGCCCTTTCCGCGAACACCGTCATCGGGCTGCAGGCGATCGCTGGCGTTGAGCATATTTCAGCCAATGGCTTTGCCAATGTCGTGGTTCGCGGCGACGGCACGGACAACCACTTTGACTTCAGCGGCGCAACGCTGACCGGCATCACCCAGATCGACGGCGGCGACGGCAACGATACGATCGTTGGCAACGGTGCAGCCAATACGCTGGCCGGCGGCAATGGCAATGACACGCTGAGCGGCGGCGGCGGCAATGACATCCTGATTGGGGGCCAAGGCGCCGACGTTTTGAACGGTGATGCTGGCACGGATCTGGCGAGCTACGCTGCGAGCGGCTCGGCCGTCTTCGTCTCCCTGGCGGGCGGAGCCAATACCGGCGGCGATGCGGAAGGCGACGTCCTGAACGGTATCGAGAATCTCACCGGCTCGGCCTTCGACGACGCGCTGACCGGCAATAGCGGATCCAATGTGCTCACCGGTGGCGGTGGCAATGACGCTTTGAGCGGCGGTGCCGGAAACGATACGCTGAACGGCGATGCCGGCAATGACCTGCTGGACGGCGGGACAGGCACCGATACGCTGCGCG
Organism: bacterium YEK0313; assembly: GCA_000751295.2. Taxonomy (NCBI): domain Bacteria; species bacterium YEK0313. Next base: position 4,423,860 of record CCMO02000001.1, read on the forward strand.
GAGGCACCGGCGACGACATCTATCTCGTCGACAGCAGCGCGGATGTAGTCAGCGAGCTTGCTGGCCAGGGCGATGACGAGGTCCGCTCGAGCGCGACCTCGTTTACGCTCGGCGCCAATATTGAGCGGCTCACCTTCGTAGGCACGGGCGACTTTACCGGTGTCGGCAATGGCGACGCCAACACCATCACCGGTGGCGCCGGCAACGATACGCTGATTGGAGGAGCGGGGGCGGACGTGTTGGCCGGCGGGGCCGGTATCGATACGGCCTCCTATGTGACGAGCGTCAGCGGCGTGACGGTGGACCTTTCGACCGGAATTCATGGCGGCGATGCTGCGGGCGACGTCCTTGACAGCATCGAGATTGTTGCCGGCTCCAATCACGCCGACATTTTGATTGGCGATGCGACCGCGAACCATCTGCAGGGGGGCCTGGGTGACGACGTGCTCGTTGGCGGCGGCGGCACAGACACTCTGAGCGGCGGCGGCGGCCTCGATCTCGCGTCCTATGCGAGCAGCTCCGCCGGGGTCACGGTGAACCTGACAACGGGCACGCATACGGGGGGTGACGCCGAAGGCGATCAGCTCAGCGGCATTGAGAATGTCACAGGTTCGGCTTTCGACGATGCGCTCACCGGTGATGCCGGCAGCAATGTCCTGTCCGGGGGCGCAGGCAACGACAGGCTGGATGGTGCGGCGGGGAACGATACGCTGATCGGCGGCTTGGGCGACGATATCTATCTGGTCGATTCCCCTGCCGACCTCATCGTCGAAAATGCTGCCGAAGGCAGCGACGAAGTGCGTTCGACCGCCCTCACCTTCACGCTCGGAGCCCATGTCGAGAAGCTGACCTTTATCGGCACCGGCGACTTCTCCGGCATAGGCAATGACGAGAGCAATGTCCTGGTCGGCGGCCTGGGCAATGACCAGCTCGACGGCCAGGCCGGTGATGACCGCCTCGAAGGCGGAGACGGCGACGACCTTCTGACCGGCGGCAGCGGCGCGGACGTGCTTCTGGGTGGTGCGGGCCGAGACACGGCAAGCTACGCGTCAAGCGGCACGGCGGTGATCGTCGACCTCGCAACCGGCCTTGGCACCGGCGGCGATGCCGCTGGCGACATATTGGCCGATGTCGAGAACCTCGTCGGCTCCGCATTCGCGGATACCCTGACAGGTGACGCCAACGCCAATCTCATCGACGGCGCCGGTGGTAACGATCTGATGGCTGGCGGCGGTGGCGACGACGTCTATGTGGTCGATGCCGCCGGCGACACCGTAACCGAGGCCGCCGATGGCGGCACCGATGAGATCAGAACGACATTGTCGAGCTACACGCTGGGCGCGACCGTCGAAAATCTGACCTATGTCGGGAATGGCGGTTTCACCGGCACCGGTAACAGCGCGGCCAACATCATCACCGGCGGCAATGGCAACGACACGCTCATTGGGGGTGGCGGCGCGGATGTCTTGAACGGCGCAGGCGGCAATGACACGGCCTCATATGCTGCAAGCGCAGCCGCCGTCACGGTCAATCTCTTGACCGGATCCGGCAGTGGTGGCGACGCCACCGGCGACACCCTGACGAACATCGAAAATCTTGTCGGCTCGGCCTATGCCGACAGCCTGACCGGGGATGCCAACGCCAACCTGTTCGTCGGTGGTCTCGGCGCGGACACGATCAACGGCGGAGCGGGCAGCGACACGGCCTCGTATGCTGGCAGCGCCGCGGCGGTGTCCATCAACCTTGCGACAGGCGTCAACAGTGGCGGCGAAGCGGCCGGCGATATCCTGGCTGGCATCGAGAACCTGATCGGCTCGGCCAACGCGGACAGCCTGATCGGCGACGGCAACGCCAATGTCATCACAGGCGGTGCCGGTGGCGATACGATCAATGGCGGCGCCGGCGACGACACTGCGTCCTACGCCACCAGTGCGGCAGGCGTGACGGTCAACCTGACGACTGGCATTCACGGCGGCGGCGACGCCACCGGCGACGTTATCAGCAATATCGAAAACCTGATCGGCTCCGGTTTTGCCGATAACCTGACGGGAACGGCCGGGAACAATGTCATTGCCGGCGGTGGAGGTGATGACTGGCTCTATGGCCTTGACGGCGGCGACAGGCTTGTCGGGGGGGATGGAGACGACCGGTTGATCGGCGGGGCCGGAGCCGATGCACTCATTGGCGGGGCCGGAACCGACTGGGCCCTGTACAATACCGCGACAGCCGCTGTGAGAATTGATCTGGTGAGCGGAGCACATACCGGCGACGCGGCCGGCGACACCTTCGACAGCATCGAGCGCATCTCCGGCTCAATCTACAACGACTCCCTATTCGGCGACGCGAATGCCAACAGTTTCTGGGGTGGGGACGGCAACGACTATTTTGAAGGCCGCGGCGGAGCTGACATGCTGGATGGCGGCATGTTTGGTTCCGACACTGCAGCCTACACGTCGAGTGGCGCAGCCGTAACTGTCAACCTCGCGACTAACGTCAACACTGGCGGCGACGCGGCCGGCGACAGCCTCATCGATATCGAGAACGTCCATGGCTCCGCTTTTGACGACACGCTGACTGGCAATACCGGCAACAATGTCCTCATCGGCAACGGCGGCAACGATATCCTGGACGGTGGGGCGGGCACCGATACCCTTTCCGGCGGCGCAGGCGACGACATCTTCATCGTCGACAGCTCCTCCGACGTTGTTTTTGACTTCGCCAACGAAGGCAACGACGAGGTTCGTGCGACGGCAGCGAGCTACACGCTCAATGCCCAGTCCGAGATCGAGCGCCTGACCTTCATCGGCACCGGCAACTTCACCGGCACCGGCAATGCCGGCAACAACATTATCACCGGCGGGGCTGGTGTCGACGTGCTCTACGGTCTGGCCGGCAACGACACGCTCATCGGCGGTGACGGCAATGACTGGCTTATCGGCGGGGCTGGCGCCGACGCACTGATCGGCGGGGCCGGATCGGATATAGCCCAATACTTCTCGGCGGCCGCAGGCGTGACCATCGATCTCGCCAGCGGCCAGCATTATGGCGATGCGGCCGGTGACACCTTCGACAGCATCGAGATGATCACCGGCTCGAACTATCGAGATCAGCTCTACGGTGATGCCAATGCCAACAATCTGTGGGGCGAAGGCGGTGACGACTACCTCGTCGGCCGCGGTGGCGCCGACGAATTGAATGGCGGCGGCGGATTTGACACGGCTGGCTATACGTCCAGCAGCGCCGGCGTCACAATCAACCTCGCGACCAATATCAATACCGGTGGCGAGGCAGCCGGCGATCGTCTCTTTGCCATCGAGAACATCGATGGCTCGGCTTATGACGACGCGATCACCGGCGATGCCTCGGTCAATGACCTCAGGGGCGGCGCCGGCAACGACATTCTCGACGGCGGGGCCGGCAACGACACGCTTTATGGTGGCGCTGGCGACGACATCTTCATCGTCGACAGCTCCTCCGACGTTGTTTTTGACTTCGCCAACGAAGGCAACGACGAGGTTCGTGCGACGGCAGCGAGCTACACGCTCAATGCCCAGTCCGAGATCGAGCGCCTGACCTTCATCGGCACCGGCAGCTTCACCGGCACCGGCAATGCCAGCAACAACGTCATCACCGGTGGTGCAGGGAACGACACCCTGTCCGGCCTCGCCGGCAATGACACCCTCATTGGCGGCGACGGTAGCGATTCGCTAATTGGAGGCGCCGGCGCGGATTCGCTCATTGGCGGCGCCGGTCTGGATTGGGCGCAGTACGCCACCGCAACATCCTGGATAGGGATCGACCTGGCGAGCGGCCAACATACCGGCGACGCCGCCGGGGACACCTTCGACAGCATCGAATACATCTCAGGCTCAAACTACGGCGACAATCTGGCTGGCGACGCGAATGCCAATTATCTCTGGGGGGAAGGTGGAGACGACTATCTCGTCGGCCGCGGAGGCGCTGACATTCTCCATGGAGGGGTCGGAACCGACACTGCCGCTTACACGGCCAGCGACGCTGCCGTCACCATCAACCTGGTGACCAACGTCAACACCGGTGGCGAAGCGGCCGGCGATATTTTGGCCAGCATCGAGAACATCCACGGCTCGGCCCACGACGACGTTTTGACCGGTGACACTGCCGCGAACGTCTTCATGGGCAATGCCGGCAATGACTTCCTCGACGGCGGCGCCGGCAACGACACCCTCTTTGGTGGCGCCGGCGATGACGTCTTCATCGTCGATAGCCTCGACGACATCGTTTATGAGTTTGCCAACGAAGGGAATGACGAGGTTCGTTCCACGGCGGCCAGCTACGTGCTCAAGCCAGGATACGAGATCGAGCGCCTGACCTATACCGGCGCCGGCAGCTTCACCGGCACCGGCAACGAAGGCAACAACATCATCACCGGTGGAACCGGTAGCGACGTGCTATACGGCCTTGCCGGCAATGACACGCTCGTTGGTGGTGACGGCAACGATTGGTTGGTAGGCGGCGCGGGTGCGGACGCACTCATCGGCGGGGCAGGCCTGGACTGGGCACAGTATTTCTCGGCAACATCCGCCGTGACGATCGATCTGGCGAGCGGCGTGCATGGCGGCGACGCAGCCGGCGATACCTTCGACAACATCGAATACATCTCAGGCTCAAACTTCGGGGACCATCTGGCTGGCGACGCGAATGCCAATTATCTCTGGGGGGAAGGTGGAAACGACTATCTCGTCGGCCGCGGAGGCGCTGACATTCTCCATGGAGGGGTCGGAACCGACACTGCCGCTTACACGGCCAGCGACGCTGCCGTCACCATCAACCTGGTGACCAACGTCAACTCCGGTGGCGAAGCGGCCGGCGATATTTTGGCCAGCATCGAGAACATCCACGGCTCGGCCCACGACGACGTTTTGACCGGTGACACTGCCGCGAACGTCTTCATGGGCAATACCGGCAATGACTTCCTCGACGGCGGCGCCGGCAACGACACCCTCTTTGGTGGCGCCGGCGATGACGTCTTCATCGTCGATAGCTTCAATGACATCGTTTATGAGTTTGCCAACGAAGGGAATGACGAGGTTCGTTCCACGGCGGCCAGCTACGTGCTCAAGCCAGGATATGAGATCGAGCGGTTGACCTATATCGGCACCGGCAGCTTCACCGGCACCGGCAATGAAGGCAACAACATCATCACCGGCGGCTCGGGCAGCGACACCCTGTCCGGCCTCGCCGGCAACGATATCCTCATCGGTGGCGACGGCAATGACATCCTCATCGGCGGTGCGGACAGCGACACCTTCGTATTCGCGGCGAACTTTGGCAAAGACACGATCAACGATTTTTCCGCTGGAGCTGCTGTCGGAGATGTCATCCAGATCTCTTCCAGCATCTTTGCCGACTATGCCGCGGTTCGGGCGGCAAGTGCACAGATCGGTGCCGATGTCTTGATCACTGTCGATGCGTCGAACAGCATTCTCCTGAAAAACGTCGCATTGGTGAACCTGCACCAGAACGATTTTCAGTTCAGCTGACCGTCGGTGATCAGGCGCTTGTGTCATTGCACTAGCGCCTTTCTGCAAGCTCAGCGCAAAGAGAAACGGCGGCGCATGAGGCGCCGCCGCTGGTACTGTTCGGTATCCCCTAAAGCGCTGGAACTTAGCGCAGGAACTGGAGAACCGCCTGGTCGGCCTGCGAGGCGAACGACAGCGAGGTGGTCTGCAGCGACTGGCGGGTGTTGAGCGCCAGAAGGTTCGCGCCTTCCTCGTTGGTGTCGGCCAGCGTCAGGTTGTCCGAGCCGACCTGCAGCGTGTTGATCATCTGCTTGGTGAAGTCCTTGCGGGCCTGCACCGAGGAGAGCTGGCTGCCGAGCGACGACGAGACCGAGCGGATCGAGGACAGGGCGTCCTTGATCACGTCCAGCTTGCCGTCCAGCGTGGTGTCGCTGTCGAAGTTCTGAGCGGTGACCGCATCGACCTTCAGGAAGGTGTTGTCGATCGAGGTGGCGCTGCCGTTCTTGTCCTTGGCCTGGACGTTGATGAAGCTGGTGCCGGTCTCATTGAGGGTCAGCTTCAGGTTGTCGCCGCGCAGCAGGTTGACGCCGTTGAAGGAAGCGTCGTCGCCGAACTTGGTGAGCTGGTCACGCAGGTCGTTGAACTGCTTGGCGAGCGAGGTGCGCACGCTGTTGCCGGCAACGGTGCCGGTCGAGGTCGAGCCATCGATCTTGCCGTTGGTGACGCCGGTGGTGGTCAGATCCTGGGTCGACAGGTTCTGGATGCGCAGCTTGCCGTTGTCGTTCGACGCCGTGACCTTGCCGATGAGACCGGCGGTTCCATTGATCGCCGTCACCATCTGATCGACGGTGCGCGCCACAGGAGCACTCGGAGCGCCATTGGTCGAGGCGCGATTGGCAGTAAGGAAGCCCATCGAATCCAGCGTGCCAGTGTCACCAGCGAGGGTGACATTGTTGCCGCTCGCGCTGGTCAGAACCAGTTGACCGCCCGACACCGAAGCGACGACACCACCGTTGCCGCCCGTAGCACCGTTCAATGCCGTGTTGATCTTGGTCGCCACAGCATTCGCATCGTCGGTCGCAGCAAGCGTGCCGACCGAGACAGCCGTGCCGCCATTGAGGCCCGTCGCCTGAATGGTGATGGCAGCAGGAGTACCGCCAAGAGTGGCGCCCATGCCAACACCCGTCAGCGTCGCCGCCGTCGCCGGCCCAGGCGCAGTCAGAGCGACCGAAACCGGGGTCGTGCCGATCGAGCCACCCGAGAAGCTCATGGTCTCGCCGGCCGAGATGTCAGCTGCATTGAGTTCGTAGGACTGCGTCTGGAACGACTTGTCCTGACGCGCCTGGTTCAGCGTCGACTGCATGGACTGCAGGGTCGTGGTGATCGAGCTGAGGCCGTTATTGGCCGCCTGGATCGTCTGGATGCCGTTCGCCATGCCGTCGAGCAGGTTCGACAGGTCGCTGGCGCGGGACGACAGCGAGGCGGCGGTGAAGAAGTTGGAGGGATTGTCGAGCGCCGAGTTGACCTTCTTGCCGGTCGAGAGGCGCGTCTGGGTGATGTTCTTGAGGTCGGCGGTGTTCTGCAGGTTGAGCAGGTTCGAGCGGACGCCAGCCGAGAGCGTGATATTGGACGCCATGACAGTTGACCTTCTGGTCTGGAGGAGCATCCCGGTTCGTCCGGGAGGACAGCCACTTTGGACTGCAACCCTAGCTTTAGGGGCGAGTTCTTAACGAAACATGCTCGGGATAACGAATGTGTCGGGCCCCGCCGCAAAGGTTAAACGACGATTAAGCCCTCACTCTTCTTGATGCGCGCGGCCCGGGCTGCCGTCGTCCGCATGCAGGCATCGAAGCATGTCTCGCGCGCGCGTCCGTAACCAAGGCTTAAGGCCGTGCCCCCTACCCTCCGCGCCAGCAATGACCAGGAAGGTTCGGCCATGGCCGTCATCGGTGGACGCGGCTTCTACGATCTGACGCCCTACCAGCAGTCGCAGGTCTGGAGCGGCAAGCGCGCCGCCGCCATCGGCGAAGCCATGGGCAATACCGCCCAGCTCCTCAATTCGCTCGGCGGCCAGCCGAACTCGGTCGCTTCCGTGCTGGCGGGCGCCGGCGGCGGCGGCTCGCTCAACGCCATTCTCGGCGGCAACACCGATACGACCGCGGCGCAGAACGCCAATGCCCTGTTCGGCGGCGGCCTCGGCGGCTCGCCCGAGGAAGCGCTGCAGAACGCCGTGACCGGCGGCAAGAGCAATGCGGCGATCGCCGAAGAGAACCTGATGGCCCAGATCATCAAGCGTCGCCAGGCCAAGGAAGCCGAAGCCAAGGCCGGCTCGAAGGTCAATACCATCGCCTGACCGGCAAGGGGCGCGATCGGGTGTCCGGACCGCGCATCGCGCCTTGGCGTGTGTTCGCGCGCGCTGTCTGGCATCGGCGCCGTTGCGGGCTCGCCTGACCTTGATGCAAAGAGCCGCTTCTTGATTTGAGCGGCCTATTCGGCCATTGCGAAACGCATCGTCTCACATCGCAACCAGCCGATCTGCTGCCTGACGACCCGGCGGCGCCCATTCCGGAGCCCAGCATGCTGCGCCTGCGCGCCGTTCTCTTCGCCGTGATCTTTGCCGGCTCGATCGTGCTTCTCAGCCTCTACGGCCCGGGGCTCGGCATATCCCGCACCGTCGGCACCTATGCCTGGGCCGCCCTGATGGTGCTCCTCTCCGTCGCGATCTTCGGCCCGCCCATGGCGCGCGTGCTGGGCTGGCGGCAGACCGCCTTCGTCTTCGCCGCGATCGTCGGCATGGGCGTCGGCCTGTTTCTCTACCTTGTCTTCGTGAGCCTGCCCGCCTTGAACGCCCGGCCCTGAGCGCCCCGGCCGTCAGCGCCGCCGGCGCGCCTCGGCCTCCCGCGCCCGCATCTCCTCGGTCCGCGCGGCGAGCGTGTTCAGTCCGAGCGCCGCCCGCCGCGTGTCGACCCCGGCGGCATCCTCGATCGGACAGGGCACGGGCCAGCCGTCCGCGTCAGGCTGGAACTGCGTGCCGTAGACCTGAGGCCGGCCGGACAGGGTCCTCAGCCGGTCCTGCAGGAAGGCAAGCTGCCAGCCGGGCACGGTTCCCGCCGCCACCGCCCGTTCGACCAGATCGGCGCAGCGCTGCATGAAGGCGAGATCGAAGACCGCATGCTGCGCCACCAGCCAGGCAGCCTCCGCCCCTTCTCCCCCGCGATCGTCCGGTCCGGCCAGCCATGCCGGTCGATGATGTCGCCGAGCGCCCGCGCATTGTCCTCGTGCAGGGCGCGCAGGCGCGGATGATAGGCGGCGGTCGGAAGCTCGCCGGCATCGAAAAGCTCCTGCAGCGCCTGCTGATTCCGCGCCGCCAGCGTGACGAGCCGGTCTTCCAGCGTCTCGTCCATGATCGATCCTCGCCCCAACGGAGAAAGCCGCCATCGCCCGGAACGGCGGCCGCGGCGCAAGACCGGGCGACAACGTGCCGACCGGCCGCGCCCGGCCATTTTCGCTCCCATTCTGCCGCCCGGCAAATCCTGCCGGTTAACTTCTGCCGCCTCGCCCGTGGTCCGTCGCCATGGCATAAGCCCTTCTCTGCGCACATTTTTTTCGCGCGGCGCCACGGCGTTAACGATTAGGAAAGGTTAACCGGCAAGAGTGCGGGAGAAGAGAGGGCGCGCGAGGGATTCGCGGCGCGAGGCATGAGGATGGTCCTATGAGCGATATCGTTCTGTCGAAAGGCATTCGCAGCAATCTGCTGTCGCTGATCGATACGGCCGGCCTCCGCGACCAGACGCAGACGCGCCTGTCCACCGGCAAGCGGGTCAATTCGGCGCTCGACAATCCCGGCAACTATTTCTCGGCCGCCCAGCTCAACGGCCGCGCCGCCGACATCACCAACCTGCTCGACGGCATCGGCAATGCCGTGCAGACGCTGCAGGCGGCCGACAACGGCATTTCGGCGATCATCAAGGTGGTCACCAACATGCAGGCGATCGCCCGCCAGGCCCAGGGCTCGGCCTCGACGCTCGCCCGTCTTTCCGGCCTGACCCCGAAGGATACGGCAGGCACCCCGACCGCGCTGAAACCCAATACCGACCTCGTCACCGGCCTTGGCTTCGCTGCGGGCGACACACTGACCATCAATACCGGCACCAACCGGACGACGACGCTGACGATCGCCGCCGGGATGACGGTGCAGGACCTGGTCAATGCCATCAACGACAATTCGAGCAGCGCCGCGGCGACCGGCACGGGTGTCGCGATCGGCACGGCCTCGGGCGCCGACGCCAAGGCGTCGCTGACGCCCGACGGCCGCCTGCTGATCGAGGCGACGGGCACCCAGCCCATCGCGATCACGGCCACCGGCGCCTCCGCGACGGTCATGCGCAATCTCGGCTTTGACGCGACCAATTCCTCGCAGCCGGCCGGCAAGATCAATCCGACCCGCACCGACATCGCCATCCAGTTCGGCGAGCTGCGCCGGCAGATCGACCAGCTCGCGCGCGATGCCGGCTATAACGGCATCAACCTGCTCGACGGCGACACGCTGCAGGCCATGTTCAACGAGAAGCAGACCTCCTCGCTGACCATTACCGGCGCGCGCCTCTCGACCGACAAGGACCTGGCGATCAAGCCGGCGGCGAACAACCTGCAGACCGACAAGGACATCAACGATGCCCTGGAGGACCTGACCTTCGCCATGAACAAGCTGCGCGCCCAGTCGAGCGCCTTCGGCTCGAACCTGGCGCTGGTGCAGATCCGCCAGAAGTTCACCCAGGAGCTTGCCAATACGCTCAAGGTCGGCGCCGACAACCTCACCCTCGCCGACATGAACGAGGAAGGCGCCAACATGCTCGCCCTGCAGACGCGCCAGCAATTGTCGGTGCAGGCGCTGTCGCTCGCCAACCAGGCCGACCAGGGCGTTCTGCGCCTGTTCGGCTGACATCGGCGGCGACCGGGATCGAGACGGCGGGGGCCCTCCCCGCCGTTTTCGTTTGCCGGTCGCAACCTTCGGGGGCGCGCGATGTGCTATCCTCGCGCCCGGTTTCGAATCGTGCACGGAGAGGGCCGATGGCGCTCAAGGTCGAATTGAAGGCCGGCGAGAAGTTCATCCTCGGCGACAGCGTCATCACCAACGACGACCAGCGTACGCGCCTGACCATCGAGGGCGAGGCGCCGATCCTGCGCGAGAAGGACGTGATGACCATGGAGGCGGCGGATACGCCGTGCAAGAAGATCTACCTGGTCGTCCAGCTCATGTACCTCTCGCGCGATCCGCTGAAGCACCACGAAATGTATTTCGACATGGTCCGCGACGTGCTGGAGGCGGCGCCCTCGACACGACCATACATTGCAGAAGTCAACAATCACATATTAACCGGTTCCCTCTACAAGGCGTTGAAGGCCACCAAGGGCCTCATCGAGTACGAAGGGACTCTGCTGGATCATGCATCACGGAGCAGCGGCCTACGCGTCGACGGCTAAGATCACGGCGACGGCGAACCCGCGCGAACTCGAGGCGAGCCTGCTTTTGAAGGCGGCCGCCCGGATCCAGACCCTCAAGGACCAGTGGCCGGGCGCCAATGGCGAGTTGAGCAATGCGCTCAACTTCAACCGCAAGCTTTGGACCATCCTGACCACCTCGGCCACCAAGGCCGACAACCCGCTGCCGCTCGAGATCAAGAACAACATCGCCAATCTCGGCCTGTTCATCTTCAAGCGCAGCCTGGAAGTCGAGGTCGAGCCGCAGCCGGAAAAGCTCGCCGTGCTGGTCTCCATCAACCGCAACATCGCCGCGGGCCTGTCGGGCCGCTGAGGCGTCAGACGTTCTGCCTTCGGGCAGCTCATAAAGCCCTGAGCGTGGGGCTGCATGACTGCGCGCGATCCGGCGCTTCTCCTTTCCTCACCGGCGCGGCCTGGGCCGCAGGCGGGCCTCGAAACCCGGCCCGCCCTCAGCGCGGCTCGGCTTGCGAGAGCACGGCGAGGACCACCACGGGCGTCTTCGACACGGCCACATAGGCGTGGCCCAGCGCGCTGTCGAGATAGGCGCTGTCGCCCGCTTCGAGCCGCGCCGGCTCGTAATATTCGGTGTGCAGCTCCAGGGTCCCGGAGACAACGTAGAGAAACTCCTCGCCCTCGTGCCGCTTCAGGCCGCCGGTCTGGTCAAACGAGGTGGCGGTCACCGTCAGCACGGTCGGCGTCATGCGCTTGCGCGTCAGCTCGGTCGCCAGCACCTCGAAGCCGAAGCTGTCGGTCGCGCCGGTCCTGCCCTGGCCCTTGCGCTGGATCGCCCGGCGCGTCGTGCGCAGCTCGGCATGATCGCCCCGGAACAGGTCCGCGACATCGACGCCGAGGCTGGTCGCGAGCTTCACCAGGTTTTCATAGGTGAGCGTCGCCTGGCCGTTCTGCACCTTGGACAAGGTGGAAATCGGAATGCCGGACCCGGCGCTGATATCCTTCAGCGTCAATCCCAGCCGCCGCCGGATATGGCCGAGGCTGCGGCCGAGAGCCGTGGTCGTTCCGCTACCGCTGCTACTGACGACAGTCAGGCGCGGAGCCGGCTTGCTGCTGCTCATCGGACCACCTCCCGGGCAAGAAACGAATCGCGCGGCCATCCCGATTGTCGGGGTGCAAACTAAAATGGGGGCACCGCTCCGACAATTCCACTTGGGACTAATAGCGACACGGCATTTTCAATCGAGGGTTTGCCCCTGCGCCGCACCAGCGGGCGGCTGAGGGCTCCGCACCGCCATGTTTTCACAGGTTGAAGCCGCGTTCGGCGCGCTGGCGCCGCCACCTGTCCGCGCATGAGGCACGACCCTTGCGGGCGTTTCCTGGATGCTCGCCGAATGCTGGCAAAATGTACGGTCGCGGCCCAAATGCCGACCGCCGCCGGGCTTGCGCCACGGCGGCGGTCGGAAAAGGGCGTCGGCGAGGCCCGCGGACGGAGCTCCGGCAGGGCGTCCCCGCTTACAGGAAGTTCACGAGGTTGAGGCGGGAGAGCATGGAGCTCGTCTGGTAGCTCGCCTGCATCATGGTCTGCAGCGCCATGATCTGGGCGGCGACCTCCTCGTTCTTCACACCGGTCACGTCGGCCAGCAGGCCGGCGAACATGGCGTCGGTCTCCTTGTGTCGGCTCTTGGCCGAGTCCGCATTGGTGTTGGCGGATGCAAGCTCGATCTGGATCGAGGTCACCGTCTGCGCCGAACCCTGGCCGGTCAGCCCGTTGCCGACCCTGAGCGTCATCGCCTGGTAGCGCTCCTTGGCGAGGCTGTCGTCGGTGCGGAAGGTCACCGCGCTTGCCACGGCAAGGTTTTGCACGGCCGCGCGCAGGGCCTCCTCGTCGGCCCGCACGCCATAGCCGACCGACACGCCGGTATCGACCTGCGCCGCCGCGGTGGCGCGCGGATCGGCCGAGGTCCGGTCGCCCTGGTACCAGCGCAGGGTGCGATTCTCGGCATTGGCCGGCGTGTCGAAGGCGACCGCGTCGGCCATGGTGCCAGACACGCCGGGCACCAGGCGCCGGGCGACCCCCGGCTCGACCGGCGGCGGACCGGCCAGCGCCGCCGCGTCGGTCTCGCCCTTGAAGAAGTCCTCGCCCGCCTTCGTCGCGGACGCGGCGGCAAGGCTGGTCGCCACCACCTTGGAGACGCCGTCGCCGAGGGCCGTGCGCATGTTCTCCAGCGTTTCCGCCTGGGTCGCGCCGATGCGGAACTGGCCGGGCGAGAGGCTGGCCGTATCGGCGGTCACTGCGGTCAGCGTGATCCGCTCTGTCGTGCCGTCGGGCAGCTTGAAGCCGATGGTGAGGTTTTCCCCCGCCTGGGTCGTGCCGGCGCCCGGCGCGATCGCCAGCGAGGCCGGCGGGCCGGCCGTCAGGGTCGCGGTCGCGCCGCCGATCTGGCCGGTGACGGTGTCGAGCTTCAGGCCGAAGGGATGATTGCCGTCCTCGGCGAGCGTGATCGGGCTGGCGCCTGCCGCCGTCAGCGTCAGGCGTCCGGTCGCCGCCGCATCACGCTCGGGCGAAGCCGAGGCCGAGCCGAGATCGGCCTGCATGCGTTCGAGCAACACCTGGCGGAACCCTGCCTTGCCGTCCTGGCCGGCCATGATGGTGGCGCTGTCGAGCACCGGCGGCTTGGCGGTCTGCCGGCCGCCGAACAGGTAGCGGCCGCCGTCGTCGCTGTTCAGCATGCCGATGACGGCGTCGAGGCTGTTGCTGGCGGTGAGCTGCGCGGCCGTCCGGCCGGAGGCCAGGGTGAAGTCGACCGAGAGCAGCGCCTTCTTGGTGTCGGACACCGTCTTCTGCATGCCGGTCAGCGCGGTATCCATGATCTTGATGCGCGTCTGCACCAGCGAGATGGTCTGCTGGAAGGCGGCGACCTGGGCGCGCGACCCCTGGAAGCTGAGCGCCAGGGAGCGGTCGAGGCCGAGGCCGCCATAGGTCTCCGATTTCATGCCTGAGCCGAGCTGGCGCTGCAGCTCGGTCATCTGGTTCTTCATCTGGACGAAGTCGGTGCCACTGAAGCCGGGAACGATGCCGGTCGTGCGGATAGCCATGGGTCGTTCCTCACATCTGCCTGAGGATGTCGAACATTTCGCGGACGGCCGACATGACCCGGGCATTCGCGCCATAGGAGGTCTGGAGCTGGATCAGCACGGTCATTTCGGTATCGATATTGACGGCGGAGCTCTGGTCGAACCGGGACTGCAGCTGGTTGACGACCACCTGCTGGCCCTCGTCGAGCTGCTTGGCCGTGGCGGCCTCGTTGCTCTGCGCCGAGATGACCGCCCGGGTATAGGACAGGAGCGAGCCCTGGAACGGCGTCTGGGCCGAGCCGATGCCGGCCTGCGGCGCGAAATAGCGCCCGGCATTGGCAAGCGCCTGGTTCAGGAAGGTCGGGCGGGTGACGTCCGAATCCGGCGTGCGCGGATTGGTCTGCATGACCACGAGCCCGCTCGGATCGGCTTTCAGCGCCGGGTTGAGATCGATGCGGCTGGCAAGGCCCGTAAGCTGCGCGCCGCCGGCGGTGACCCGGTCGGAATAGAGCCCGCCCGGCGCGGTCTGGTCGACGAAGAAGGGCAGAGCCGGCCCGCCGCCATTGATCGACTGGGCCGTGACATTGGCCTTGGCCGAGCCGACCGCGGCGCCCGCCACCGACGGATCGGCCAGCACGCGCAGATTGCCGCCCGATACCGAGACCTGGAACGCGCCGGCCGGCGCGCCGTTGCTCGACGCCCAGGCATCGATCGCCGCCTGCATCTGGCTCGCATGGCCCGCGGCCGAACCGCCGGTCAGCCGGAACACCCTGTCGTTCGGATCGGCGCTCATGCTGTCGCTGATCGGCACCGAGAGGTCGTCGACCCGCTTGAACGTGAACTTCTGCTTCACGCCGTTGACGGTCGCTTCCACCGTCACCGTGTCGCCGTCCGACAGGCCTGGTCCGAGCGGCGTGTCGAAACCTTGCGCCGGGCCGGGTCCGGTGAGCGAGACCGGCGTCGCGCTCGACGAGGTGCCGAGCGCCTGGGCAAGGCCCGCGGCGATCTGGTCGAGCTGGTCCTGGGCGGCGACCAGCGACTTGTCGCGCAGCTCGAGCAGCGCGCCGATCTTGCCGGACTTGAACACGCCCTGGGCCACGAGATCGATCGGCGTGCCGGCGACATTGGCGGTGATCGTCCCCACCGTCCGCTTGGCCGGATCCGGGTCGTAGCGGTTGGCAGGGCCGATCTGGCCGCGCGCGTCGAAGCTGAGCGTCGGGGCCGTGCCGCTCAGCAGCACGAAGCCGTTGCCGCCATAGAGCTGCACGCCGTCGCTGGAATCGTAGGTGACGCGGACGTCGACATATTGCGAGATCTGGTCGACGAGCGCGTCGCGCTGGTCGAGCAGGCCGGCGCGCGAGGCGTCCGACTTGTCGGTCGTGCGCAGCCGCTCGTTCATCGTCTGGAGGTCGCCGAGCAGGCCGTTGAGCGTGCGCGTCGCATCGCTCAAGCCCTGTTCGGCGTCCTGGCGCATGGTCTGCACCGTGTTGCTGAGGTTGCGCAGGGTCTGCGTCAGGACGGTCGCGGAGTTGATGACGCCGGCACGGGCGCTGGCGCTTTCAGGGGAGGTCTGCAGCGTCTGGAAGGCGGTGGCGAAATTGTTCATCACCGTGTCGAGGGCGCGCGCCGAGCCCGGCGCGCCGAAGGCCTGGTCGAGCCGTGACAGGAAGGTGTTGCGGGTCGAGGAATAGAGCCCGTTCGAGCGCTCGGAATAGAGCTGGCGCTGGATGAAGGCATCGAACTCGCGCCGGACCGCGCCGGTCTCGACCCCGCCGACCTGGTTGCCCGACAGCAACGTGACCGGATCGACTGTCTTGCGCAGATAACTGCTGTTGCTGGCATTGGCGATATTGGCGCTGGTCAGCGCCATTGCGGTGGAATTGAACCGCAGTCCGGACAGCGCATTGCTGAGCGCGCTCGACAGGGCCATGGGCCGTCACTCCTGATGCTGTAAAAACGGAGCCGGCCTCGCCGCCGGCCCGGTCACGGGATCCGCGTCAGCGGATCATGTTGATGGTTTCCTGCAGCATCTGGTTGGCAGTCGTGACGATGCGCGTGTTGGAGGCATAGGCCTGCTGCGTCACGATCAGCTTGGTGAACTCCTCGGACACGTCGACATTGGAGCTCTCCAGCGCGTTGGACGAGATCCGCCCGCCGCCGCCGATGATCGCCGGCCCCGATTCCGCCGTCTCGGCGAAGGCGCCGCCGTCCATGCGCTTCAGGTTGTTTTCGCCCTGGAACGTCGCGAGCGGGATCTGGAACAGGTCGAGCGACTGGCCATTGGTGTAGTTGCCGCGGATCCGGCCGCTCTCCGTGATCGAGACATTGGCGAGCTTGCCGGCCGAATAGCCGTTCTGGTCGATGGTGGTGACCAGCACGGTGCCGTCGGTGCGGGCATACTGGCTGATGCCCGCCGTGCCGATGTCGAGCTTGACGTTGCCGACATTGACGCCGTTGACGGTCAGGTTGGAAATGGTCGGGCTGGTCGTCGGCGAGGTCAGCTGTCCCGTCGAATTGAAGGTGAAGTCGCCGCCGATGCGCGTCCAGGCCTCCGAGCCGCTGGCCGAGCTCGACTGGTAATAGGCGCTCCAGGTCGCCTCCGTCGCCGGCGGACCGGCCGAGGCATTGGCGGTCTTGGCCCAGCGGACCTGGACATTGACCGGGTTGCCGAGCGGGTCGTAGGCGGTGACCGAGCCGCCCGAGACCGAGGAAGCCACGAATTTCGCCGCATCCGCGCCGCCATAGGTCGCGGCGCCCGCCGTCAGCGTCGGGTCGATCAGTTCGCTGCCGGGGACCGAGGCCTGATAGCGCGAGGTCGCCGGCACCGACGGCAGGCTGGCGCGGTAGGTGACCGACGTGGTGGCCTTCGCCGGGATCACGTCATTGGTGATCCGGATCGCCTCCGGCGAGCTGCCGGACGGGTTGCCGGTGGTCGGATCGAGCTTGAGGCCGCGCAGGAAGTAGCCGGCGCCGTTGACCATGTAGCCGTTGGCGTCGACGGTGAAGTCGCCGCGCCGGGTATAATAGGCGGCATTGGAGAAGACCGGCTGGTTGTCGAGCGTGCCGACCGCCTGCTGGACCATGAAATAGCCCGAGCCGTTGATGCCCATATTGGTGTTGACGCCGCTCGCCTGCACCTGGCCCTGGATCGTGTTGGTGGCGCGCGAATAGGCGGTCACGGAGCCGGCCAGCTCGCGGCGGGCGCCGCCGTCGGGAATGAGATCGACGAAGCTCGTGTCGATCCGCTTGAAGCCTGACGTCTGCGAGTTCGCGATATTGCCGGAGATGTTCTCCAGCGCATAGGACTGCGCGGCAAGGCCACTGACCGCGGTGGTCAACGCGCCGAAGATACCCATGACTTTCTCCCCCGAGCCGAATGGCCGATGCCCCTCGCCTTGCCCCTGCAACGCGATCGGGCCTGCCTTTGCAGCGCGCGTGCCAACACAGGCATCAGCTTTTTCAATGGGTTAGATGGTAAATTGCAGGTAAATTCGGCGCCGCCCGGCAAGATCCGCAACGGCTGGGGCAAATTCTGCCGGGTGCTTGCGGCGTCCGGCCGCGCCCCCTACCCTGCCGAGCCTTTGGCAGAATGGTTCGGACTTGAAGGAGCATCCATGACGTCCCGGCGTTTCGAGGGCACCAGCGACTACGTCGCCACAGACGATCTGAAAGTGGCGGTCAACGCCGCGATCACGCTGGAGCGCCCGCTGCTGGTGAAAGGCGAGCCGGGGACCGGCAAGACCGTGCTGGCGATCGAGGTGGCCAAGGCCATCGGCGCGCCGCTGATCGAGTGGCACGTGAAGTCCACCACCAAGGCCCAGCAGGGCCTCTACGAATATGATGCGGTGTCGCGCCTGCGCGACAGCCAGCTCGGCGACGAGCGGGTCAAGGACATCGCCAACTACATCAAGCGCGGCAAGCTGTGGGAGGCCTTCACGGCCCCGGTCCGCCCGGTGCTGCTGATCGACGAGATCGACAAGGCCGACATCGAATTCCCCAACGACCTCCTGCAGGAGCTCGATCGGATGGAATTCTTCGTCTACGAGACCAGCGAGACCGTGAAGGCGGCCCAGCGCCCGGTGGTGGTGATCACCTCCAACAACGAGAAGGAGCTGCCCGACGCGTTCCTGCGCCGCTGCTTCTTCCACTACATCAAGTTCCCCGACGCCGAGACCATGGCGCGCATCGTCGAGGTGCACTTCCCCGGCATCAAGCAGAAGCTGGTGGCCGAGGCCCTGCGCATCTTCTACGAGGTGCGCGACGTGCCCGGCCTGAAGAAGAAGCCCTCGACCTCCGAGCTGCTGGACTGGCTGAAGCTGCTGATGGTCGAGGACATGAGCCCGGAGACGCTGCGCGAGAAGGACCCGCGCAAGTCCATCCCGCCGCTGCACGGCGCGCTCCTGAAGAACGAACAGGATGTGCACCTGTTCGAGCGCCTGGCCTTTCTCGCCCGGAGGGGATGATGCCCTCCGGCCCGCGCCCGACGCCGCTCCGCCTCGCCGCGTGCGCTGCGGCGCTGGGCCTTGCCGGCTGCGCGCAGCTCGCCACCGAGACGAGCCCGCCCGCTCCCCCGGTGCCGCCGTCGCCCTGGGCGATCGAGCGGCAGGTGGCGCGCTGCCGCGCGACCCAGGCCGGCGGCACGCAGAGCAGCAGCGCCAGCGGCGGCGGCTTCTTCATCGGCGGTTCGGTGACCGCCCTCAGCCGGACCGTCACGCCGGAAACCGAGGCCTGCCCCGCGGTGCTCGCGCTGACCGACGATGACGTCGCCGAGATCCGCACCCTGGTGCAGGCGGCGGGCGCCATCGCCCGCGGGCTCGACACCAACTGGCAGAGCCGGACAGGGCTGCGCCGGGAGATGACCCTGTCGGTCTATCCGGAGAGCGGCAACCGGTCGTGCCGGATGGTCTCCGCGACCCTTGTCGTCTTCGACGGCCCCGCGGCCGCCCTCGTCGGCCCACCGCCGCCCGCGCCCCTCGACGAGCAGCGGCTCTGCCGCGGGCCTTCGGGCGCCTGGGAACCCCGTTGACGGGATTGAGGCGAGGCAGCGGGCTGGGCACCCCGCGGCGCAAGGCTCTGCCGTGATTCGAGGCCTCCTGGGGCGGCCCTCGAACCACGGCTGCCTCCATGCAAGGCTCAGGCAGCTCTCGACCGGCCCATTTTTGCCCGATGTTTCCCAAGGGGAAGCAGGCGGCTTCACTTTGCGACATGGCCCGGAAACGCAAGGGTCGCATCGTCGGGCCATGAACACACTCAGCCTCGGCGTCAGCCTCGTCACCTTCGGCCTCGTCGGCCTGTTCGTCTACATCGACCGCGCCCATGCACGCGCCGTGCTGCCGGCCCGCGAAGCCGCAAGGCGCGAGCGAACCGGCGCGCCGCCGGCGCGCTGACCGCCGCCTGGGGCACACGATGAGCGATCATATCGGCCTCATCCTCGCCGTCCTGGTCGGCGGCGGCGTTCTCGCGGCCGTCCTGTTCGGCCGGGCCGGCGGCGAGGGCACTGCCGATGCAACCGCAGGCGCGCCGGGTGATTCCGGTGCCTCCGACACGGCCAGCGCCAATTCCGATGGCGGCGGCGACAGCGGCGGTGGCGGCGACGGCGGCGGCGGCGGCGATTGAGCAGCCGTGCCGGGCGCCGCCTCAGGCGGCGCAGCGCGGCATGCGTTCCGCCCAATCCGCGCTCGGAATGGACTGCCTCAGATCCACATCCTCGGCGAGCGTGATGAACCGCTCGCCGCGGCCCGGCTTCAGATAGC
The DNA here is from genome assembly GCA_000751295.2 of bacterium YEK0313. Taxonomy (NCBI): domain Bacteria; species bacterium YEK0313. The sequence continues at coordinate 4,443,646 of CCMO02000001.1, forward strand.
TCGATACCGGCAAGGGCCCCTCGGCCACCGCCTCCCTGAGGCAGCCGCCGGACACGCGGATATCGATGCTGCCGCGCAGCCGCGGCCCGCGGTCCCGCGAGGCGCGGATGCGGGCCTGCAGCGCCGCAAGCCGCGGCACGTCATATGGCGCGACCCTGAACACGCCGAGCGTGAACCCCGCCCTCGCCTGCTCGGCAAGGCCCGCCCGCTCGGCCGGCTCGGGCGCTTCCACCAGCACGAAACGGTCGGCCGTTTCCACTCCGTCCTCGGTGCGCGTCCTGATGGTCATGACCGCGTCCCCGGGCCGCAAGGCGAGGCTGGCCGGCAGCCTGAGCGCGGCCCGCACCTCATTGAAATCCATGGTCATGAAATCGAGCCGCATCAGCCGCGGCAGGCTCGACACCGGCACGCCGAAACAGCCCGACAGGGCCAGCGACAAAGCCAGCAGAATGAACGAGGGCGAGACCGGAAGAGACATGAAAAAATTCCAATTTGACAGCGATAAATTATCGTAATACAGAAATTCATTATCACGTCAATTGGAGCCATCGTGTGACTCACATCATCGACCGCGGCGCCGGACGGCGCAGCACGGCCGAGCGGCGGATCCGCTGGGCCCACATCCTCTCGACGGCCACGCTCGTCGTCATGGCGATCGCCGTCGCCGGATCGCTCTGGATCTGGCTCGACCCCGAACTCGTGCGGCGGGTTCTGGCGCCGCGGATCGGCCTTGCCGGCCATCCCATGACGGTCACGCCGGGCATCCAGGCGCTCGGCATTGCGCTCTCGGCGCCGCCGCTCGCGCTCCTCATCTACCTGCTGATGCAGGCGCGCGCGGTCTTTGCCGGTTTCACCACCGGCATCAGCTTCAGCGACATCGTGGCGACCAGGGTCTGGCGCATCGGCGCGATCCTGGTCGCCAAGGGACTGCTCTCGCCGTTCTGGCGGGCCGGCGCCGGCGCGCTCCTGACGATCGCCAATCCGAGCGGCCAGCGCGTGATCGCGCTCGAAATCGGCGTCGACGACCTGCTCTGGGCGATCGTCGGCGGACTGCTCGTCGCCATCGGCTGGACGCTGCGCGAAGCCGCCCGGATCGCCGAGGAAAATGCGGGTTTCGTGTGATGCCGATCCTGGTCAACCTCGACATCATGCTCGCCCGCCGCAAGATGCGCTCCAAGGAGCTCGCCCAGCGCGTCGGCATCACCGAGGCCAACATCTCGCTTCTGAAGTCGGGCAAGGTGAAGGGCATGCGGTTCGAGACGCTCGATGCGATCTGCACGGCGCTCGACTGCCAGCCGGGCGACATCCTCGAACATGTCGGCCCCGACGACCCGCGGCTCGCCGCCGCCGAAAGAGGCTGAACCCGGCCATAAGGACCGAGTGACGGCGCCGGTTTCCCGTTCTAGACTGGCGGCATGTTCATCACCTTCTTCCACGATCTGAAAAAGGCCGGCGTGCCGGTCACGGTGCGGGAATATCTCACCCTGATGGAGGCGCTCGATGCCGACGTGATCGAGCGCTCGCCCGACGAGTTCTACTATCTGTCGCGCGCGACCCTGGTGAAGGACGAGCGCAACATCGACAAGTTCGACAAGGTCTTCGGCGCCACCTTCAAGGGCCTGGAGCGGCTCGCCGACGGGATCGACGCGGAGATCCCCGAGGAATGGCTGCGCAAGCTCACCGAAAAATTCCTCACCGAGGAAGAGAAGAAGCAGATCGAGGCGCTCGGCGGCTGGGACAAGCTGATGGAGACGCTGAAACAGCGTCTCGCCGAGCAGAAGGGCCGCCACCAGGGCGGCAGCAAGTGGATCGGCACCGGCGGCACCTCGCCTTTCGGCGCCTATGGCTACAATCCCGAAGGCATCCGTATCGGCCAGGACGGCAACCGCAACTTCCGGGCGGTGAAGGTCTGGGACAAGCGCGAGTTCAAGGACTATGACGACACGGTCGAGCTCGGCACGCGCAACATCAAGATCGCGCTGAGGCGCCTGCGCAAATTCGCCCGCACCGGTTCACCCGACGAGCTCGATCTCGACGGCACCATCCGCGAGACGGCGCGCCACGGCTTCCTCGACGTCCAGATGCGCCCGGAGCGGCGCAATGCCATCAAGGTGCTGCTCTTCTTCGACGTTGGCGGCTCGATGGACTGGCACATCCAGCTCTGCGAGGAACTGTTCTCGGCCGCCCGCGCCGAGTTCAAGCACATGGAGTATTTCTACTTCCACAACTGCCTCTACGAGAAGGTCTGGAAGAAGAACTCCCGCCGCTTCGATGAGACCATGCCGACCTGGGATGTGCTGCACAAATACGGCAACGACTACAAGGTGATCTTCGTCGGCGACGCCTCGATGAGCCCCTACGAGATCGTCCAGCCCGGCGGTTCGGTCGAGCATTTCAACGAGGAGGCCGGCGCGACCTGGCTGAAGCGCGTCGCGGCCATCTACCCGTCCATGGTCTGGCTCAATCCGGTCCAGGAGAAGCACTGGGAATATACCCATTCGGTCGGCATGGTGCGCGACCTGATGGAGCAGCGCATGTTCCCGCTCACCCTGCATGGCCTCGACAAGGCGATGAAGGAACTGGTGCGCTGAACATCCTGCCGGGGCGACGGACGGCCGGGCGCCGTTCGCCCGCCAGCGCCGCGATCGAGCAAGAGACCATGACCGAGCCGACGAGCCCCCCGCCCGCCGATGCGCTCTGGCGCGATGCCGAAGGCCGGCCGTTCTTCCGCCATCGGCCGAAGCTGGTCGGCGCCGAGATCACCTTCACGCTGGAACCCGATGCGCTCGCCTGGAGCGACGGCAAGATCGAAGGCCGCCTGCCGCTGCATCAGATCGGCACGGTGCGCATCCTCTACCGCCCCGCCAATCTCTACAACAAGCGCTTCCGCGTCGAGGTCGGCCAGCGGCTCGGCAAGTCCGTCTGGTTCGCCAACCTGACCTATCGCGGCCTGATGGAGGTCGAGGCCAACGACGCGGCCTTCGCCGCCTTCGTCCGCGTGCTGCTGCCGGCCATTGCCAGGGCCGCGCCCAAGGCCCGCTTCTTCGGCGGCGAGCCGCCGTGGCGCTACGGCCTGGTCGCCCTGTTCAACCTGGTCTTGGTGGCCGCCGGCATCGCCGTCGTGGTCGAGGCCTTGCGCTCGCTGACCTGGGCGCTCGCCGGCGCGACGTTGGCGGTGGCCGGCTATATGGGCTGGCAGATGGCGACCTGGCTGATCCGCAACCGCCCGGTTGCCGTCGACCCGAACGCTCCCCCGCCGCAGCTGGTGCCCTAGGGCCAGGGAAGACCGGTCCCGCAGCCGGCGCTCACGGATGCCCCGAGCCGGCAAAGGCCAGGCTCATGAAGTCGTGGAAGGCGCGGGTCGCCGGGCTCGGCTCGGCCTCGCGGCGCCAGGCAAGACCGACATCCATGCTGGGAATATCGGGCTGGACGAGGCGCGTCTCGATGCGCTGCCCCTCCAGCGACCAGGGCCGGTAGACCATGTCGGACAGGATGGTGATGCCCATGCCAGCGGCGACCATGCTGCGCACCGCTTCCACCGAGCTCGTGCGGAACATCACCTGCGGGCGATGGCGCGAGCGTGCCCAGTAGCGCTCCGCCGTCTGCTCGGCCTCGTCCACGGTCAGCATCACATAGGGGTATTCGGCGACATCGGCGAGCCGGATCGTCGAACGCTTCAGCAGAGCGTGCTCGACCGGCAGCCAGAGCCGCCGCCGCGAGCGCAGGAGCACCTCCGAGGCGAGCCGGTCGCGCGCCTCCAGATTGGCCACCAGCACCACCGCAATATCCAGGCTGCCGTCGATCAGCGCCTGTTCGATGGCCTCGCGCGTCGCCTCGTGCAGTTCGAGCTCCACATGGGGCAGGCTGACCATGAAACGGGCGTGATGGCGCGGCAGGAAATAGCCGGCGACCGTATAGCTGACGCCCACCCTGACCCGTCCCGACACGGCAAGCCCCGATGTGCGCGGCGCCCGCATCGCCTCGGCGACGCTCGCCATCACATTGCGCCCGTGCAGCAGGAAACGGCTGCCTTCGGGCGTGAGCGAGACGCCACCGGACTTGCGGTCGAAGAGGCGCAGGCCGAGCGCCGTCTCCAGCTGCTGCACGGCTGCGGTCACCGCCGACTGCGACACGTTGAGCTCGACCGCGGCCTGCGAAATCTGCCCGGATTCGGCGGCGGCGATGAAATAGCGGATCTGCTTCAGCGAAACCGACAAACCTGCCTCCGTTGCGCCTTCGGCCCGTCGCCGCGCGGCCCGCCCGATGCTTCCAGCATTATCTGATTTTCTGATATGGGATACCCGCTTTTACAATTTTACAATGAAACGTCGGTTTGCCACGATCCGCGCGATCAGCCTTCGGGCGCTGAACGGCACGGGAACCGGCATGGTGCTCATCAACTGCGACATGGGGGAAAGCTTCGGCCTCTGGCGCATGGGCGAGGATGCCCTGATCATGCCGGTCATCGACATCGCCAATGTCGCCTGCGGCTTTCACGCCTCGGACTTCAACCACATGCGCGCCACGGTGCGGCTAGCCAAGCAGCACGGCGTCAAGGTCGGCGCCCATCCGTCCCTGCCCGACCTCCAGGGCTTCGGCCGGCGCGAGATGAAAATCGGCCGGGAGGAGCTCGCCAACTGCCTGATCTACCAGATCGGCGCCCTCAAGGGCTTTCTCGACGCCGAGGGCATGAGCCTTCATCACATCAAGCCGCACGGCGCGCTGTTCGGTATGGCGGCGCGCGAGGCCGAGATCGCCCATGCGATCTGCGATGCGGCCGACATCTTCGCCGTGCCGCTCATCGGCCTGCCGGGCACCGAGCATGCCCGCGTCTATCCGGCGCGCGGGCGGGCCTTCCTCAGCGAATTCTATGCTGATCTCGACTATGCCGACGACGGCAGCCTGATCATCACGCGCGAACACCCGCCCGTCGATGTCGCGGCCGCCACGCGGCGCTGCATCGCCGCCATGCGCGAGGGCGCCGTCGCAAGCATCGGCGGCCGGAAGGTGCCCGTCGGCACCGAGACGATCTGCATCCATTCCGATACGCCCGGCGCCGATGCGCTCGCCCATGCCCTGCGCGCCGCCCTGGTCGCCGAGGGCTTCAAACGCTGATCCCCGCGACGCGAGAGACGACCATGACGCTCAAGACCGTTCAGTCCCCCCTGCCCGGCACGTTCTACCGCTCCGCCTCGCCCGGCGAGCCACCGTTCAAGTCGGTCGGCGACGCGGTCGCGGTCGGCGATACGCTCGGCCTCATCGAGGTGATGAAGACCTTCACGCCCGTCGTCGCCGAGGAGGCCGGCCGGGTCGTCGCCTTCCACGCGGAGAACGAGGATGCCGTGATGGCCGGCCAGCCGCTCTACGACATCGAGGCCTGAGACCTGTCATGGCGATCGGCAAGATCTTCATCGCCAACCGCGGCGAGATCGCGGTGCGCATCATCCGCGCGGCGCGCGAGCTCGGACTGAAGACCGTCCAGGCGGTCAGCCAGGCCGACCACGACATGCTGGCCGCGCGCCTTGCCGATGGCGTCGCCGAGATCGGGCCGGCGCAGGCGACCAAGTCCTATCTCAACAAGGAGGCCGTGCTGGCGGCGGCGATCGCCTCCGGCGCCGATGCCGTCCATCCCGGCTACGGCTTCCTGTCGGAGAATGCCGATTTCGCCGACATGGTCGAAGAGGCCGGCCTCGTCTTCATCGGCCCCAGAGCCGAGACGATCCGCGCCATGGGCGACAAGGCGACCGCCCGCGCCATGGCCGCCCGCGCCGGCGTGCCGACCGTGCCCGGCAGCGAGGGCCGCGTCGACGGCGCCGCGGCCGCCCTCACGCTCGCCAAGACCATCGGCTATCCCGTAATGATCAAGGCGTCTGCCGGCGGCGGCGGCCGCGGCATCCGCGTCGCCGATACGCCCGAGGAGCTGGAGAAGCTGATCCCGCAGGCGAGCGCCGAAGCGGCCGCGGCCTTCGGCGACGGCGGGCTCTATCTCGAACGGTTCATCCACGGCGCCCGCCATGTCGAGGTGCAGATCCTCGGCGACGGCGAAGATGCCGTGCATGTCCACGAGCGCGAATGTTCGCTGCAGCGCCGCCGCCAGAAGGTCTGGGAGGAGGCTCCCGCCGCCTGCCTCACCGCTGCCGTGCGCGAGCGCCTCCTCGCCTCCGCGGTCAGGCTCGCCCGCTCCGTCGGCTATCGCGGCGCCGGCACGCTCGAATATCTCTTCGATGAGGCGAGCGGCGAATTCTTCTTCATCGAGATGAACACCCGGATCCAGGTCGAGCACCCGGTCACCGAAATGATCACCGGCATCGACCTGGTACGCGAGATGATCCGGATCGCCGGCGGCGCCAAGCTCTCGTTCACGCAGGATCAGGTGCGGGCGCGCGGCCATGCGATCGAGGTGCGCATCAATGCCGAGGATCCGGCGAAGGGCTTCATGCCGGCTCCCGGCACGATCGGCGCCCTCGCCGTGCCCGGCGGCATGGGCGTGCGCTTCGATACCCTGCTCTATCCCGGCTACCAGGTGCCGCCGTTCTATGATTCCCTCATCGGCAAGCTCATCGTCTGGGACGAGAACCGCGCCGCGGCGATCCGCCGGCTCGCCGGCGCGCTCGGCGAACTGAAGGTCGAGGGCGTGCCGACCACGGTGCCGCTGCACCGCGCGCTCGCCGCCGACCCCGAGGTGGGTGCCGGCCATGTCCATACACGCTGGCTGGAGGCCTGGCTCGAGGCCCATCCGCTCAACGCATCCACCTGACGCCTGCAGGAGGTCTCACCGCCATGAAGACCCGCTACTCCTTCGGAGGCGACGAACACATCTTCGTCGAGGTCGACGAGGAAATGTCGCTTGCCGCCTTCTTCAAGAGCCTGTCCATGACCCATGCGGTCAAGGCGAGCGGCATCCGGGGCGTCACCGAGATCTGCCCGGCCAACGCCTCGTTCCAGATCAGGTTCGATCCCGATCTCATCGCGCCCGACGATCTCATGCGCGAGCTGAAAAGCCTCGAAGGCGCCGCCGGCGACAGCGCGGCGACGCTTTCGACCCGCATCATCGAGATCCCGGTCTTCTACAACGATCCCTGGACGCACGAGACGCTGATGCGTTTCCGCGAGCGCCACCAGGATCCGGCCGGCAGCGATCTCGACTATGCCGCCCGGATCAACGGCTATGGCGGGGTCGAGGATTTCGTCGCCGCCCATTCCGGCGCGCCCTGGTTCGTCTCCATGGTCGGCTTCGTCGCCGGCCTGCCCTTCATGTACCAGATGGTCGAGCGGGCGAGGCAGATCGAGGTGCCGAAATATCTGAGGCCGCGCACCGATACGCCCCGGCTGACGGTCGGCCATGGCGGCTGCTTCTCGTGCATCTATTCGGTGCGCGGCGCCGGCGGCTACCAGATGTTCGGCATCACCCCGATGCCGATCTACGACCCGGCCCAGGAGATCAGCTATCTGCGCGACTTCATGATCTTCTTCCGGCCCGGCGACATCGTGAAGTTCAGGCCGGTGGATCGCGCCGCCTACGACGCGGCGGTGGCGGATGTCGACAGGGGCCGTTTCGCGCCGCTGATCCGCAAGGTCGATTTTTCGCTGAGCTCCTTCCAGGCCGATCCGGCCGGCACCAACGCCAAGCTGCTGGAGGCCCTCCATGGCTGATGCGACCCGCGCGCTCGACATCGTCAAGCCCGGCCTTGCCACGACCGTGCAGGACCTCGGCCGGCCCGGCTATTATCACCTCGGCATTCCCCTGTCGGGCGCCATGGACCGCTTCGCGCTCACCGCCGCCAACCTCCTGGTCGGCAATGACGAAGGCGATGCGGCGCTCGAAGTGGTGTTCATGGGACCGGAGATCCGTTTCGGCGCCGATGCCACGGTAGCGGTAACCGGCGCCGATCTGCCGCCCAGGGTCGACGGCGTCGAGCAGCCGGGCTGGACCGCCTTCGCCGTCAAGGCCGGACAGGTGCTCTCCTTCGGTTTCCTGAAGACCGGCGCGCGCGCCTATGTCGCCATTGCCGGCGGCATCGACGTGCCGCTGGTGCTCGGCTCCCGCTCGACCTATCCGCTCGGCGCGCTCGGCGGCCATCAAGGCCGCGCCCTGAAGGCGGGCGACCGGCTGGCCGTCGGCATGCCCAAACGCGCGGCGCGGATCGGCGCGGGCAGCGCGCCGGCTCGGCGCGGGCTCGCCGGCGCAGCGCCGGCTGCCGGGCGCGAGCCCGGTCCTGCGCGTGCTGCCCGGCCTCTACTGGCACCGCATCACCGAAGCCTCGGGCAAGGGCTTCTTCGACGACACCTGGAAGGTCGCGCCCGAGGCCGACCGGATCGGCTACCGCTTCCGGGGCGGCACGCCGCTCGCCTTCGAGCCGCGCAGGCAGCCCTTTGGGGCCGGCTCCGACCCGTCCAACATCGTCGACAGCTGCTATCCCTACGGCTCGATCCAGGTGCCCGGCGGCACCGAGCCGATCGTGCTGCATCGCGACGCCGTCTCGGGCGGCGGCTATTTCATGATCGGCACGGTCATCTCGGCCGACATGGACCTTGTCGGCCAGTTGCAGCCGCACCAGGCGACACGCTTCGCCGCCGTCGACATGGATGCGGCGCTGGCCGCGCGGCGCGAACGCGAGGCCGCGCTGCGTGCGCTCGCCGACGCGCTCGCCGGCTAGCCCGCCGCGGCCTGCTGGCCCCGCCGCGGCGGCGGGAAGGCGAGCGCCAGGACGACCGCCGCGAGCGCCACCAGCGCCGAGCCGACATAGAGCCAGCGATAGGCGTTGAACGCATCGAAGATCCAGCCGCCGGCCAGCGGCCCGATCGCCATGCCGAGGCTCGACAGCATGGCCGCGGCGCCGAACACGGCGCCCATGATGCGCGGCCCGAAATAGTCGCGCGCCAGCACCGCATAGAGCGGCATGACGCCGCCATAGGCCGTGCCGAAGACCACGGAGAGCAGGTAGAAGGCGCCGAGCTGGTTGACGAAGACATAGGCCGCGATCGCCACCGCCTGGACCAGGAGGCCGGTGACGAGCACCCGCTTGGCGCCGTAGCGGTCGCCCAGCACGCCCAGCAGCAGCCGGCCGCCGAGACCGGCAAGCCCTTCCACGCTGTAGATGCTGACCGCGGCCATGGTCGGAATGCCGCAGAACATGGCGTAGCTCATCGTGTGGAAGATCGGTCCCGAATGGGCCGCGCAGCACAGCATGAAGGTGAAGCCCAGCACCAGGAACTGCGGCGATGTCAGTGCCTTGGCGAGCGGCATGTCGGGCTCGCCCTCGCCCGCGCCGGCATCGCCGGGCCCAGCTGCCGGCGCTGGAGCCGAGCGCACGAGCAGCGCGGCCGGAATGAGCAGCACCCAGGTGCCGATGGCGATCACCGCCATGGTGGTGCGCCAGTCGTAGTGGGTGATCAGCCAGCCGGCGAAGGGCGAGACCGTCATCGGCGCGACGCCCATGCCGGCCGAGACCAGGGCGACGGCAAGCGCCCGCCCCTGGTCGAACCAGGCCGTCACCGCCGCCATCATCGGCGCGATGAAGGCTCCGGCGGCAAGACCGACCAGCACGCCGTAGCCGAGCTGGAAGGTCAGCAGCGTCGGCGCCCGGCTCGCGATCATGAGGCCGGCGCCCAGCAGAACCGCGCCGCACAGCACGACGATGCGCGGCCCGTACCGGTCGCTCGCCGCGCCCCAGCCGAAACCGGCAACCCCCATCACCAGGAAGTCGATGGTCATGGCACTGGAAATACCGGTACGGCCCCAGCCGGTCGCCGTCGACATCGGCTCGAGGAACACTGCCAGCGAAAACATCGAGCCGATGGCGACGCAGGTCATCACGGCACCGGCCGCGACGATCACCCAGCGATAGGAAGACATGGGCACGGCTCCTTCTCGGTCTCGGGGCGTTCGGTCCGTCCGGGGTCAGGCCCCCGGCGACCTGCGGATCAGCATGTCGACATAGCGGGCGAGATGGTCGAGCGCGGCGCGCGCGGCGCTCCAGTCGCCGCTCGCCTTGGCCAGGACGAAGCTGCCCTGCACCACGGCCTGCATGTGCTGGGCAAGGCTCGGCGCGCTCCAGTCGCCGCGGCGGCCATGGTGCGCCACAGCGGCCTCGATCCAGGCCGTGAGCATGGCCGTCAGCATGTCGATGCCCCGTTCGCAGGCCGCGGTGAGCTCCGGATGGGTCAGATAGGTTTCCTGGATGACCGTGCCGGCGAAACAGGTGCAGCCGGTGAGGTCTCCCGCCATCGCGGCCTTGCGGAAGGCGACATAGCCGATGAGCCGGTCGAGGGGATCGGCGGCCTCATGGAAATCCGCCTCGGCGAACAGGCGCGCGGCGGCCTCGTTCCAGGCCGCGGTGGCGGCCAGGGCGAGTGCGTCCTTGCTCGGGAAGTGATGGAAGAAACTGCCCTTGGTGACGCCGGCCGCAGCGCAGATGTCCTCGACCCGCGTCGCATTGTAGCCCTTGGCCCTGACGACATCGATCGTCGCACCGATCAGTCTGTCGCGTGATTCCGGCCTCGCCCGCGGCATGCCTGGCTCCTGGATCGGAAATACCATACCAACTTGTTGGTATGGCATCAAGGCCAAGATCGACTGCAGCATCGTTTGACGGCCGCCTCCCCACAGTTGCCGATCACGGCCCGGCTCCGCAATTGCGGCATTCCGCTGGACTGGCCGATTTCCGCTGCAACGTTCGGTCGGCGCCGACGATGCGGTCGTTGCCGATGAGCCGCCTCTGCCGGGCCGCGGGACCGGGGCGGCCACCAACGCACGCGGCCGACGCGCGTCAAGGCCGGCGCGAGGCCTGGCGACATATCAGGTGCGAGCAAGATGATGCTTGATGCGACGATGCAGAAGGCCCGACATCTTTCGTCATGAGCGATTCCATCCGCGCCCTGCGCCAAACCCCATTCGTCTGCGAAAAGATGCCCGCGACCGGTTCGCGCGGCATGGTCGTCACCAATCACCCGCTCGCCTCGGCGGCGGGCGCGCAAATGCTGCTGGCCGGCGGCAATGCCGTCGATGCCGCGGTCGCCGCACTGTTCGCCTTGACCGTGGTCGAGCCCATGATGGTCGGCGTTCTCGGCGGCGGCCTGTCCCATATCCGCCTCGCCGACGGCCGCCATCAGGTGATCGACAACCTGTCGACCGCGCCGCGCCGGGCCAGCGCCGACATGTATGACTGCCTCAGCGACGAGATCGGCCGGCAGCGCGACGTCCGCGACCGGGAGAACGTCGTCGGCGCCAAGGCCATCGGCATCCCCGGTGCGCTGCGGGGCTGGTGCGAGGCGCTCGAACAGTTCGGCACGCTGCCGCTGGCCGACGTGATCGCGCCGGCCGTCGCCCTCGCCGCGCGCGGTTTCGTCGTCACCCCCTATCTGTCCAACTGCATAGCCGATACCGCCGCCGATCTTGCAACGGACCCGGGCCTTGCCGCCCTGCTCCTGCCGGGCGGGCAGCCGCTCGCGGCAGGCGCGAGGCTCGTCCAGGCCGACTATGCCGAGAGCCTGCGCCTGATCGCCGCCGAGGGCCCGCAGGCGCTCTATGACGGCGCGCTCGGAACCGCGCTCGCCGACTGCATGGCCGCGCGCGGCGGCTTGATCGACATGGCCGACCTTGCCACCTACCGGACCGAGCGGCGCGAGCCCATACGCGGCTCCTATCGCGGCTACGAGATCATCGGGCCGCCGCCGCCCTCGTCCTCGGGCGTCCATATCGCGCAGATGCTGAACATCCTCGAGGGCTTCGATATCGGCGCGCTCGGCTTCGGCTCGGCAGACGCGATCCATCTCCTTGCCGAGGCGCTGAAGATCGCCTTCGCGGACCGCGCCGCCGCCACCGCCGATCCCGCCTTCGTCAAGGTTCCGGTCGCGCGGCTGATCGACAAGGCCTATGCGGCCGAGCGGCGGGCCCTCATCACGATGGATGAGGCCAGGAGCTGGTCGGCGGGCGTGGCCGGCGGCGAATCCGCCGACACGACCCACATCACCGTCGCGGATGCGGCTGGCAATGTCGTCAGCGCCACGCAGACGCTCAACGGCCTGTTCGGCGCCTGCGTCCAGGTGCCCGGCACCGGCATGATCGCCAACAACTACATGTTCAATTTCGATCCGCATCCCGGACGCGCGCTGTCGATCGCGCCTGGCAAGCGGGTCTTCACCTCGATGGCCCCCATGATGGTGGTGAAGGACGGCAGGCTGGCCTTCGCCCTGGGCCTGCCGGGGGCGCTGCGCATCTTCCCGTCCGCGCTGCAGGCGATCGTCAACCTGATCGACCACGGCATGACGCTGCAGGAGGCGGTGGAGGCGCCGCGCGTCTGGACCGAGGGCGGCGTGCTCGAGATCGAGGAGGCCGTTCCCGACGCCGTCGCGGAGGCTCTGGCCGCCCGCGGCCACCGGATCGTCCGGTCGCCCCGCATCGCCGGCGGCATGAACGCCATCGCCTTCAATCCCGAGGGCACGCTGACCGGCGCCGCCTGCTGGCGCGCCGACGGAACGCCGGTCGCCATTTCCGGCGGCCTCGCCCGGGCCGGCGCCCGCTTCTCCATCTGACCAGGCCCCGAACGGACCTTGCCATGCCCGAGCAGATCGTCCTTCTCGACATGACGACCGCGGAGCGCGCGGATCGCCTGCGCGCCCTGCTGCCGCCCGACTTCGTGCTGACCCATGGCACCGCGGCGGGCGATGAGCACATGAAGGCGATCATCGCCGACGCCGACTATGCGATCACCGGCCAGGTCGGCGTCTCCGGCGACGTGCTGCGCGCGGCGAAGAAACTCAGGCTGGTGCACAAATGGGGCGTCGGCGTCGACAATATCGATGTGGCGGCCGCCCGGGCCCTCGGCATCCAGGTCGCGCGGACCACCGGCAGCAATGCCGTGCCGGTCGCCGAATTCACCGTCGGCCTGATGCTCTCGGCCTTGCGCTTCATCGGCTATGGCCACGCGGAACTGAAACAGGGCCGCTGGCGCACCGGCCAATTGCCGGGCGCGACCTTCACGCTCTCGGGCAAGACCGTCGGCCTCGTTGGCTTCGGCGCCATCGGCCAGACCGTCGCGACCTTGCTGAAGGGTTTCGGCTGCACGGTTCTCTACAGCAAGCGCCAGCCGCTCGCCGCGGGCGAGGAGGCGGCCCTCGGCGCCAGGCACGCGACGCTGCCCGACCTGCTGGCCCGGTCGGACGTGATCTCGCTGCATTGTCCCCTGACGCCCGAAACCGCCGGCCTGATCGATGCCGCCGCCCTCGAGCGGATGAAGCGCACGGCGGTGCTGGTCAATGTCGCCCGCGGCGGCGTCGTCAATGAAGCCGATCTGATCGCGGCGCTCGCGGCGAAGCGGATCGCCGGCGCCGCCATGGACGTGTTCTCGATCGAGCCGCTGCCGGCCGACAGCCCCCTGCTCGGCCTCGACAATCTCGTGGTGACGCCGCATCTCGCCGCGATCGCCGCCGACAATTTCGTGCCGACGGTCAAGCGCATGTTCGACAATATCCTTTGCGTCTCGCGCGGCGAGCCGGTCCCCGAGCGCGACCGCGTCGCCTGACGGCCCCTGACCATCTGTCGGCCGGCGTCCCGGCGTCTCCGCACCTGCCGTTCAGGCCTGGGCGAGATGCACCACATGCGGGCCGGCCCCGGCGGGCGCGGCATGCTCCGGCACGCCGAAAAAGCGCACCGCGACGCCGGCAACGCCAAGGTCCTCGACCAGGGCGAGCCCGAGCCGGCGCGCGAGATCGTGCAGTTCTGCCGGATTGAAATGGCTGAGCCAGGGCTCGCCTGCCGCCGCGGCCCGCGCCCCGAGCGCGGCCACCCCGGCGCGGCGTTCCGGCGGATAGCTGTCCAGCGGTTCGGAATAGTCGAAGACGATCTCGCCGCGCGGGATCGAGGCGACGAAGGCGAGCACGCGCTCGATCGCCGGGCGGGCGAGATAGGGCACCACGCCGAGCCAGATGAAGAAGGCCGGCAGGTCGTCCCGGAAGCCTGCCGCGGCGAGGCCTTGCCCCAGCGCCTGTCGCTCGAAGTCGATGGGCACGAAGCTCAGGAGGTCAGGCAGCGCGAGCTCGGCCGCGGCGAGCCGCTCGCGCTTCCAGGCCTGCGTTGCCGGGTGGTCCACCTCGAAGAGGCGTAGCCCGGCGGCGCGATGCGGGTTGCGCAGCGCCAGCGTATCGAGGCCGGCGCCGAGCACGACGGCCTGGCGGACGCCCCGCCCGACCGCCCCGGCGAGCGCGTCCTCGGCATAGCGGCTGCGCACCGCCATGAACATGCGGGTCGGCCGCGTCGCCGGGTCGGCGGCCCTGAGATCGGCCTCGGCGAGCGTCTCGGCATCGAGGATCGCGCGCGCGAAAGGATCGGCGAAGATCGCGCCGCCCTCGACCAGCTGGTGCGCTGCCCGAAAGCCTGCCGCGCCTCCCGCCGTGCGGCTGTGCCGGTTCGTGTCCATGATGCTTCGCCGTCCCGTTGCAGTGCTGTGGCGAGGCCACGGCGAGCGGCGCGGTCAGTCGGCGGTCAGCTCCTTGCCGCGGGTCTCCGGCAGCAGCAGCGCCGCGATCACCAGCAGCGCATAGGCGGTGAGGCCGAAGGCGGCGATGGCGGCGGCCAGCGACAGCCGCTCGGCGAGGAAACCGACGAGGGTCGGAAACAGCGCGCCGATGCCGCGGCCGAAATTGTAGCAGAAGCCCTGCCCCGAGCCGCGCAGGATGGTCGGATAGAGCTCGGTCAGGAAGGCGCCCATGCCGGAGAAATAGCCCGAGGCGAAGAAGCCGAGGGGGAAGCCGAGCAGCCACATGATCTCGTTGGAGATCGGCAGCACGGTATAGGGCAGGACCACGGCCGCCGCGCCGACGGCGAAGATGATGAACAGCAGGCGCCGGCCGAGCCGGTCGGCGAGCCAGGCGCCGACCAGATAGCCGACGAAGCTGCCGATGATGATCATGGCGAGATAGCCCGTCGAGCCGACCACGGTGAGGCCGCGCTCGGCCCGCAGGAAGGTCGGCAGCCAGGTGGTGATCGCGTAGTAGCCGCCCTGGGCGCCCGTGCACAGGATGGAGGCGAGGATGGTCGTCTTCAGGAGATCGCCGCGGAAGATCGCCCAGATCGGCGGCTTGTCCACCGCCTGGGCCCGCGCCTCGACCGCCACCTCCGGTTCGGGCACGAGGCGGCGCAGGAACAGCACGGCAAGGCCGGGAATGGCACCGAGCGCGAACATCCAGCGCCAGGCCTCCTCGGCCGGCAGCAGCGAGAAGCAGATCGCCTGCAGCAGCACCGCCGCGCCCCAGCCGAGCGCCCAGCCCGACTGCACGGAGCCCACCGCCCGGCCGCGATATTGCGCGCGGATCGTTTCGCCGATCAGCACCGCGCCCGCGGCCCACTCGCCGCCGAAGCCGAGGCCGAGCAGCGCGCGGAAGATCATCAGCTGGGTATAGTTCTGCGCGAAGGCGCAGAGCAGGGTGAAGAAGCAGAACCAGACGATGGTGATCTGCAGCGTGCGCACCCGGCCGAGCCGGTCGGAGAGATAGCCGGCGATCCAGCCGCCGAAGGCGGAGGCGAGCAGCGTCACGGTCACGGCGGCGCCGGCAATGCCGCGGTCGATCTGCCACATGGCGATCAAGGTGCCGATCACCAGCGGATAGATCATGAAGTCGAGTGCATCGAGCACCCAGCCGAAGAAGCAGGCCCAGAAGGTGCGCCGCTCCAGGGGGTTCATGTCGCGGTAGAAGGCCGTCAGGCTGGTGTCGCCCATGGCCGCCGTGTCGGTGGTCGACTGCGTCGTCATTGCCGAGGCTCCCGCTCGTTTCGCTTCGAAGCTCCCTTGGAGGCCGGCCTGGCAGGCGCTTGGCGCACTCTCGTTCCGGCGGCCGGCGCGCCGAAAAGCGTAAGATGAGGCAGGCCTTTGTCCAATACGGGACAAACGCTTAGCCGCCGCGCGCGGCCTCCCGGGCGGTTCAGGCGCCGACCGCCCTGAAGGCGCGCCAGGCCTCGCCATGCAGCTCGAAGCCGATGCCGGGCGCCTGTGGCACCGGTGCCCGGCCGCCGCTGATCCGGGCGCCGTCGGCAAGGCCGCTGAACGGCGCGAAGGCCAGGGGGCTGACCTCGGCACCGCCGAGGCCGAGCCCCGCCACGACATGCAGCGCGAAGAGGTGCCCGCCATGCGGCCAGAAAGCCTCGCGCGGCCAGCCGGCGGCGGTCAGCGTCTCGACGATGCCGCAATAGCCGGTGAGGCCGTAGCAATGGGCGGGATCGAAGACGAGGATGTCGCGGTCGCGCCGAAGCCCGCCATGGCGGTCGAGCAGCCGCGCTTCGGCCACCGAGAACAGCGCCTCGCCCGCGGCGATCGGCGCGGGATAGGCCGCGGCGACGGCCGCCTGGGTCGCGAAATCATGCGGGTCGCAAATGTCCTCGAACCACCAGAGGCCGAACGGCCCGAGCATCGCGGCCGCGGCCAGCCCGCCGGCCAGATCGAACCGGTTCATCGCATCGACGGCAAGATGCGCGCTGCCCGGCAATTGCCTGGCCGCGACCTCGATCCGCCGCGCATCGCAATCCGGATCGGCGCCGATCTTGATCTTGGCATGGGTGAAGCCGAGATCAGCGAAATGGGCGATTTCCCTCCCGAGGCGGTCGAGATCGCCAACCGGATAGGGATAGCCGCCGCCAGCATAGACGGGCACCGTGTCGGGCGGCGCCGGCCGCCCGGTCCGGCGGGCCAGCAGCACGCCGAGCGGCTCGCCGGCGATCTTCGCCGCCGCGTCCCAGATCGCCATGTCGAGCGCGCCGACGGCCACGCAGCGCTCGCCATGGCCGCCGGGCTTCTCGCCGTTCATCATCACTGCCCAGGCCCGAAACGGGTCGAGGGTCGTGCCGGCCTCATCCGCCAGCGACGCGCCGGCGGCGGCGAGCAGGCGCGGCGCGAAGCGCTCGCGGATCAGCCCGCCCTGAGCGAACCGGCCGACCGAGGCATAGCCATGGCCGACCACCGGCTGGCCGCCGCGCCAAACATCGGTGGTGACCGTGACGAGGCTGGTGGTGAGTCCGCCCGAGGGCAGTGCCGGATCGGCATAACGTGAGACGGGGATCGTCCGCTCGGCGATCGCGACGATGCGCATGGCCTGTCCCTTTTCCGCTCCGGCGTCGCACCAGATCCCGTGCCGGCGATCCCGTCAACAACGGCGCTGTCAGCGACCGGAAAGCTTTGCGCGAAACGCGCAGGTCGCCCCCGATTCGCCCGATCGGCGCAGGCGCCGGCACGTCCGGCCGCTGCCGGCCGCCCCGCGCCCGCCCTGCCTTTGCGCGCGTCACTTCGGGTCGCTTTTGACTCCGGACGCCGAATTCGCCTCTCATGGATGGATCGCAAGACGTGGTTGAGAGGCTCTGCCAATGACCGACGCGACGGCGAATACCGATGCGGCCCGCCCGGCCGCCGAGCCCAGCCTGCACCGGGTGATGGGCCCCTGGCTCCTGCTGCTCTTCATTGTCGGCGACATTCTCGGCACCGGCATCTATGCCCTGACCGGCCAGGTGGCGAAGCAGGTCGGCGGCGTCGTCTGGCTGCCGTTCCTGGTCGCCTTCGCGGTCGCCCTCGTGACCGCCTTCAGCTATCTCGAACTGGTGACGAAATACCCCAAGGCCGCGGGCGCCGCCCTCTATACCCACAAGGCCTTCGGCATCCATTTCGTCACCTTCATCGTCGCCTTCGCCGTCATGTGCTCGGGGATCACCTCGGCCTCGACCGCCTCGCGCGCCTTCGCCGCCAACATGTCCCACGCCTTCGGGCTCAACCTCGCCGGCTTCGGCATCACCGTCATCGGCCTCGTCTTCATGGCGGCCTGCGCGGCGATCAATTTCCGCGGCGTCGGCGAGAGCGTGAAGGCCAATGTCGTACTCACCTGCGTCGAGCTGACCGGCCTCCTGATCATCATCGTCATCGGCCTCTGGGCGATCGGCGCGGGCCAGGGCGACGTCTCGCGCGTGCTCGAGTTCAAGACGGGCGCCGATGGCAGCATGGTCTGGCCGGTGGTGGCGGCGACGACGCTCGCCTTCTTCGCCATGGTCGGCTTCGAGGACTCGGTCAACATGGCCGAGGAGTGCAAGAACCCGACCCGGCACTTCCCGGTCGTCCTGCTCGCCGGCCTGGTCATCACCGGCGCCATCTACGTGCTGGTGTCGATCTCGGCTATCACGCTGGTGCCGCCCGAGCAGCTCGGCGAGGGCGAAACGCCGCTGCTCAAGGTGGTGCAGGCCGGCGCGCCGAATTTCCCGCTCGGCATTTTCGGCTTCATCACCATGTTCGCGGTCGCCAACAGCGCGCTGATCAACATGCTCATGGCCAGCCGCCTCGTCTACGGCATGAGCCGCGAGCACGTCCTGCCGCCGGTCCTCGGCCGCGTCCATGCCGGCCGGCGCACGCCCTATGTGGCGATCGGCTTCACGACGCTGCTCGCCTTCGCGCTGATCACCTTCGTCGGCGAAGTGCCGGCGCTCGGCGGCACGACGGCGCTGCTCCTGCTCGCGGTCTTCACCATCGTCAATGTCGCGGTGCTGGTGCTGCGCCGTGACCCCGTCGCGCATGAACATTTTCGCACGCCCACCATCCTGCCGGTGCTCGGGGCGCTGAGCTGTGCCTTCCTGACCGGGCCCTGGACCGGGCGGGATCCGGTCCAGTACAGGATCGCCGGCGTTCTGATCGGCATCGGCATCGTCCTCTGGCTCGTGACCGTCTGGGCCAATCGCGCCACGGGCACCCGGCCTTCCGAGCCCGACATGGCCGATATCGGCGGCTCCGGCCCGGTGAACTGACGTCGCCTCAGGCCGCCTGCTCGCGAATGACCATGACCGAGCAGGCGGCGTGCCGCACCACATAGGTGGCGTTCGAGCCGAGCAGATAGGTCGAAAGGCCGGGCCGGTGCGAAGCCATGACGATCAGCTCGACATGGATCGCGCGCGCCTCCTCCAGGATCTCGTGATAGGGCCGGCCGTGTCGGATGCGGGTCTCGACCTGATCCGGCGGCAGGCCGGTCTCGCGGGCCAGACGGGTCAGCACTTCGCCGGCTTCGCGTACCTGGCTCTCGCGGAAATCCGGCGGCAGATATTCCGCCGCCATGACCGGCGATTCGAGCACGACCGCCAGCAAGGTGAGCTTGCCGCCGCTCGCCCGGACCATCGGCACTGCGGTGGCGATGGCACGGGTTTCCAGGCCGGCTTCATTGACGTCGACAGGACAGAGCACGGTCTTGAACATCGATGCCTCCTCGTTCCGGCGACCGGACCTCCAGGCAATGCCCCGCGTGTCACGCGAGCGCGATCAGCCGTGCGGTCCGCCCGTCCTGTCCCGATCGGCTTTCGCCGCGGAGAGGCTCAAGGCATCGCCGGCGAGATCGCGCAGATCCGGCCGTGCTGATTGAATATAGGGCAGCGGCCGCGTCACGGCGATAGCTGTGACACCGAGCCGCGCCGTCAAAAGCCCGTTCAGCACGCCTTCGCCGAGCTTGGCCGACAGTTTGGAGGCAAGGCCCGCCCCGAGAAGCTGGTCCAGAACGGTGTCGCCCGCCGCCATGCCGCCGGTCAGCGCCATATGGGTCAGGACGTGGCGGGTCAGCTTGAACATGCCGAGCGTGCCGGGACGGCCGCCATAGAGTTCGGCGAGCCGGCGAACGAGCTGCACCGCAGTGCCGAACACCACCGCCAGGTCGACCGCCGCGCGCGGCGAGACCGCGGTGACCACAGAAACGCGCCGGGCCGCTTCCGCCACCAGCCGCGTCGCCTCCCGGTCGAGCGGCTCCAGGAGCTCGCGCTCCACGATGCGCAGCCGCTGCGGACCGTCGATGATGCCCTCGCTCACCGCATCGGCGACGCGGGCCCGGCCCTTGGCGGTGCGCGGATTGCCGGCGAGTGCGGCCACCAGGTCGTCGGCGACGGCGGCCGCGGCCCGGTCGTCGCGGGCCGCCAGCGCCTGTTCCGCACGCTCGCGCAGCCGGTCGAAACGCGCCAGCCGGCGCAGCGAGACGAATTCGCGCCCGAGCAGGACGAGCCCGGCGAGCAGGAACAGCGCGAGCGCGGCGAGGCCGACCCAGCCGAGCCAGGCGGCGCGCTGGAACAGGTCGTCGATCAGGCGCGACACGGCAAGGCCGAAGGCCAGCGAGACCAGCCCGCCGAGGCCGGTCCAGAACAGCTTGACCCAGCGGCTGGTCGGCGCTGTCGTCGGTGGCGGCGGCACCGCGTCGTCGGCAACGGGGCCGCTGCGCGCCGGCACCGGTGCATCCGACGGCGCCGCGATCTCGATATCCTGCCGGTCGAGCCGGAAGGCCATGGGCTTTTTCGGCGCATCGCTCATGCCAGGCGATCTCCGATGAGGAATTCCACGGCGCGATCGAGCCGGATATGCGGCAGAGGCCGGCTCGGCTCGATCAGCGGCGGGCGGAAGCGGACGAAACGATAGTCCTCGCCGTCGAACGCGTCGGCCCCGGCGAACAGGCCCGCCGGGTCTGCCGGCAGTTCGCCGGGAAACACCGCAGCGTCCGACCGGCCGTCGAAGGTCTCGCCGCCGGCCGTCTCACCGGCCAGGGGCGTGCCGACGATGCAGGCCAGCGTCTCGCGCCCGCGCGTCACGGTGGTCTCGCGGGTGGCGCGCAGCGAGGCGAGCGCCACGACATCCACCTGCGAGCCGGCAAAGGCCGCCCGCTGCATGGCTCGCTCGGTTAGGCGGCCGAGCAGCGCCTCCAGCCGGTCGTGGCTCGTCTGGTGCAGATGGTCGGCCTTGGTCGCCGCGAACAGCACCTTGTCGATGCGCCGCGCAAGCATGGCCGAGAGGATCGAGTTGCGGCCCGGCCGGAAGGCTGTCAGCACGTCGGCGAGCGCCAGTTCCAGGTCGTGCAGCGCCGGCGGGCCGGCATTGAGCGCCGCGAGCGCGTCGACCAGCACGATCTGCCGGTCGAGCGTCGCGAAATGATCGGCATAGAAAGGCATGACCACGAGGCGCTTGTAGCTCTCGAACCGCCGCTCCATCAGCGCGGCGAGGCTGTCGGCGGGCGCCTCGCGGCCCTGAAGGTCGAGCGGCGCGAAGGTGAGCGCCGGCGACCCTTCCATGTCGCCCGGCAGCAGGAACCGGCCCGGCGGCAGCGTCGACAGCGACACCCGCTCGTCGCGGCAGGCCTTGAGATAGGCGGTGAACAGCTCCGCGAGGCGGCGCGCGGCGGTCTCGTCGGCGCGGCCGAAGGGGTCGATCTCCGCCGCAGCGCCCAGGAAGGCGGCCGACAGGGCCTGTCGCGGCGCCAGCCGCGCGGCATCGAGGCTGCGCCGGCACCATTCGGAATAGCTCTGCGCCAGCAGCGGCAGGTCGAGCAGCCATTCGCCGGGATAGTCGACGATATCGAGCGTCAGCGTCTTCTCGGTGCCGCGCATCAGGCCCGCATTCGACGCGAAATCGATGGCGAGACGGATCTCGCTGATGCGCTTCGTACCGTCGGGCCAGGTTCGTTCCGGACCGGTCAGGCTCGCCAGATGCGCCTCGTAGGGAAAGCGCGGCACGCCGTCGTCGGGCTGCGGCTCGAGCCTGACCCGGGCGATGCGGCCCTGTGCCTGCGCCTCGAACACCGGCCAGCGGGCGGCGGTCAGCAGGCCATGGACGAGCGCCGTGATGAACACGGTCTTGCCCGAGCGCGACAGGCCGGTGACGCCGAGCCGCAGTGTCGGGCTGACCCAGTCGGTCGCATAGGCCGCGATCGAGCGCGCGGCGAGCCGGGTCTCGTTCAGAAAACCGGTCCAGACCATGTCATTCCGTCTCGCCGTTGAGATCGCGCGGGCAGACGAAGGCGACCAGCGTGCCGCATTTGGGCGCGATGTCGCGCCAGGCGGCGATGTCGCAGTCGATGACAGCGAGGCCGCCGGTCGGATATTTGGCGGCGATCCGCTGCCGGTCGACGGCGGGCCCCTTGGCGACCAGGCTGCCGGCGAGCGTTTCGGTGCCGGGATTGTGCCCGACCAGGACCAGCGTGCCGACGCTTTCCGGGGTCTGGGCGATGACCGCCATCAGCATGGCGGGCGAGGCGTGATAAAGCCGCGGCTCTTCGATGCCCTCCGGCAGGCCCGGTGCCGCGGCGCGGGCGAGCGCCCAGGTTTCATGTGTCCGCCGGGCGGTGGAGACGAGAGCCCGGTCCGGAACGAAGCCGCGCGCGGCCATGGCGGAGCCGATCAGCGGCGCCGCGCTCCGGCCGCGGCCGTTGAGTGGCCGGTCATGGTCGGGCACGCCCTCCGGCCAGTCCGATTTGGCGTGACGCAGGAGGATCAGTCGATGCATGGCCGCCTCTGGGATATCTCTATGTGCGCGATCGGGCCGCCGCGCACAAGCGGCGCCCTGTCGCGGGGCGGCATCGCCGAGGCGCTCAGGCGACGCCGAGCTTCTTCTGCAGGCTGGTCGAGGATGTCGTGTACTGGAAGGTCAGCCGCCGGTCCGGATAGACGTAGCGATGCGCCTTCTGGGCGAACAGGGCGGCCTCGTGGAAGCCCGAAAGGATCAGCTTCAGCTTGCCCGGATACCAGTTGATGTCGCCGATCGCGAAGATGCCGGGCGTCGAGGTCTCGAACTTCTCGGTGTCCACGGCGATCAGGTTTTCATGCAGGTTGAGGCCCCAGGCCGCGATCGGGCCGAGCTTCATCGTCAGCCCGAAGAACGGCAGCAGCCGGTCGCAGGCGACGGTGAAGGGCTGGCCGTCGGAGCCGCGGCACTGCACGGCGGAAAGCGCGGCCCCCTCGCCTTCCAGCGCGGTGATCTGACCGAAGACGAGCTTCATCTTGTCGGCGGCCACCAGGGCGCGCATCTGCTCGACCGAATGGGGCGCAGCGCGGAACTCGTCGCGCCGGTGCATCAGGGTCAGCGAACGGGCGACCGGCTGCAGGCTCAGCGTCCAGTCGAGCGCGCTGTCGCCGCCGCCGACGATGAACACGTCGCGGTCGCGAAAGTGCTCGATCTTGCGCACCGCATAATGGACCGAATGCCCCTCATAGGCCTCGATCCCCGCGACCGGCGGCCGTTTCGGCTGGAACGAGCCGCCGCCGGCGGCAACGGCGATGGTCTTGGCCTGGAACACTTCGCCGGCGTCGGTCGTGACGCGGAACAGCGGCTTCTCGACGGTTCCCAGCACCTCGACCGCGTCGACCTGCTGCCCGAGATGGTAGGTCGCGCCGAACGGCTCGATCTGCTTCATCAGGTTGTCGACCAGCCCCTGGCCGCTCACCGACGGAAAGCCGGGAATGTCGTAGATCGGCTTTTCCGGATAGAGCTCGGAACATTGCCCGCCGACCTTGGGCAGGATGTCCACGAGATGGGCCTTGATGTCGAGCAGGCCGAGCTCGAACACCGCGAACAGCCCGACCGGGCCGGCTCCGATGATCAGGCAATCGGTCTCGATGGGGTTGGTCATAGGCACTCCCCGGTCACGTCGCGCTCGAACCTGAAATCCGCCCTGTGCACGGTATCAAGCCGAAGCGGGCTTCGACATCTCGGCGCCAGCCGCGATCATCCCTGCCGCTCGGGCGTCGTCACCACGAGGCCGTCGAGCGCGTCGGTGATCTTGATCTGACAGGACAGGCGCGAGTTCGGCCGGACGTCGAAGGCGAAATCGAGCATGTCCTCCTCCATGTGGGAAGGCTCGCCGACCGCCGCGGTCCAGGCGTCGTCGACATAGACATGGCAGGTCGCGCAGGCGCAGGCGCCGCCGCATTCGGCCACGATGCCCGGCACGCCGTTCTTGATCGCCGTTTCCATCACGGTCGCGCCGACGTCGCCGGACACCGAGCGCTTCTCGCCAGCATGATCGATGAAGGTAATCTGAGGCATGATGGCTTGGGCCCTTGAGACGTGAATGGTCCTGACAAGACGAAGACCGCCGCATGGTCCGCGGCGGTCCCGGATGCCGTTCAGATAGCGAAAAGCCGCCCGCCATGCCAGGGGGCCGATCGGCAGCCCCTCCATGCAGCGAATGGCCTGGCGGCGTCGGCTGCACCCATTGCGGCGGCGATTTCGTCCGAAAGCCGGCGGCGCGGCGGCCTCAGGCGGCCCTGCGCCGCTCGGCGATGAAGGCATTGGCCTCGGCCACCTCGGCCTCCAGCCGGTCGAGCTCGGCCATGGCGCGGCTGGAGAGGTGGTCGAGCTTGGCGCCCTCGACCGCGGCCGCCGCGGCGGCGACGGCAAAGGCGCCGATGCCGCGCGCCGACCCCACCAGCGTATGGGCGGCATAGGCCCAGTCCTTGGCGGTCGTCGCCGCACGCAGCTTGGCGATCATCGCCCGCGACTGCTGCTCGAACAGTTCCAGAACCTCGCGCTCCAGATCGGGGTCTCCCAGCGTCTGCCGGGCGAGATGGTCGAGATCGAGGGGGCTGGCCTGCCCGGATTGATCGTCCGTCATGATTATCGTGTCATCCTGCCATTACGCCAGACTACAGCGCGAACCGTTTCGGCGTCGTGTCACCCGATCATTGTCGCGGCCAGGGCAAGCCGAAGTTAAGACAAGACCAGACAGCCGCCAAACCCCGGCATTCGGTTGACGGCCGGTAAATCGCGGTCAGGTCTTGCCCTGCTTCGGCGCGATGACCTGCCTGCCCGCATCGGTCAGCTTGCAGACCAGCCAGTCCGGCTTGATCGGATTGGCGAACCAGGGCTCGGCCCAGCCCGCCTCGATGCAGGACCGGATGGTGGCGTGAGGCACCTCCCGGCCATCGCCGTCGAACAGCGGCAGCTTGCCGCCGGGCTGCTGAACGCCGCGGGCAAGCCAGCGGCGTTGCGCCTCGCTCGGCCTGGATGCCGGCGGACGTTTCGGCTTTGTCGACTTCTCGGTCATGGCGAACGAGCGACCCTCGACGATACGCTTTAGACCCCGGATCGTTGCACGTTCACGACAGGAGCGCCACGGCCAACACCGGCGGGCGTGGCAAGGCCCGCCAAGCCGGCGCAATTCACAGCAGCCGTGTTATTCACAGAAACGATCCGGATATATTGCCACGACCGCGGCCGTCCGTACTCTCATGGGACCGCCCCAACATTCCGAGTTCCGCATGAAGATCGCCATCATCCTCGTCGCCACCCTCGTCGCAACCGGTGCCTCGGCCGCCGATCGCCTGCCGCTGCGCGACGGCGACTACAACAGCGTCGCCTGCGGCCAGCCCGGACGCGGCACGGGTGCCGGCGACATCCTGAGCAGCATCGGCCTCTATGACGGAACCCTGTCGCCACGCGGCGAAGACCAGGATGGCTATTGCCGCATCGGCCGGGTCCGCGTTCAGGGCAACGTCTATTCCGGCACCGCGCGCTGCCAATCCGGCGGCAGCGGCGGCGTGGGCCCCGCCGGGACCTACGCGTTCCGCTACCGGATCCTCGACGAGACGACCTTCGTCTCGAACGGCAAGACATACCGCTGGTGCGCCCCGCACCGGTGACCGGCGGGATCGCCCGGACGGCCGATCCCACCGCAGCCAACGCCTTGCCCCTTCTGCCTTTCCGAGACGCTGCCCGGCGCACCTGGGCGCGCCTGGCGCTGGCCGGCGGCCGCGTTCCTGGCGGGTCGGCGCGCGCCTCCGGGCGAATGCTTAGCCGGCCCGGCGGCATCGCCGGGCGTCTGGTCCGCGGCCGTGCCGCCGAACGGCCCGCGCCGCCTGCGATAGGCGGCTGTCGCGCCCTGGGGAAAACCGGTTGAAACCTCGCGCCCGGGACCTGACCTGACAGGTCAGGGAGAGGGCTTTCTGCTGCTCAGGTTAACGCCTTCAAGCCCCCTGGGAGCCCTGTTCCGCCGGGCTCGGTCGAGACTTTTCAAGCACTTGGCAAAATTTATGGTAAACAAGGCGTTAACGATGTTTGAGAAAGTCGCCGGTGTTCCGGTATCTTTCGGAAGATCTCACCGGTAGATTAGGGGTGCGGCGGACTGTCGTCCCGCCAGCGCTGTGTTGCGTCCGAGAGGCACTGGGGTCGTAGCACGCGCGCTGCCGGGTACCTGTCTGCGAGATGTATTGAGGACGCGGGCGACGACGATGGCGAACACTCCGAAGAAGATCCAGGATCCGGCAGAAGCGGCTCTGGCGGCGATCCAGGATGCGCTGAACCTCGCCAATGAGGAGGCGACCAAGGGATCGGCAAAGGGCCAGGGCACGCCACAGGCGCCCGAACCCGCCAAATCCTCCTCTTCGGCATCGCCTTCGGCCCGCTCGACCGAGAACGCGGCGGCCGCGGCCTCCCCGGTCAAGGTCGACGACGATCTTTTCGCCGACGTCCGGCGCGGCGAGACCGTGGTGGCGCCGAGCCAGCCGCCGGCCAACGACGACCGCCGGGACATTGCCCAGTTGCTCGAGCGTCTGTCGCGCCGCGCCTCCGCGACGCCGCTCTGGGTTGCCTTCTTCGTCTCCATCGCATGGGTCGGCCTCGGCCTGTTCCTCGGCTCGCGCCTCCTCGCCGGTACCGCCCTCGACGTCACCTCCCCCACCGTCCTCACCTTCCTGACCGCGCTCGTCCTGCCGGTCGTGTTCTTCTTCGTCATGGGCGGCCTGATCCGCCGCACGCAGGAAATGCGCATCGTCGCGCGCGGCATGAGCGAGGTCGCCATTCGCCTCGCCGAGCCGGAGACGGTGGCGCGTGAATCGATCGTGTCGGTCGGCCAGGCGATCCGCCGCGAGGTTGCCGCCATGGGCGACGGCGTCGAGCGGGCGCTCGCCCGCGCCAACGAGCTTGAATCCCTCGTTCACAACGAGGTGGCTTCGCTCGAGCGCGCCTATAACGACAACGAATTGCGCATCCGCAACCTGATCGAGGAACTGGTCACCCAGCGCGAGGCCATCGTCTCCAACTCCGAGCGCGTGCGGGGCGCCATCACCGGCGCGCACGAGCATCTCGCCGCCCAGATGGCCGAAGCCGGTGACAACCTGTCCCGCCGGATCGACGAGAGCGGCCTGCGCGTCACCAGCAGCCTGGCCGACAAGGCTGAGGCCATCACCGTCGCGCTCGGCCGCGCCGGCGATCACATGATCGACCAGATGAACGTGCGCGGCTCGGATATCGTCGAGCGCCTCTCCGCCACCAGCGAAGAGGTCACGCGCGCCCTGTCGACGACCGGCGACCGCGTCACCACCGTGCTGACCGATACCGGCAACAGCGTCACCATCGCCATGGCCGAGACCGGCTCGACGATGGCGGCCAAGCTCTCGGAAACCGGCTCGACCATGACCGAGCACCTGGCCTCGACCAGCGCCGAGATCACCCATGCCATCGCCGCGCGCGCCGACGAGGTGGCGACGCGCCTGAAGGATTCGGCCGATACGCTGGTCGCCGAACTGTCGAACCGCGGCAGCGACGTCTCCGCCCGCCTGAAGGACACCGGCGAAGCGCTGGTGGCGGAGCTCTCCGGCCGCGGCAGCGAGGTGACGAGCCTGCTGCGCGACACCGGCCACAGCCTGGTCGCGGAACTGTCGAACCAGAGCACCGGCGTCGCCGCGCTGCTCAAGGAGACCGGCGAAAACCTCATCAGCGAGCTGTCGCTGCGCGGCGGCGACGTGACGACGCGCCTGAAGGAGGCCGGCGAGTCGCTGGTCTTCGAGCTGTCGAACCGCGGCAGCGAGGTGACGAGCCGCCTCAAGGATACCGGCGACACCATCGTCGGCGAGCTCTCGGCGCGCGGCGGCGAAGTGGTCGAGAAGCTGGAGGCCACGGGCAGCTTCGTCGCCGACAATATCGGCCAGCGGGGCGATGCCTTCGCGGCCCGCATCGCCGAGACCGGCGACCGCCTGCAGAACACCGTCACCGAGGTGGTGGACAAGCTGGAGACGACCGGCGGCTATGTCGCCCAGGCGCTGGGCCAGCGCGGCGACATCCTGATCGCGCGCATTGCCGAGACCGGCGATCGGCTGCAGGGCACCGTGACCGAAGTCGTCGACCGGCTGGAGACGACCGGCAACCACGTCGCCGCCGCCCTCGGCGAACGCAGCGACATCCTCATCACCCGCATCGCCGAGACCGGCGACCGCCTGCAGGGCACCGTCATCGACGTCGTCGGCAAGCTCGAGACGACCGGCGACCATGTCGCGGCCGCCCTCGGCGAGCGCGGCAACACCCTCATCGCGCGCATCGCCGAGACCGGCGACCGCCTGCAGGGCACCGTCGTCGACGTCGTCGGCAAGCTGGAAACGACCGGCGACCATGTCGCGGCGGCCTTCGGCCAGCGTGGCGACGCCCTGGTCGCGCGCATCGCCGAGACCGGCGAGCGGCTGCATGTCGGTGTCGCCGAGGTGGCGGACCGGATGGAAACGGCCGGCAGCGGCATCATCGACAGCCTTGGCCAGCGCGGCGACGCCCTGGTCCTGCGCATTGCCGATACCGGCCAGCGCCTGCACGGCAGCATCGCGGAAGTCGTCGACCGCATGGAGACCACCAGCGGCACCATCGCGGACAATCTCGGCCAGCGCGGCGAGACGCTCGTCACCCGCATCGCCGAGACCGGCGAGCGCCTGCAGGGCACCGTCGCCGAGGTGGTCGAGCGGCTCGAGACGACCGGCAGCCACATTGCCGAGGGCCTCGGCCTGCGCGGCGACGCCCTCGTCTCGCGTATCGCCGAAACCGGCGACCGGCTGCAGACGACCGTCGTCGACGTCGTCGACCGGCTCGAGACGACCGGCGCCAACATTGCCGACAGCATCAGCCTGCGGGGCGGTGCCTTCGCCGCCCGCGTCGCGGAGACCGGCGATCGCCTGCAGGTCACCGTGACCGACCTCGTCGAGAAGCTGGAGGCCACCGGCGGCCATGTCGCCGACACGTTCGCCCAGCGCGGCGACGCGCTGATCTCGCGCATTGCCGAGACCGGCGACCGCCTGCAGGTGACCGTCGTGGACGTCGCCGGCAAGCTGGAAGCCACCAGCGGCGAGATCGCCGCCACCTTCGGCCAGCGCGGCGAGGCTCTGATCGCCCGCATGAACGAGACCGGCGCCAGCTTCGACCAGCGCGGCGAGACGCTGATCGCGCTGATGGCGGAGACCGGCAACAGCTTCGGCCAGCGCAGCGAAGCGCTCGCCAACCGCATTGCCGAAACCGGCGACCGTCTGCATGCGACCATCACCGTGCAGGGCGACGAGCTCGACAAGCGCCTGTCGGTCACCGGCCAGCTGATCGCGCAGGCCATCGCCCAGCGGACCGGCGAAGCCAGGTCGGCCATCGGCGACGTCGGCATCCAGGTGGTCGAGACCCTCACCGAAAAGGCGCAGGACGTTCAGCTCGCGCTGTTCCGCTCCGGCGAGACGGTCACGACCGCCATTTCGGAGCGCACCACCGGCCTCCGCTCGGAGATCGAGCTCGCCGGCACCGAGGTGCTGTCGGCGCTCGCGACCCAGGGCACCGACCTGACCAACCGTCTCGGCGCGATCGGCAACGAGGTTTCCGGCCTGCTCTCGTCCAAGAGCCAGGAGCTCACCAGCCAGCTGCAGACCGCCGCCAACGCGGTGTCCTCGGCGGTCGGCGAGCATGGCGACGCCATCGTCACCCGCATCGCCCAGAACGTCGTCACGCTCGAGGACGCCATCAATCGTCACAGCTCGGGCTTCGAACAGCGCGTCGCGAGCCACGCCGCCAACCTCGAAGAGGCCATCGGCCGTCACAGCCAGGGCTTCGAGGCGCGCGTCCTGGCCCATACCGGCAACCTCGAAGACGTCATGACGCGTCACAGCCAGGGCTTCGAGCAGCGGATCGTCGCCCATACCGGCCAGCTCGAGGAGACGCTCAGCCGCCATGGCCAGGGCTTCGAGCAGCGCGTCTCGGCGCATGCCGCCAACATGGAGGACGCGATCGCCCGGCACAGCCAGGCCTTCGAGGAGCGCGTCTCGGCCCATGCCGGAAACATGGAGACGGCGATCCTGCGCCACACCACCGGCTTCGAGACCCGCGTCGCCAGCTACGCGAACCAGATGGAGGACAGCCTCGTCCGGCACAGCACCGGCTTCGAGGAGCGCATCCTGACCCATGCCGGCAATATCGAGGAGACCCTGGTGAAGCACAGCCAGGGCTTCGAGGACCGCGTCCTGTCGCATGCCGGCAATATCGAGGAGACCTTGCTGAAGCACAGCCAGGGCTTCGAGCAGCGCGTGGCGAGCCAGGCCGCCGCGATCGACGAGGCCATCGGCCGCCACAGCCAGGGCTTCGAGGCCCGCGTCATCGGCCATGCCGCGGCGCTGGAAGAGACGGTCGGGCGGCATACGTCGAACCTGCGCGAGCTCGTCGCGTCGCACACGACGACGCTCGAACAGGCCATCGGCCGCCACACGTCCGAATTCGAAATGCGCGTCGCCGGCCATGCGACGACGCTGACGGAATCGGTTGCGACCCACGTCGCCCTGCTCGACCACAAGCTCACCGGCCATGTCGACGCCCTCGAGGCGACGATCGCCGGCAAGGGCGGCGAGCTGGCCGACCGGATCCTCAACGATACGCGCGAATTCGCCGACCGCGTCTCGGGCAAGAGCAACGAGATCACCGAAGCGCTCGACGCCCGCCTCGCCCGCATCGACCAGGCGCTGGACAACCGCGCCCAGGCGTTCAACGCGACGCTCGCGAGCCGCACGCTCGAACTCGCCAAGGTGCTCGGCGACGGCGGCCGCAGCGTGACGGAGGCGCTGGAGAACAAGTCGGCGGAGATCACCTTCAACCTCGCCGCCAAGTCGGACGAGATCACGCAGAGCATCACCGACAAGTCGGACGAGATCGCCCGGAACCTGACGAGCAAGTCCGATCAGATCGCCCGCCATCTGTCGTCGAAGTCCGAGGAGATCGCCCAGAGCCTCACCGATCGCTCCGATGCGATCGCCGAGCATCTGGCGATCAAGTCCGGCGAGATCGCCTCGTCGATCACCCTCCGCTCCGACGAGATCGCCCAGACGCTGGCGAGCAAGTCGGCGGAAATCGCCGACAATCTCACCGCCAAGTCGAGCGAGATCACCCGCACGCTCGGCGACAAGTCGGATGAGGTCACCTACATCCTCACCGGCAAGGCCGATCTGATCACCGCGACCCTCAGCGAGAAGGCCGACGAGATCAATCGCACCCTGGGCAGCCGCGCCCAGGAGGTCGCCGAAAGCCTCGACACCCGCGTCATGCGCTTCGAGCAGGTCGTGGTCGGCCGGCTGGAGACGGTCTCGCAGTCGCTCGACGAGCGCGGCACCTCCATCGCCCAGAAGCTCGCCGACAAGGTCGACGCCGTCTCGGCGACGCTGCGCGCCAACGCCGAGGACGTCGAGCGCACGCTGGCGACCATTTCCAGCGACATCACGGTCGGCCTGTCGACTCGCGTCAACGAGATCAACGCCGTGCTCGGCGCCCGTTCGACCGAGCTCGCCTCCCTGCTCGACGAGCGCGGCGGCCACCTGGTCGCCCGCATCGGCGAGAATGGCCAGGCTATCACCTCCGAGGTCAGCCGCGTCGGCGACATCGTGGTGCGGGCCCTGGAAAACCGCGGCGCGACGATCGCCGAGGTGCTCGGCCAGAAGGGCGCCGAGATCACCCAGGCGCTGTCGGAAACCGGCATCGAGGTCACCCGGTCGATCACCGACTCGAGCGAAATGGCGGCCCGCACGCTGACCGATTCCTCCACCATCTTCCGCACGACGGTGGACGAAGGCGCCCGCGAGTCGGTTGCCGCCCTGACCGCCACCAACGAGCAGCTGCGCGAGGAGATCGGGGGCCTGCTCGGCAGGCTCGCCGAGTCGAACATCGTGCTGCGCGACCTGTCGAGCCAGGCCGAGACCAATCTCGGCACCATCAACCGCCAGCTCGGCAAGCGCATCGACGAGTTCCGCAGCTCGGTCGAGACCGCCTCGACGACGGCCGAAAGCTCGACTCAGGCGCTCAACGGCCATATCGGCCAGTTGACGACGGTGGCGAGCTCCGTGCTGAAGGACGTGTCGGCGCTCGCCGAACGGCTCGACAGCCAGGCGGCGGTGCTTGCCGGCGCGGCCGAGCAGGTCAGCCGGACCCATGCCCGCCTCGACAAGTCGCTCGACGAGCGGCGCGAGGTGATCGAAGGCCTGATCGGCCATCTCGCCGGCAAGACCGAGGACATGGACAACCTGATCAAGAGCTTCTCGGGCCTGCTCGACGACAATCTGTCGGCGGCCGAGAACCGGGCGCGGGAGATCGGCCGGGTGCTGGTCGAATCCACCGGCCAGACCACCAAGGCGATCCACGAGCAGGCGGACGCGCTGCGCCTGGCCACCGGCAAGGAGCGCGAGCGCACCTCGCACGCCCTGCGCTCGGCCTACGACCAGGCGACGGCCGACATGAACGCCCTGTTCCAGGACGCCGCCGAGCGCTTCGTCTCGCTCACCGCCAGCATGAAGGGCATGGCCGCCGAGATTCAGACGGAACTCGCGGCGACCCGCAGCGAACTGTCCCGCGGCATGGTGGAGATCCCGCGCGAAACGCAGGAGAACACCGCGGCCATGCGCCGGGTGGTCGCCGAGCAGATCAAGGCCCTGGCCGAGCTGAACGACATCGTCGCCAAATCCGGCCGCGCCTACGACATTGCCGAGCCGGCGCCGCTCGCGCCGACCGGCGCGCGGCGGCAGGAGCCGCTCTCCATGCCGGCAGTACCGCTGCGCGGCAGTGCCAACGTCGCCGAATTGGCCCGCAGCGAGGCGCCGCGCGCCGAAGCTTCGCGCCAGGAGAGCCAGAAGGCGGAAACGCCCAAGGCCGAGCCGCGGCGCGAGGCGCCGGCCCGCAACGAGCCGGCCCGTGGCGGCTCGGAGCGCGGCTGGCTGTCGGATCTGCTGGCGCGCGCCTCGACCGACGAGGGCGAGGGCGAGCGGCTGCGGCCGGCCGGCCGCAGGCCCCCTGCCCCCGCTGCGCTCGGCAATCTCGACGCCCTGTCCTCGGACATCGCGCGGATGGTCGATCACGACGCGGTCGTCGATCTCTGGGAGCGCTGGCGCCGCGGCGAGCGGAACGTCTTCTCGCGCCGGCTCTACACCACCCAGGGCCAGCAGACCTTCGACGACCTGCGCCGCCGCTACCGCCGCGACGCCGAGTTCCGCGACACCGTCGACCGCTATATCGACGAGTTCCAGCGCCTGCTCGGCGACGTCGATCGCAACGACCGCGACGGTTCGCTCGCCCGCACCTATCTGACGTCGGAAACGGGCAAGGTCTTCACCCTGCTCGCCCATTCGAGCGGCCGCTTCGACTGAGCCGTCTCGACATCGCGACATCGAAAAGGGCGCCGCTTGGCGCCCTTTTTGTTTGGCCTCCTTGTCCGCCGCCCTTGGCTATTCCGCCGCGGCGGCCCGCCGCGGACGGCGGACGGCACGAACCTTGCCGCTCGGCCCGCCGCCGCAGAAAAACAGGTCGCCATGGACCTCCAGCCCCGAGACGCCCATGCCGGAGGGCATGTCGAGCCGCTCCAGCAGCGCGCCGGTCTCGGCGTCGATCCGCCTGAGGTCGCTCGTCCCGTCCTGCCAGGTCCCATGCCAGAGCTCGCCGTCGATCCAGGTCACGCCGGTCACGACGCGGTTGCTGTCGATGGTGCGCAGCACGGCGCCCGTCGCCGGATCGATCTGCATGATCCGCCGGCCCTCATGCTGGGCGATCCAGAGCGAGCCCTCGGCCCAGGCGAGGCCGGAATGCCCCTCGCCGGGCGTCGGCATGGTCGACAGCACGAGACCGGTCTCCGGATCGATCTTCTGGATCCGGTTGTTGGCGATCTGGAACAGGTGCCGGCCGTCGAAAGCCGTTCCGGCGCGGGCCGGCACCGCGATGGTGCGGGCCAGGACACCGCTCCCCGGGTCCAGCGCGTTCAACCGGTCACCCGATGCGAACCAGACGTGCCGGCCGTCGAAGGTCAGCCCGTGGACCTCGGAAACGCCCGGAAACGGGCCATATTCGCGGAGGATTTCAGCTTGTGCGTGTTTCATGCGGCAAGCCTAGCCCCGTCTTCCGGACCGCGGGAGTAACAACTGCGTCGCGAAGGTCGCCTGGACCCTCCTCAGCCACAGGCGCGGCCGGCGCGGCCCGCGAAATCCCGCCACACTTGTCACTCCCGCGCGCGGCGCCGAGCGGCTTACCACCGGACATGACGGCACGCTCGCGGCGAGCGGCCGGCCCCACGTCCTGGAACAGGAGCGCAAGACGATGACCCCTGGGAGAACCGGAACCCGTGAAGAGTGGCTGGCGGCACGGATCGCGCTGCTCGCGGCCGAAAAGGAGCACACCCGGCGCGGCGACGCGCTCGCCCGGCAGCGCCAGGCCCTGCCCTGGGTGCGCGTCGACAAGATCTACCGTTTCGATACCGAGGCCGGCGAGGTCTCGCTCGCCGACCTGTTCCAGGGCCGCTCGCAGCTGCTGGTCTATCACTTCATGTTCGGCGCCGATTGGGCGGCCGGCTGCCCGTCCTGCTCGGCGATCGCCGACGGCTTTAACGGCGTCGTGACCCATCTGGCCCATCACGACGTGATGCTCTGGGCGGTCTC
The DNA here is from genome assembly GCA_000751295.2 of bacterium YEK0313. Classification (NCBI taxonomy): domain Bacteria; species bacterium YEK0313. The sequence goes on from CCMO02000001.1 coordinate 4,478,090, forward strand.
GCGTGCGCCGCTGGCCAAGCTCCTCGGCTACCGCGAGCGGATGGGCTGGCGCTTTCCCTGGGCCTCGTCCGCGGACAGCGATTTCAATTTCGACTTCGAGGCCTCGTTCACGGAGGCACAGCAGCGCGAGGGCATCACCTACAACTACCGGCGCCAGGCCGGCTTTGTGCCGCAGCCGGAGGCCGCCGGCGGCCGAGCGACGCCGGAAGCGCAGTTCGCCGCCATGTGCGGTACCGATGTCGCCGCCTACAAGCGCGACCGCCCCGGCCTCAGCGCCTTCATCCGCGAGGATGGCGTCGTCTATCATACCTATTCGGCCTATTCGCGCGGTGTCGACGGCGTCTGGGGCATGTACCAGTGGCTCGATCGTGCGCCGAAGGGGCGCAACGAGACCGGCGTCTGGTGGCGCCGCAGCGACGAATATGAGGCCGGCAGCCGGCGCGATGCCGCGTCCTGCTGCAGCTGAACCCACCCTTCAGGACCAAGAGCCTCGGCCCCGGCGACAACCCTGTCGCCGGGGCTTTTTTGGCGCCCCGCAGACGGGTCCCGGGAACTGGACGTGGTTCATCGGGTTCTCCTACAGCTCGCGGGCGCTTGCTTTCGCGACCAGCGCCGCCTCCGACGACCGGTTCCGGCAGGTCACGCCGGGCACCCCGAGCCTCCACCTGCGGATCTCTCCTCGCCTTCGGGCACGCGGATCACGATTGCCAGGTTGCCATGCCGATAGTGTCGCCTCGATCGCGCAAGACGTTCGCTCGAAGCCGAATCCGCAAGGCTTCAAACCGTCGAGCCCCGTCGCGCTGTGTTGCAGCGCGTCCCCCGCCATGGTTGCGACCAGATGACGTCAGGCAGTGAATCATGACCGCTTCCCGCCCCCGTTCCGCCGCCGATCCAGGTGGCGACACCGCCGTGCTGAAGCAGGAGATCCTGCGCAAGCTGACCTATTCGATCGGCAAGACGCCGGCCACAGCCGGAGATCATGACTGGCTGACCGCCGCCATCCTGGCCTTGCGCGACAGGATCATCGACACCTGGCAGCAGACGACGATCGACAGCTACCGGACCGGCCGAAAACGCGTCTACTACCTCTCGCTGGAATTCCTGATCGGCCGCTCCTTCGCCAACGCGCTGAGCAATTTCGGGCTGACCGGGGCGATGCGCGGCGCGCTTGCCGAGCTCGGCGTCGACCTCGAGGCGATCGAGACGATCGAGCCCGACGCGGCGCTCGGCAATGGCGGCCTCGGCCGCCTGGCAGCCTGCTATCTGGAAAGCATGGCGACGATCGGCGTGCCCTGCCGCGGCTACGGCATCCGGTACGACCACGGCCTGTTCAAGCAGGTCATTGCCGGTGGCCAGCAGATGGAGGCGCCGGAGGAATGGCTGACCTTCCGCAATCCCTGGGAGCTCGAGCGGCCCGAAAACACCTACCAGATCGGCTTTGGCGGCGCCGTCGTCGATACGACACCGTTCGGCCGCGCCACCTGGGCGCCGAGCGAAAGCGTCTTCGCCGTCGCCTATGACACGCCGATCGTCGGCTGGCGCGGCGCCGGCGCCGTCACCTTGCGCCTGTGGCGCGCACGTGCCGAAAATCCCTTGCAGCTCAAAGCCTTCAACGAAGGGGACCATCTCGGTGCGCATGCCGAGCGCAACCGCGCGGAGGCGATCTCCAGCGTGCTCTACCCGAACGACAGCACGCCGGCCGGACAGGAGCTGCGCCTGCGGCAGGAATATTTCTTCACCGCCGCCTCCCTGCAGGACCTGGTACGCCGGCACATCCAGCAGTTCGGCGATGTCAGGTCCTTGCCGGAGAAGGCCTCGATCCAGCTCAACGACACCCACCCGGCTCTCGCCGTCGCCGAGCTCATGCGCATTGTCGTCGACGACCACGCGGTGGACTGGAGCGAGGCCTGGTCGCTCGTCAACGCCACGATCTCCTACACCAATCACACCCTGCTGCCGGAGGCGCTGGAAACCTGGCCGGTGTCGCTGATGGAACGGCTTCTGCCGCGGCACATGCAGATCATCTTCGCCATCAATGCCAGATTTCTCGAGCGCGCCCTCGCCGAAACCCCGACCGCCGACCTCGCCCGCCTTTCCCTGATCGACGAGCATCACGGCCGCCGCGTCCGCATGGCCCATCTCGCCTTTCTGGGATCGCATACGGTCAACGGCGTGTCCGAACTCCATTCCTCGCTCATGCGCACGACGGTGTTCGAGCCGTTGCACAGGATCTTCCCGACACGCATCCGCAACGTCACCAATGGCATCACGCCCCGCCGCTGGCTGTTCGGCGCCAATGCGGCCTTGGCCGAGCTTCTGGCCGAGACCTGCGGCAGCGAGATCTTCGACGATATCGGCGTGATCGACCGGTTCGCGCGGTGCTGCGGCGACACGGCGGTGCAGCAGCGGGTCGCCGCCATACGCCTCGCCAACAAGGAGCGCCTGGCGGACTATATCCGCCGCGAGACCGGCATTGCCGTCAACGTGCGCGCCATGTTCGACGCGCAGATCAAGCGCGTGCACGAATACAAGCGCCAGCTCATGAACATCCTCGAGACCATCGCGCTCTATGACGCGATGCGCGCCGAGCCCTATCGGGACTGGCCGCCGCGGGTGAAGATCTTCGCGGGCAAGGCGGCGTCGAACTACCAGACCGCCAAGCGGGTCATCAATCTGATCAACGACGTCGCCGCGGTGGTCAACAACGATGCGATGACGCGAGACCGGCTGCAGGTCGTGTTCATCCCCAACTACAATGTCAGCGTCGCGGAGCTCGTCATTCCCGCCGCCGACCTGTCCGAGCAGATATCGACCGCCGGCATGGAGGCTTCCGGCACCGGCAACATGAAATTCGCGCTGAACGGCGCGCTGACGGTCGGCACGCTCGACGGGGCGAACGTCGAGATCCGCGAGCGGGTCGGCGAGGACAACATCGTCATTTTCGGCATGACCGCCGACGAGGTCGAGGCCGCGCGCGGGCGGGACGACACCGCAGCGGTCATCGGGCAGTCCCCCTATCTCAGCGACGTGCTCGAAGCGGTTTCGCAAGGCGCCTTCTCGCCGGGCGATCCGGGCCGCTACGCCGATCTCGTCCGCGACCTCCGGCACAATGACTGGTTCATGACGCTGCGCGACTTCGAGACCTATCGCCAGGCGCAGCGCCGGGTCGACGAGCTCTGGGCCGATCCCGGTGCCTGGTGGCGCCGGTCGATCCTGAATACCGCCGGCTGCGGCTGGTTCAGTTCGGACCGCGCCATACGCCAATATGCCGCCGATATCTGGCACATGCCGGTCGAGACATAGGCGCGCCGTCACGTCAGAACCATCAGGCTGCGGCCGCCGACCTGGATGGCCTCGGCGGTCTCGGACGCGCCCGCGCGAGCCTCGGGGTCGGCCGTGTCGACGACCAGCGTCCAGGCCTGGCCGCCGCCGCGCGGCGGCAGCTGGAAGCGCACCGTGTCGGCGTAGGAATTGAACAGGATCAGGCTCTCCGGTCCGCCCGCCTCCACCGTCATCAGGCAGCCGAAGGCGAGCGCCGAGGCGTCCGCCCAGTGGGCCGGCTCCTGCTCGCCGCCGCCGGCATTCAGCCAGCGCAGGACGACGTCGCCGTAGCGCGGCGGGCGGAACAAGCCATGCTGCCGGCGCAGCGCGATCAGCCGGCGCGCAAAGGCGAGCAGTTCCTGATGGCGTGGCGACAGCGCGTCCCAGTCGAGCCAGTTGATCGGGCCGTCCTGGCAGTAGGCATTGTTGTTGCCACCCTGCGACCGGCCGATCTCGTCTCCGGCCAGCACCATCGGTGTGCCATGCGACAGCAGGAGCGTCGCCAGCATGTTGCGCATCTGCCGCTCGCGCAGGGCATTGACGGCCGGGTCGTCGGTCTCGCCTTCCCAGCCGCAGTTCCACGACCGGTTGTCGTCCTGGCCGTCGCGATTGTCCTCGCCGTTCGCTTCGTTGTGCTTGCGATCGTAGGAGACGAGGTCACGCAGGGTGAAGCCGTCATGGGCGGTGACGAAGTTGACGCTTGCCCAGGGCGCCCGGCCGCGGCGATCGAACGTGTCGGGCGAACCGGCGAGGCTTTCGGCAAGCCCGCGCGCGGAGCCGGGGTCGCCGCGCCAATAGGCGCGCACCCGGTCGCGGTAGCGGTCGTTCCATTCAGCCCAACCGGGCGGAAACGCGCCGAGAGCATAGCCCTCCGCCCGGGCGTCCCAGGGTTCGGCGATGCATTTCAGCCGCCTGAGGACCGGATCCTGCGCGATGGCGCTCAGCAGCGGCGCATGGGCGTCGAACGGCCCGTCCTTGCGGGCAAGGCTCGCGGCGAGGTCGAAGCGAAAGCCGTCGACCTCCATGACCTGCGCCCAGTAGCGGAGGGAATCGAGGACGAGGGCGATGACCCGCGGATGCTCGGCGCGCAGCGTGTTGCCCGTGCCGGCATTGTTGACGTAGCGCCGCGGATCCTGCGGCTGAAGCTGATAGTAGGCTGCATTGTCGATGCCGCGAAAGCTGAGCGTCGGGCCGAGCTCGTCGCTTTCGGCGGTGTGGTTGTAGACGACGTCGAGAATGACCTCGATGCCGGCATCGTGGAAACGGCGCACCATGTCGCGGAACGACCGCAGGCCTTGAGGCCCGATATAGCGCGGCGCGGGCGCGAAGAAGCCGACGCTGTTGTAGCCCCAGTAGTTGCGCAGGCCCTTTGCCATCAGCGGATAGTCGTCGGCGAAGGCATGCACCGGCAGGAGCTCGACGGACGTGACGCCGAGGCTCCTGACATGCGCGACGAGCTCGGGCGCGGCGAGCGCCTCGCACGGGGCGAGCCCTGCCGCGCCGCCGGCCGGATGCAGCCTGGAAAAGCCGTCGACATGAAGCTCATAGAGAATGGTGCGGTCCCAGCCGATCGCCGGCGCGCCGGGCCCGGGCCCGCCGTCGAGGTCGCCGCAGACGATGCATTTCGGCGTGACGCCGGCGCTGTCGAGCCGGCTGAAGGTCAGATCGCGATCGCCTTCCGCCGCGCGGTCATAGCCGAAATGCGCTTGTGACAGTGCAATCCCGCCCGTCAGCTGCCGCGCATAGGGGTCGATCAGCAGCTTGTTCGGGTTGCAGCGAAGGCCCGCGGCGGGATCGTAGGGGCCGTGCACGCGATAGCCGTAACGCTGCCCTGCCTGGAGCCGCGGCACATAGCCGCTCCAGATCTCGTTCTCGCATGTCGGCAAGGCCAGGCGGGCGATTTCCTGCGCGCCGCCGGGATCGAACAGGCACAGGTCGACGCCGCTCGCGACCGACGAGAACAGCGCGAAACTGACGCCCTCATCGTCTGCATTGGCTCCGAGAAGCGGGCTTCGGCTCTCGACGATTTCAAAGGCTTGCATGGCAGAGACGCACGGGCCTCCCGGTGAGATCAGTGGAACTGCAAGAGAGGTCCTTCGTTCGTCCAGAACGTGAATTCTTCGTTCGTCCCAGGAGTCGGGCGCCGATCGGCTGCCGAGGAAACGCCTGCCGGCGGCAGGCGGTTCATCCCCGAACTGTGACACGCGGGCTGGCTCGGCCATGCGTGTCACGGAACGCTGTCGGTCGCGCGCCAGCTGGTCTGCAGAGGTTAGCCTGATCGGACATGCGCGATGAGATTTTGCTACGCATCCTTGCACGGCCCGCTCGCCAAGGCGGGATTGGAACGGGCCGCGGCGGACCTGCGATCGCTCGGCTTCGATGGACTGGCCCTCGGCCTTCGCTTCGGCGGCGACGCGGCCGGAGCGGCGATCACCGAGATCGCCCGCACCTTGCGCGAAGCCGACCTCGCCATGATGCTCGACATCTGCCTCGAACAGCCTGAAGGGCTCGGGCGCAACACCATCCCCGCCGCCTGGCAGGTCGCCGATCCGACGGAGGTTCCGCCGCCCGATCCGCGGCGCGAACTGGTCTCGCCCCGCCTGCGCTGGCACGACCCGGCGGCCCGGCACGACATCGAGGCGTGGTGGAGCGAGGAGCTCGCCACGCTCGCGCAGCGCGGCGTGCGTCATTTCCGGTGCCGCACCCCGCATCTTGCGCCGCGCGCCGCCTGGCGCGCCATAGCGGCGACGCTGCACACGGCCGAGCCGCGTGCCATGCTGCACGCCTGGACCCCCGGCCTCACATGGGACCAGGTCGCCCATCTGCAGGGCGCCGGTTTCGCCGGCGGCTTTCTGTCGACGGCCTGGTGGGACGGACGCGCGGCCTGGCTTGCCGACGAGGCGGAACTGCTGGGCCGGCTCGGCCCGGCGCTCTCCCTCGCGGACGTGCCGAGCGGCGAACATCTTGCGCCCACGACGATCCAGCATGCGGCCGCCGCGGGCGCCGAAGGTCGGCGGACGGCAGCACTCCGCGCTCTCGATCTCGCCGCCTGCCTCGGCAATGGCCTGTTCGCGCCGATCAACATGCTGACCGGCGGTGCGGACGATGCCTGGCCGGATGACCAGGCGAGCGAACTGTTTGCGTCGGCCGACGGAGCGCTGCGGGACAAGGTGAAGACCGCCAACCGGCGCTGCGCCCTGGTCGCCGGGCTTTCGCCGCCGCGCCCGGCCTATGACGGCGCCGCCGTCGGCGTCTTCCTGCGCACCGACACGCTGGCGCCCGGCCTCGCCGCCGCGGGCGTCGCGGTCGCCATCAACAATGGCGCGGATGCTGCCGGCCTGCCGATCGGCAGGACGGCGTTTGGCGACCTGCGCCCGGCCGTCGGCCAAGACGCAGAGCCGTTGCCGCTCGGCCCGGGAGAGGTTCGCCTCATCCCGCTCGCCGCGTCGCGGCCGGTCGTCGTGAAGAGGCCCCGGCCGGCCGTCGACCGCTGGGCGCAGGCGCCACGCATCGCCATCGAGCGCATCAGCGGCGCCATCGACGGCGGCCGTTTCGCCGCCAAGCGGATCGTCGGCCAGCCGGTGGACGTCGAGGCCGACATCTTTTCGGACGGCCACGACCTCATCGCGGCGGAGCTGCTGTGGCGGCCGGCGGACGAAAGGGACTGGCGGCGCGTCGCCATGGAGCCCATGGGCAACGACCGGTGGCGCGCCGTCATGCTGCCCGATCGCGTCGGCCGGCATCTCGTCGCGATCGAAGCCTGGCAGGACGTGTTCGGCAGCCTGCAGCACACCCTGCGCGCCAAGATCACCGCCGAGGTCGACATTGCTGTGGAGCTGGAGGAGGCCCGGCTGCTGGTCGAGGCGGCGCTGGCGCACGCGCCCGCCCCCGATCTCGCCCGGCTTGCCGAACGCCTTGTCGAGCATGATCCGGCAAGCGCGGACATGCTCCTGTCGCCCGCCATCGGCGAGGCCATGGCGGCGCGCGATCCGCGCAAATTCCTGACGCGCAGCGAACCGCAGCTGCCCTTCGACATCGAGCGCCCACAGGCCGCTTTCGCCAGCTGGTACGAGCTCTTCCCACGCAGCGTGACCAACGATCCGCATCGCCACGGCACGCTGCGCGACGTGATCGGCCGGCTGCCGGCCATCCGCGCCATGGGCTTCGACGTTCTCTATTTTCCGCCGATCCATCCGATCGGGCGCAAGAACCGCAAGGGACGCAACAACAGCCTCACCGCCGCGCCCGGTGATGTCGGCAGCCCCTATGCGATCGGCGCGGCGGAGGGCGGCCACGACGCCATCCTGCCGGCGCTGGGCACGCTCGACGACTTCCGCGCCCTGGTCACGGCGGCGCAGCGCCAGGGCCTCGAGATCGCTCTCGATTTCGCAATCCAGTGCGCACCGGACCATCCTTGGCTGACCGATCATCCCGACTGGTTCCAGCGGCGCCCGGACGGAACGATCCGCTACGCCGAGAACCCGCCGAAAAAATACGAGGATATCGTCAATGTCGACTTCTATGCGCCGGCGGCCGTTCCCGCCCTCTGGCTGGCGCTGCGCGACGTCGTGCGCTTCTGGATCGACCAGGGCGTGCGCATGTTCCGCGTGGACAATCCGCACACCAAGCCGCTGCCGTTCTGGGAATGGATGATTGCCGATATCCGCAACATCCGGCCCGACATCATTTTCCTCTCGGAAGCCTTCACCCGGCCCAGGATGATGTACCGGCTGGCCAAGGTCGGCTTCTCGCAGTCCTACACATATTTCACCTGGAGAAACACCAAGGTGGAAATTGCGAACTATGTCGAGGAGCTGAGCACGGCGGAGCCGAAGGACTATTTCCGCCCCCATTTCTTCGTCAACACGCCGGACATCAACCCGTTCTACCTGCAGACGTCGGGCCGGCCGGGTTTCCTCGTCCGCGCGGCACTGGCCGCCACCCTGTCGGGCCTGTGGGGCGTCTATTCCGGCTTCGAGCTGTGCGAAGCCGCCCCCCTGCCGGGCCGCGAGGAATATCGCGATTCCGAGAAGTACGAACTGCGTCCGCGCGACTATGCGGCGCCCGGCAACATCGTCGCGGAGATCGCACAGCTCAACCGGCTCCGGCGCCGCCATGCCGCGCTGCAGACGCATCTCGACGTCCGCTTCTACAACGCCTTCAACGACGCGATCCTCTACTACGGCAAGGGCGTTCCCTCCGCCGGCGCGCTGATCCTCGTGCTCGTCAATCTCGACCCCCACGGCGTGCAGGCGTGCGCGTTCGAGGTCCCGCTCTGGGAATGGGGCCTGCCCGACCATGGAACGGTGGAGGTCGAGGACCTCTGGCGCGGCGAGCGCTTCAGCTGGAACGGCAAGATCCAGCATATCCGCCTCGACCCGCAGGACCTGCCTTTCGCGATCTTCCGCATCGCGCCAAGCAGCGGAGGCCGGCCATGAAGGGACGCAACCATCGCCGCCATCCGAACTTCAGCAGCGACCCGCTGTGGTACAAGGACGCGGCCATCTACCAGCTGCACGTCAAGTCGTTCTTCGACAGCAACAATGACGGCATCGGCGACTTTCCCGGCCTCATCGAGAAGCTCGACTACATTGCCGAACTGGGCGTCAACACGATCTGGCTTCTGCCCTTCTACCCCTCGCCGCGCCTCGACGACGGCTACGACATCAGCGCCTACCTGGCAGTCCATCCCGATTACGGGACGCTGGCCGACGTCAGGCGCTTCATCGCGGAAGCGCATGCGCGCGGGCTGCGGGTGATCACCGAGCTGGTGATCAACCACACCTCCGACCAGCATCCCTGGTTCCAGCGGGCGCGCCGCGCCAAGCCCGGCTCCAACTACCGCGATTTCTACGTCTGGTCCGACAACGACAAGAAATATGCCGACGCACGCATCATCTTCGTCGACACCGAGCGGTCGAACTGGACCTGGGATACGGAGGCCCGCGCCTATTATTGGCATCGCTTCTACTCGCACCAGCCCGACCTCAATTTCGAGAACCCGAACGTCTTCCGCGCCATCCTGCGGGTGATGAAGTTCTGGCTCGACATGCAGGTCGACGGCCTCCGGCTCGATGCGGTTCCCTATCTGATCGAGCAGGAGGGAACGAGCTGCGAGAACCTGCCGGGAACGCATGACGTGCTGAAGCGGCTGCGCGCCGCGCTCGACGAGCGCTATCCCGACCGGATGCTGCTGGCCGAGGCCAACCAGTGGCCGGAAGACACCAAGGACTATTTCGGCGACGGCGACGAATGCCACATGGCGTTTCATTTCCCGCTGATGCCGCGCATGTACATGGCGCTGGCGCGCGAGGACCGGTTTCCGATCACCGACATCATGCGCCAGACGCCGGATATTCCGGCCAACTGCCAATGGGCGATCTTCCTGCGCAACCACGACGAGCTGACCCTCGAAATGGTGACCGATTCCGAACGGGACTATCTCTGGCAGGCCTATGCCAGCGACCGGCGCGCGCGGCTCAATCTCGGCATCCGGCGCCGGCTCGCCCCGCTGCTCGACCGCGACCGGCGCCGCATCGAGCTGATGACCAGCCTCCTGTTCTCCATGCCGGGAACGCCGGTCATCTATTACGGCGACGAGCTCGGCATCGGCGACAACATCCATCTCGGCGACCGCGACGGCGTGCGCACGCCCATGCAGTGGTCGCCGGACCGCAATGGCGGCTTCTCGCGCGCCGATCCGGCAGCGCTGGTTCTGCCGCCGATCATGGACCCGCTCTACGGCTTCGATTCGGTCAATGTCGAAGCCCAGAGCCGCGACGCGCATTCCCTGCTCAACTGGGTGCGCCGCACGCTCGGCGTGCGCCGCCAGCACAAGGCTTTCGGCCGCGGCAACCTCAAGTTTTTCTATCCCACGAACCGCAAGGTGCTGGCCTATCTCAGGCAGTACGAGGACGAGACCATCCTGTGCGTCGCCAATCTCGCGCGGACGCCGCAGGCCGTCGAGCTCGACCTGTCGGAGCTGGCCGGCCGGCTGCCGATCGAGATGACCGGCGGCTCCGTCTTCCCGCCGATCGGCGAGCTGACCTACCTGCTCACCTTGCCGCCCTACGGCTTCTACTGGTTCCTGCTGGCCACCGAAGCGCAATGGCCGAGCTGGCACACACCGGCGCCTGAGCCGATGCCGGAGACCGAGACGCTGGTCCTGCGGGGCAGCCTCGCCGAGGCGCTGGAGGGTCCGGCGGGCGAGCGCCTGCGCGAGGCCATCCTGCCGGTCTATCTCGCCAAGCGCCGCTGGTATTCGGGCAAGAGTGACAAGGTCGGCCGCGTCGCGTTCCGCACCATCGCCGCCCTGCCCGGGGCCGCACGCGAGACGCTGCTGATCGAGATCACCGCGGGCCCGAACCCGGAAAACCGCTGGTTCCTGCCCATGACCATCGCCTGGGAGGACGAGGTCCACGCGGCGCTGCCGACCCAGCTCGGCCTCGTGCGCGTGCGGCGCGGCCGCCGCGTCGGCATGCTGACCGATGCCTTCGCCATGCCGGACTTCGCGCACGACCTGATCGCCGGCCTCAGCGCCGGAGCACATATGCCGGTCGCCGACGGCGAGATCCGCTTCCTCGCCAGCCCGCTGCTCGCGGCCGCCGCGCCGGCGCCGGGCACCGAGGTGCAATGGATCGCTGCCGAGCAGTCCAACAGCTCGCTCATCGTCGGCGATACCGTGGTCCTCAAGATCATCCGATCGCTGTTCCGCGGCCGGCATCCCGAGCCGGAGATGACGCGCTGCCTGACCGACCGCGCCTTCGCCAACACTGCGCCGCTGCTCGGCGAGGTCGTGCATGTCCGAGGCGACGAGGAACCGACCACGATCGCGATCGCCCAGGGCTTCGTTCGCAACCAGGGCGATGCCTGGGCGTGGACGCTGGAACAGGCGGCGCGCGCGGCCGACGAATATGGCCTCGGCGACGACTCGGCCCGAGCCGACGACGCATTGGCCGCGAGCGTCGCGCTGGCCGGCACGATCGGTACGCGCCTCGGCGCGATGCATGTTGCGCTGGCAGCGCCCACCGAGGATCAAGCCTTCGCGCCGCGCCATGCCCAGGCGGCCGACGTGGCGGCCTGCGCGGCACGCGTGACCGCTGGCTTCGACCGTGCCCTGCACCGTCTTGCCGAGGCGCAGCTCGCCGCCGCCGACGCCGAGACCGCGCGCTCCGTCGCCGCGCGCGCGGACGCCACGCGCAGAACGATCGAACGATTGGCGCAAGGCCTGGACGGCGCCCTTCTGTGCCGCATTCACGGCGATTTCCACCTCGGCCAGGTGCTGGTCGCCAATGGCGATGCCTACATCATCGATTTCGAAGGCGAGCCGCAGCGCAGTCTCGACGAGCGCCGCGCCAAGGCGAGCCCCCTGCGCGACGTCGCCGGATTGCTGCGCTCGCTGGACTATGCGGCGGAGATGGTGACCCAACGCGCTGAAACCGGTGTCGCACCGGCCAATGCGCAGCAGCGCGACCTTCTGCTGGCGCGGTTCCGCGCCCGGGCCTCCAGCGCCTTTCTCGACAGCTATCGCGCGGCGGCGGCTTCGCTGCCGCTCGGCGACCAGCAGGCGCTGCTCGACCTCTTCCTGATCGAGAAGGCGGCCTACGAGATCGCCTACGAAGCCGCCAACCGGCCGGCCTGGATCCACGTGCCGCTGCGCGGTCTGGCGGCGGTTCTCGACACTGTCGTCGAGACGGAGGCGGTCGATGGCTAGGCGCACCGCGACGACGCTCGATCCCGCCGAGGCGCGCGCCCTGGTCGAGGGCACGCATGGCGACCCCTTCGCCGTGCTGGGGCCGCATGCGGCGGGCAAGGGTCACCTGTTGCGCGTCTGCCTGCCCGGCGCCATCGGCGTGGAAGCGATCGAACGGGACGGCGGCAAGCTGCTCGCCGAACTGTCGCCCGGCCCGGCCGAAGGTCTGTTCGAGGCTCCCTTGGGGCGGCACGTCCCCTATCGCCTGCGCATCCGCTGGCCGGGCGCGGTGCAGGAAACGGAAGACCCCTATTCGTTCGGCCCGCTGCTCGGCGAGCTCGATCTCTATCTGATCGCCGAGGGCCGCCATTTCCAGCTGGGCGACGCACTCGGCGCATCCTGGCAGACGATCGACGGCGTTCCGGGACTGCGCTTCGCCGTCTGGGCGCCGAATGCGAGCCGCGTCGCCGTGATCGGCGACTTCAACGCCTGGGACGAACGGCGCCACCCGATGCGCCTGCGGCGCGAGGCCGGCGTCTGGGAGATCTTCGTGCCGCGCGCCCGACCGGGCGATCGCTACAAATATGCAATCCGCGCCCGCGACGGCACGCGCCTGGCGGCCAAGGCCGACCCGCTGGCGCGCGAAACCGAGCGGCCGCCCTCCACGGCCTCCGTCGCGCCCGGGCCGATGGTGCATGAATGGCACGACCGGGACTGGATGGCCCGGCGCGAGACGGGGCAGCAGGCCGACGCACCGATGTCGATCTACGAGGTTCATGTCGGCTCATGGATGGCGCCGCGCGGCGGCGAGTCCTCCGAGCCGCTGTGGCGGCGGCTGGCACGCACCCTCATCCCCTATGTCGGCGAGATGGGCTTCACCCATATCGAGCTGCTGCCGGTGACCGAACATCCCTTCGGCGGCTCCTGGGGCTATCAGCCCCTCGGGCTGTTCGCGCCCAGCGCGCGCTACGGCTCGCCGGACGATCTGGCCGCCTTCATCGACGCCTGCCACCTCGCCGGTATCGGTGTCCTGCTCGACTGGGTGCCCGCGCACTTTCCGACCGACGCGCACGGCCTCGCGCGCTTCGACGGCACGGCGCTCTATGAGCATCTCGACCCGCATCAGGGCTTCCATCGCGACTGGAACACCCTGATCTACAATTTCGGCCGGCACGAGGTGCAGGGCTTCCTCATCGCCAGCGCGCTGTTCTGGCTCGAAAAGTTCCATGTCGACGGACTGCGGGTCGATGCGGTCGCCTCGATGCTCTACCGCGACTACAGCCGGGCCGCCGGCGAATGGACGCCCAACATCCACGGCGGACGGGAAAATCTGGAAGCCGTCGATTTCCTGCGGCGCCTCAACGAGGCGGTGGCCGAGCGCTGTCCGGGCGCGATCATGGTCGCCGAGGAATCGACCGCCTGGCCGGGCGTCACGCGCCCGGTCCGCGATGGCGGGCTGGGATTTTCCTACAAGTGGAACATGGGTTGGATGAACGACACGCTGCGCTACATGAGCCGCGATCCGGTCCATCGCAAATGGCACCATGACGACCTTACCTTCGGCCTGGTCTATGCCTTCTCGGAAAAGTTCATCCTGCCGCTGTCCCATGACGAGGTCGTGCACGGCAAGGGCTCGCTCATTGGCCGGATGCCGGGCGACGACTGGCGTCGGTTCGCCAATCTGCGCGCCTATTTCGGCTTCATGTGGGCGCATCCGGGCAAGAAGCTGCTGTTCATGGGCGGCGAGATCGCCCAGATGCGCGAATGGAACCATGAAGCCGAGATCGACTGGCCGCTCGCCGACGATCCACGCCATGACGGCGTGCGCCGCCTGGTTCGCGACCTCAACTTCCTCCATCGGCGCGAGCCCGCGCTGCATCAGCGCGATGCGGATCCGGAGGGGTTCCGCTGGCTGATCGGCGACGATCGGACGAACTCGGTCTTCGCCTTTCTGCGCCTCGGCGCAGCCGGGACGCCGCCGATCCTGGTGCTCGTCAACATGACGCCGACGCCGCTCGAGAACTACTGCGTCGGGGCGCCGCTGCGTGGCCGCTGGAGCGAACTCCTGAACACCGACGCCGCCGTCTATGGCGGCTCCAACATGGGCAATGGCGGCAGCGTCGAGGCGCTCGCCGCCCCCGCTCACGGCCAGCCCTTCTCGATCCGGGCGACGGTTCCGCCTCTGGCCGTGATCATCCTGAAGCACGAGGGCTGAATGTCCGTCATCGCCGACACGCTCGACCCCGGCAAGCCATACCCGCTCGGCGCGAGCTCCGACGGGCTCGGCGTCAATTTCGCCGTCTTCTCCGCCCATGCCGAACGGATCGATCTGTGCGTTTTCGACCCCACCGGCCGGCGCGAGATCGCCCGGCTGCCGCTGCCGGAATGCACCGACGAGGTCTGGCACGGCTATCTCCCGAATGCCCAGGCCGGCCTCCTCTACGGCTATCGCGCCCACGGTCCCTACCGGCCGCACGAAGGCCATCGCTTCAATCCGCACAAGCTGCTGCTCGACCCCTATGCGCGCCGCCTGAACGGCCATGTCCGCTGGACCGATGCGCTGTTCGGCTATCGTGTCGCCTCGCCCCGCGCCGACCTGTCCTTCGACCGCCGCGACAGCGCCGCCGGCATGCCCAAGGCGGTCGTCACCGACGACAGCTTCAACTGGGCCGACGACCGGCCGCCGCGCACACCTTGGGCGGACACCGTCATCTACGAAGCCCATCCGCGCGGGCTGACCATGCTGTGTGACAGCATTCGCACGCCCGAGCGCGGCACCTTCGCGGCGCTGGGCGATCCCGCCGTGCTCGATCATCTGCGGCGCCTCGGCGTGACCGCCATCGAGCTCATGCCGATCCACGCCTTCGTTCAGGACAGGCATCTGCTCGAAAAGGGGCTGCGCAACTACTGGGGCTACAACACGCTCGGCTTCTTCGCGCCGGAGGCGCGCTATCTCTCCAACGGCGATCTCAACGAAATCCGCGTGGCAGTGCGCCGCCTGCACGCCGCCGGCATCGAAGTCATCCTCGACGTCGTCTACAACCACACCGCCGAAGGCAGCGAGCTCGGACCGACGCTCAGCTTCCGCGGGCTCGACAATGCCAGCTACTATCGTCTGCTGCAGGAGGACCCGCGCCACTGCGTCAACGATACCGGCACGGGCAACACCTTCAATCTCAGCCATCCGCGCGTTATCCAGCTCGTGCTGGATTCGCTGCGCTACTGGGTCACCTCGTTCCACGTCGACGGCTTCCGCTTCGATCTCGGCGTGACGCTCGGCCGCGAAGCGCATGGCTTCGATCCCGGCGCCGGTTTTTTCGACGCCCTGCGCCAGGACCCGGTCCTGTCGCAGGTGAAGCTCATCTCCGAACCGTGGGACGTCGGCCCGGGCGGCTACCAGCTCGGCCACCATCCGCCAGGCTTTGCCGAGTGGAACGATCGCTTCCGCGACGGCGCCCGCCGGTTCTGGCGCGGCGACACGGGCCAGCGGGCGGAAATCGCCGCTCGCCTCGCCGGCTCCAGCGACTTCTTCGACCGCCGCGCGCGCCGGCCCTGGGCCTCGGTCAACTATGTCGCCGCACATGACGGCTTCACCCTCCTCGACCTCGTCTCCTATGCCGAGCGGCACAACGAGGCGAATGGCGAGGGCAACAGCGACGGCGCGAGCGACAATCTCTCCGCCAACTGGGGGGTGGAGGGCGCAACCGACGACGATGCCATCAACGAGACCCGCGGCCGTGTGCAGCGCGCCCTGCTCGCGACCATGTTCATGGCGGCGGGCACGCCCATGCTGCTCGCCGGCGATGAATTCGGCCGAAGCCAGGGGGGCAACAACAATGCCTATTGCCAGGACAACGAGATCTCCTGGCTGGACTGGACCCTTGCCAAGGCGCCGCCGGGCGAAGCGCTTTTCGCCTATACCCGGCGCCTCATCGCCCTGCGTCACGCGCACCCGATCCTGCGCTGCCGCAAGTTCCTGCACGGCCGGGACGAGCTGGCGCCCGGCCTGCCCGACATCGACTGGTTTGACGAGCGCGGCGAACGGCTGACCGAGGAGGCCTGGACCGACGGCGCCCACCAGCTGCTCATGCTGCGCCGCGCCAGCGTGGCCGGCGACGGTTCGATCGACATCTTCCTGATGATGCTCAACCCGCTCGGTGAGGACCGCGAATTCGTCCTTCCGCCTCCGGCTTCCGACGCACGGCTGCTGCTCGACAGCGCGCAGCCCGATCGTCCCGAAGGACCGGTCGCATCGCCGCTCACCGTGGCGGCCCATGGCGTGCTGCTGGTGCAATGCCGACTGCCGGCGTCTGGCTCCGCATCGGACGACACCTGGTTCGGACCCGCCGCCACCGCGGATGGCAAAACCCGGTTTCGCCTCTGGGCGCCGCAGGCCGGGAGCGTCGCGCTCGACATCGACGGTCGGGGCACGACCGAGATGAGCGTCGGCGCAGGCGGATGGTTCGAGGCGGTGGATCATTGCCGGCCGGGTGAGGCCTACCGGTTCCGGATCGACGGCGATCTCGCCGTGCCCGATCCGGCGGCCCGCGCGCAGCGGGGCGGCGTCCACGGGTGGAGCCTGGTGCCGGATCCGAACGCCTATCGCTGGCGCAACGCGGCCTGGCGCGGGCGCCGCTGGCGCGAAGCCGTCATATACGAGCTGCACGCCGGCGCCTGCGGCGGCTATGCCGGCGTCGCGGCGAAGCTGCCGGACCTCGCGGAGCTCGGCGTGACGGCGGTCGAGCTGATGCCGGTCAACGCCTTTCCGGGCCGCCGCAACTGGGGTTACGACGGCGTCCTGCCTTTCGCACCGGCCGAGGCCTATGGCTCGCCGGACGACCTCAAGGCGCTGGTCGACGCCGCCCACGGCCACGGCCTGATGGTGCTTCTGGACGTCGTCTACAATCACTTCGGGCCGGACGGGAACCACCTGCCGTCCTATGCCCGCGATTTCTTCCGGCCCGGTGACGGCACCGCCTGGGGCGCCGCCATCGATTTCGGCCGGCCGGAAGTCCGGCGCTACTTCACCGAGAATGCGCTCTACTGGCTGGACGAATTCCGCTTCGACGGCCTGCGCTTCGATGCCGCCCACGCGATCGGCGCACCCGACTGGCTCGAAGATACGGCGCGCGCGGTCAGGGCGCGCTTTCCGGACCGGATGATCCATCTCGTCCTGGAGAACGACGACAATGACGCGCGCCTGCTCGCCAAAGGCTTCGACGCCCAGTGGAACGACGACCTGCATCACGTGCTGCATGTCCTCCTGACCGGCGAAAAGGACGGCTATTACCGCGACTATGCCGACGCGCCGGCGAAGCGGCTGGCGCGCGCGCTGGCGCAGGGATTCGTGTATCAGGGCGAGCCCTCGGCCCATCGCGGCGGGCGCCGGCGCGGCGTTTCGACCACGGGGCTGAAGACCACCGCCTTCGTGGCCTTTCTTCAGAACCACGACCAGATCGGCAATCGCGCATTCGGCGAACGGCTGACCGCGCTCGCCGATCCGCAGGCGCTCGAAGCGGCCATCGCACTGCAATGTCTGTCGCCGCAGATCCCGCTGATCTTCATGGGCGAGGAAACCGCCAGCCGCACCCCGTTCCTGTTCTTCACCGATCACGACGAGCCCCTGGCCGCCGCCGTCCGCGAAGGCCGCACGCGCGAATTCCAGGCCTTCGACGGGTTCGCACGGGCGGCGTCGCAACGGCCTCTGCCCGACCCCAACAGTCCCGACACTTTCGAGGCCTCCCGGCCGCGGCCGGATGCCGAGGCCGGGCCGGCACGGCATGCGCTCTACCGGCGGCTGCTCGAACTGCGCCGGACCGTGCTGATGCCGCATCTCGACCAGGTGGAGAGCCTCGATGCGGCGGCGCTGTCGGATGCGGCGGTGCTGGCGCGATGGCGCCTCGGATCGGCCGGCACGCTCGCCATCGCGGCGAATTTCGCGCCCCACCCTGCCGCTTGCGACAAGCTCGGCGGCCGGCTGCTGCATGAAAGCCGCCGCGGCACCGGAGACGCCGCGCGTAGCGGCTCGCTTCCCGCGCGCTGCGCGGTCGTGATGCTGGACGTTCCGTCATGACCGACGCGCAGCTCGAACGGCTGGCGCTGTCGGCCGGCATCGCGGTCGAATGGACCGACCATGCCGGCGCCGGCCGCCGTGTCGCGCCGCCGGTCCTGCGTCGGATCCTCGGCGCGCTGCATGTGCCCAGCGACAGCGACGCCGATGTCGCGGACAGCCTGCGCCGGCTGGAGCTGCGCCGCGGCGCAAGGCCGCGCGCGCTGACCGGCGATGCCGGGTCGCCGATCGCGCTGCCGCCGGGCTTCACGATCGGCCGGGGCGTCATCCTCTGCGAGAGCGGCGCCGAAGTGCCGCTCGCCAATGTCGAGGCCGCCCTGCCGGCGCTCGGCGAGAGCGGCCGCCATCGCCTGATCGCCGACGGCGCGGAGATCGCGCTCTGCGTCGCGCCGCAGCGGTGCTGGACGATCGCCGAGGCCATCGGCCATGCCCGCGCATGGGGCGCCGTGGCGCAGATCTACGGCCTGCGCCGTGCCGGCGACTGCGGCATCGGCGACATGGGCGGCGTCGCGGTTCTGGCCGAGCGCCTGGCAGCGGCCGGCGCGGCCGCGCTGGCGCTGAGCCCCGCGCACGCCCTGTTCGCCGCCGATCCCTCCGCCTTCAGCCCCTATTCGCCCTCGAGCCGCCTTTTCTTCAACGCGCTGCTCGCCGACCCGGCGGCGGCCCTCGGCGAGGAGCGCAGCGCCGCCGCGCTGCGCGAGGTCGCCCCTGATGCCACACGCCGACCGCTGGAGGCCGGCGAATTGATCGACTGGCCGCGCGCCCACGCGCTCAAGTTGGCCTGGCTGAGGCGGCTCTTTGCCGATATCAGGCGGACCGGCAGACCGCCGGCGGCCGCCCTCGCCGCCTTCCGCGAGGCCGGCGGCGAGGCGCTGGCCCGGCATGCCCGTTTCGAGGCCTTGCACGATGCGCATCGGGACGCCTCCGGCGCACCCCTGCCCTGGCGGCTTTGGCCCGAACATGTCGCGGAGGGCGCCGTCGATGGCGACGCGGTCGCATTCCATGGCTTCCTGCAATGGCTCGCGGCCTGTTCGCACGAACAGGCCCATCGCCGCGCCTGTCAGGCCGGCATGAGCATCGGCCTCATCGCCGATGTCGCCGTCGGCGTCAGCCCCGACGGATCGGACGCCTGGAGCGATCAGGCGAGCATGCTGGTCGGACTGCAGATCGGCGCGCCGCCCGACCTGATCAACCGCGCAGGCCAGAACTGGGGCCTGACGACCTTCTCGCCCCTGGCGCTGCGGGACACGGCCTGCGCGCCCTTCGCGGCCATGCTGCGCGCGGCCATGGTCCATGCCGGCGGAGTGCGCCTCGACCATGTGATGGGGCTCAGGCGGCTCTGGCTCATTCCGGAGGGCGCCGACCCTACCGAGGGCGCCTATCTCACCTATCCGTTCGACGATCTGATCCGTTGCGTGACGCTGGAATCGCGGCGGCGCAAGGCCGTCGTGATCGCCGAGGATCTCGGCACCGTGCCGGGGGGCTTTCGCGACACGCTGGCCGCGCGTGGCGTCTGCGGCATGAACGTGCTCTGGTTCGAGCGCGACGGCGCCGGCTTCGCCGCGCCCGAGGACTGGCCGGCGAACGGCGTCGCCATGACCTCGACCCACGACCTGCCGACATTGGCCGGCTGGTGGTCCGGCGCGGATCTCGCCTGGCGCGAGGCGGTCGGCCTTGCGGGCGGCGAGGACGCGGCGGAGACGCGGCGACGCGACCGCGGATCGCTCTGGCGCGCCATTCGCGCCCACGACCCGCGTGCCGGTCCCGAGCCGGCTGCCGCCGAGGCCCAGGCCTTCGTCGACCGCGCCATCGATTTCACCGCGGCCAGCGAGGCTGGCCTTTGCCTCGTTCCGATGGAGGATCTCATCGGCACGCCCGACCAGCCCAACATGCCCGGCACGATCGATCAGCACCCGAACTGGCGCCGCCGCCTGCCGCACGGAGCGGACCGGAGCCTCGCGGAACCGCGCGCGGCCGACCGCGCGCGGCTCCTCAGCGCCCGGAGGCCCGCGCGATGACCGCGCCGCACGCGACCATGCGCATCCAGTTCCATGCCGGCTTCACCTTCGCCGACATGCTGCCGCATCTCGATCACCTGCGCGCGCTCGGCATCAGCCATCTCTACGCCTCGCCGATCCTGAAGGCGCGTGCCGGATCGATGCATGGCTACGACATGGTCGATCCGGCGCAGGTCAATCCCGAGCTTGGCGGCGAGGACGCGCTGCGCGCCCTGTCGGAGGCGCTTCGGGCGCGTGGCATGGGCCTGATCGTCGATATCGTGCCCAACCACATGGCCGTCGGCGGCCACGAGAACCGCTGGTGGCTCGACGTGCTGGCGAACGGCCGGAAAAGCGCATTTGCAGGGGTCTTCGACATCGACTGGGCCTCGCCCGTCCCCGGCCTGCGCGGCAAGGTGCTCGTCCCTTTTCTCGGCCGCCCCTATGGCGAAGCGCTCGCCGCCGGCGAGATCCGGCCGACGGGCGGGGAAGCGGGCTCGCCGATCGCGCTGCGTCATTTCGATCATCTCTTCCCGCTGCGCCCAGAGGATGCCGAGGCCGTGCGCTGCGAGGGACTTGCCGCCTATGACCCCGCCACCCCGGACGGCCGCGGCAGGCTCCACGCGCTGCTGGAGCGCCAGCACTATCGCCTGGCCTGGTGGCGCGCCGCCAACGACATGATCAACTGGCGCCGCTTCTTCGACGTCAGCGAGCTCGCCGGGCTGCGCGTCGAGGATGCCGACGTCTTCAAGGCGACGCACGAGACGCTGCTGCGCCTCTATGGCGAGGGCGTCGTCGACGGTTTCCGCGTCGACCATGTCGACGGCCTGGCCGATCCCGAAGCCTATTGCCGACGCCTGCGCCGCCGCCTCGCCGGCCTCGATCCGCAGCGCCCGCCGCAGGCCGGCACGGGGCGGGCCTATCTCGTCGTCGAGAAGATTCTCGCGCCCGGCGAGCAATTGCCGCGCGGCTGGGGCACCGACGGCACGAGCGGATACGATTTCATGAACGAGGTGTTGCTGCTCCTCCACGCCCGGTCGGGAGAGGCGTCGCTCGACGCACTCTGGCGCGAGATCAGCGGAGACGGCCGGGACTTTGCGGCGATCGAGCGAGAGGCGCGCGGCGAGCTGCTGGAGCGCAATTTCGGCGCCTCGTTCGAAGCGCTCTGCCGCGCCGTGGCGCTGCTGCTGCAGGCCGATCCCGCGCATCGCGACCATGGCATGACCTCGCTGCGCCGAGCGCTGCGCGGCGTGCTGGTCTGCTTTCGCCGCTACCGCACCTATGAGGCAGGCGAGACCGGGGCGCTCGACGACGCCATCGCCCGGGCGACGGCCGACGCCCATCCGGCCGATCGCGACCTGACCCGGCTGGTCGGCGAGATCCTGCGCGACCGCGACGCGCCGGCGCGCCGGCGGCGGCGCGCGGTGCTGCGGAAATTCCGCCAGCTCTCGGTATCCCTGGCGGCAAAGGCCGGCGAGGACACCGCCTTCTATCGCTATGGCCGGATCCTGTCGCGTATCGATGTCGGTTTCGATCCCGGGCGTCTGGCCGCCGAGGACGCCTTTCATGAGACGGCGAAGCGGCGGCTCGCCACCTATCCGGCAGCGCTCCTCGCCACCGCGACCCACGACCATAAGCGCGGCGAGGATCTCAGGGCCCGCCTCGCCGTGCTGAGCGAAGCCCCCGCGCTCTGGGCCGGCATCGTCCGCTCGGCGCTCGCCGACACCGAAGCGGGCGCCGATGGAATATCGCGCGCCGACCGCGCCACGCTCTTCCAGATGATCGTCGGCGGCTGGCCGCTGAGCGAAGCTCCGTTGAGCGAGGTGGACCGGCGCGGCTTCGCCGACCGGCTCAAGACCTGGCAGGTCAAGGCCTTGCGCGAGGCCAAGCAGCACTCCTCGTGGGAAAGCCCCGACGCGGCCTATGAGGCGGCGGCGGCCGCCTGCATCGACCGGATTCTCGACGGCGCCAGCCCGGCCGGCGCGGTGCTGTCCGCCACGGCGCAGAGGATCGCGCCAGCCGGTGCCGTGAACGGCCTCGCGCAATGCCTCCTGAAACTGACCGCGCCGGGGGTTCCCGACATCTATCAGGGCTGCGACCTCTGGGATTTCAGCTTCGTCGATCCCGACAATCGCCGTCCGGTCGACTGGGCGCGGCGCAAGGCAAGCTTCGCGCCGGGCGAGCCGCCGGCACGCCATCTCGGCGCCTGGCGCGACGGGCGCGTCAAGCAGGCGCTGATCGCCGCCGCGCTCGCCGCGCGTGCCAGTTCTCCCGACGTCTTCGCCACCGGCCGCTATGATCCGCTTGCCGCCGGCGGCGCCCGTCAGCGCCACGTCCTCGCCTTTGCGCGCAGCTTCCGCGGCAGGACCGCGGTGACCGTGGTGCCACGCGCGGTCTTTGCAATGCTTCCGGATGGCGGCGGGCTGTCCTTCACCGACGGCGCCTGGGACGGCACCACGGTCGCAACGGGCGGGCCGGCCACCGCCATTCTGCGCAACGTCTGCGACGGGCGGCGCTTCACCGGACCGTCGCTCGACCTCGGCGAGCTCTTCCGGGAATTTCCGGTGGCGCTGCTGGTCAATTGGTGAGTCTGCCCTCCGCCGGCGCCGTCGGGCCGGCTGCCATCCGGTCGGCTCAAACGCGTCCCGAGGCCCAGACGACGACGTTGCGCAGGACGTCCTGCGCCGCCCGGTCGAACGCCGCGGCGACCGAGGCCGCGTCGACGCTGCCGACGGGCGCGCGGCCGCTGAACACCTGGCCCGCCAGGATCCGGCCGGTGCGGTCGTTGACGAGCTTCACCGACAGTTCCACCACCGCTTCCGCGCCGGCGCCGACCACCACCTCGAACGAGCGGATCTCGGTGAGAAGCTGGAAATCGGCGGTGAGGCGGTCGCCGGGCCGCCCGATCGAACGCAGGTGGCTCGCATTCTCGAAGGTGCGGATAATCTGCGCCTGCAGCAGCCGCGGCAGGCGGTCGGCCCAGGCGCCGTCGCTGAGATAGGAAACCGCCCCGGCCGCATTGCGCACCGCCATGCGCTCGGTGTCGATATTGGCGATCGCCTTCGGCTCGGCGACGATGAGCTGACCGCGCTGGGCGCCCGGGCGGGTCGGAAAATTCGACGGCGCCGTCAGGTCATAGGTCTGCGGTGTGTTGCTCGAGGCACAGCCGGTCAGCGCGAGCGCGACCGCGAGAGCCAGCCCGATCCGAAGCTTTCCGCGCCGCTGCACCAATACCAACCTCATCGACCGCCCGCATCGGGCGCGGATTCCCGCAAGCAACCGGCCTTTCAGCCGCCGCAGACGGTGCTGCCTCTACATAGTGACACGGATCGCTCGCTTGCAAGTCCATGACATCGGGACGGCAGGTTAGCCGCTGCGTGCGATTCCAGAAACCGCAAAAGCGCAGGAAATGCAGCACGAAACCGTCAGCATACGGCTCAGCGGCGATATTCCGGCACGCCCGAGCCGCCGAAGATGAACCGCTGCGGGTTGCGCTCCAGCGCGCGCAACGTGCGGTCGAGCTCGGAGAGCGTGCGCCGGCCGTCGGCCGAAAGCGACTGGATGTCGCGCAACGTGCGGTCGGTGAACCCCGAAATGGAATTCGAGAGCTGGGCGGTGCGGGTATCCAGCCGCTCGGCCAATGTGCGGATCGACCGCGCGGTATTGGTGAACTCGGCGAACATGTTGTTGCCGCCGTTGCCGTCGAAGCTGCGCAGCAGGGCGTCGACCCGATCCGCCATGCCGTTGAGCTTGGCCGAGACCTCCGCGGCGTTCTTGACGATCTGGTCGACATTGGCCGAGTTGTCGCCGAGCGTCTGGGTGAAGCGCTCGATATTGGCGAACGAGCGGTTGATCCGGTCGGCGTCGAGCGCGGCAAGCGTGCGGCCGGCCGAACCGAAGGCGGTCTTGGCCTCGCGGATGAGCTCGGCGAAGGAATCGGTCTGGCTGGCGAGCCCGCGCGTCAGGTCGTCGACATTGCGCAGGATCGAGGCGACGCGGCCGGGCTCGGTGCCCTGCATGACCGATTCGATCTGGCTCAGGATCACGTCGAGCCGTTTCGAAATGCCGCCGACCTGGCTGAGGAACGTGTTGATGTTGTCGGCATTGTCGCCGAGCGCCTGGGTGAAGCGCTCGACATTGCGCAGGCTGCGGTCGAAGCCGCCCTGGCCGGCCGCGATCGTATCGTCGAGCCGGCGCACCAGATTGTCGACATTCGTCATGATCTGGCGCGCGCCCTGCAGCAGATCCTGGATCGCCGAGGGATCAGCCCGCAGCATGGGCAGTTCGCCCGGCGCCGGCGGCACCAGTGGCGGCGCATCCGCCGAACCGCCGGCCAGCGAGACCGCCGCGACGCCGGAGAGGAGCGCCACATCCAGGCTGACGCGGGTATTGCTGCGCACCGGGGTATCGGACGCGACCGAAATGACGCCGAGCACCTGGCGCGGGTCCTTCGGGTCGACCCGGACGCTGCGCACGTCGCCGACCCGGAGGCCGTTGAAATAGACGCTGGCGCCGGGCTTCAGGCCGGCCACCGCGCCCGGAAAGACGATGCCGTACTGCGTGCGCACGGTGGTATCGCCGGCTCTGAGGAACCACCACAGGAACAGGCCGAAGACCGCCAGCACGACCAGCGTGAAAGCCCCGATCAAGGTGGTATTGGCCTTGGTTTCCATGGCCTCCTAGCGCCTCACTTGGATATTCCGGCCGACCGCGCGCGGTCGCCGCCGAAATAGCTCCTGAGCCAGGGATGCGTCTGGCGCAGCATGTCCGCCATCGTTCCCGTCGCGATCACCTTGCCGTCGGCGAGCGCTGCGATCCGGTCACAGATTCGCGCCAGGCTATCGAGATCGTGGGTGACCATATACACGGTCAGGCCCAAAGTGTCCCGTAACGTCTTGATCAGCGCATCGAACTCGCCGGCGCCGATCGGGTCGAGGCCCGAGGTCGGCTCGTCCAGGAAGACGATCTCCGGATCGAGCGCCAGCGCACGCGCGAGCGCCGCCCGCTTGATCATGCCGCCCGACAGTTCGGACGGGTATTTGTCGGCGGCGTCGGGCCTCAGCCCGACAAGGGCGATCTTCAGCCGCGCGATCTCGTCCATCAGCGGCTCGGACAGCTTGAGGTATTCGCGCAGCGGCACCTGGATGTTCTGCTTCACGGTGAGCGACGAGAACAGCGCGCCGTGCTGGAACAGGACGCCCCAGCGCCGCTCGATCGCCTTGCGCTCGAGCGCAGAGGCATCGTCGAGATCCTCGCCGAACACCGCGATCCGGCCGCGCCGCTTCGGCACGAGGCCGATGATGCAGCGCGTCAGCACCGACTTGCCAGTGCCCGACCCGCCGACCACCCCCAGCACCTCGCCGCGCTGCACGTCGAGATCGAGCCCGTTGATGATCAGCCGCTCGCCGAAGCCGACGGCAAGGTCTCTGACCGAGATGATCGGGTCCTGGATCATGCTCACTGGTCGATCGCCGCAAAGAACATGGCGAAGACCGCGTCCATGACGATCACCAGGAAGATCGCCTTCACCACCGAGGCCGTGGTCTGGCGCCCGAGGCTTTCGGCCGAGCCTTCGACCCTCAGGCCCTCGACGCAGGCGACGAGGCCGATGATCAGCGCCATGAAGGGCGCCTTGACGAGGCCGATCCAGACGTGGCGGCGGCCGACCTCCTCCTGCATGCGGCTGAAGAACAGCTCCATCGGCAACTGGCCGTAGAGCTGGGAGACGATCGCCCCGCCCATCAGCGCCGAGAGGTCGCCGATCGCGACCAGCAGCGGCAGGCCGATGATCAGCGCGATCAGCCGCGGCAGCACCAGCACCTCGATGGGATTGAGGCCCATGACCCTGAGGGCGTCGATCTCCTCGCGCATCTTCATCGAGCCGAGCTCGGCGGTGAAGGCCGAGCCGGTGCGGCCGGCGACCATGATCGAGACGATCAGCACGCCGATCTCGCGCATGGTGAGAATCGCGACGAGGTCGACGACATAGGTGTCGGCGCCGAACCGGGCGAAGAAGAACAGGCCCTGCTGGGCGATGATCGCGCCGATGACGAAGGTGATCAGCATCATGATCGGCACGGCGCGGAAGGCGATGTGGTCGAGCTGGGTGACGACAGCCGGCAGGCGGAAGCGCCCCTGGCCCGTCGCCAGCTTGCCCGTGGCGGTGACGACCTCGCCGAGGAACGACAGGAGCGCGACGAGATCGTCGCGGGCGCTGAGCGTCTGCTCGCCGACCTTGCGCAAGCCCTGGATCAGCGCGGGCGCCGGCGGTGGCGGCGGCGCGACCGCCGCCGACAGGCCCTCGCTCACCTCGCCGTAGATGACGTTGGCCGCTTCGGTCAGGCCGGATCGCTCGACCGGCACGCCCTTGTCGCGAAAATTCTGCTCGATGCTCCAGGCGAGCGTGCCGCCGAGCGTATCCAGCCGCTTCAGCCCGGAAAAATCGACAAGGACCGAGGCCGGCGCGCCGCTGCTCGCCAGCAATTGCCGCGTCTCCTGCTCCAGCACGCCGGCATTCTCGCCGGTCCATGTGCCGACGAGCGCCACCTTGAGCACATTGCCCTCGACCCGGCTGGAGAGGCTGGCATCCACTGCTGGCGATGCGGCTGGCACGGCTCTGATCTGCCCGGTTCCCGACTGATTGCGGCGCATGCGCGCGGACGTCTTGGCACACGCGCCACTCCTCTCCATAAAGGAGGCGCCGGGTTCCGTCGAGGCGCCCTGCCCGTCTCCCACCCGCTGCGGATCCCGTCATGGAAATTGCCAAGCCCTACCTTCTGTTCCTGGGGGACGTCCCGGACCAGCTCGCCGCCAAGACCGCTCAGGGCATCGTCGACTGGCGGCGCGACTGGTGCGTCGGCCAGCTGCGACTCGAGGGCTGCAAGGCCGATACCGGCCTGCCCGATGCAACCATCGCGGAGGCGGTGAAGGCCGGCGCCAAGACGCTCGTCGTCGGCGTGGTCAATGCCGGCGGCGTGCTGGCGCCGCACTGGATCGACACCATCGTCGCCGCCATCGAGGCGGGCATGGACGTCGCCACCGGCCTGCACACCCGGCTCGCCGACACGCCGAAGATCGCCGCGGCGGCCAAGAAGCACGGCGCCCAGCTGTTCGACGTGCGCCATCCCCAGCAGACCTTCCCCACCGGCAAGGGCCGACTGCGCAGCGGCAAGCGGCTGCTGATGGTCGGAACCGACTGCTCGGTCGGCAAGAAATACAGCGCGCTCGCGCTCGAAAAGGGCATGCGCGACCGCGGCTTCGACGCCGATTTCCGCGCCACCGGCCAGACCGGCATCTTCATTTCCGGCCGCGGCGTCGCGGTCGACGCGGTCGTCGCCGACTTCATTGCCGGCGCGGCCGAGTGGCTGACGCCTGACGCGGACCCGCTGCACTGGGACGTGGTCGAAGGCCAGGGCTCGCTGTTCCACCCCTCCTTCGCCGGCGTGACCCTCGGTCTCCTGCACGGGGCCCAGCCCGACGCCTTCGTCGTCTGCCACGAGCCGACCCGGCGCACCATGCGCGGCGTCGACACGCCGCTGCCCTCGATCGGCGAGGTCATCGACATGACGGTCGCGCTCGGCCGGCTGACCAATCCGGCGATCACCTGCGTCGGCCTGTCGATCAATACCGAACATCTCGACGACGACGCCGCCTTCACCGTGCTCGACCGGCTGGCGCGCGAATACGAGCTGCCGGCGACCGACCCGATGCGTTTCGGCGTCGAGCCGCTGGTCGATGCCATTGCCGAACTCTACGGCGAGCCCGAACCGAAACCGAAGCCGCGCTCCACCGCCCGCCGCGCGCGCTGAGAACAAGGACCCGTCATGGCTTCGCGCGACCTCGTCGTTTCCACCGAACGCTGGCCGATCGCCGGCACCTTCACCATCTCGCGCGGCTCGCGGACCGAAGCCGTCGTGGTGGTCTGCGAGATCCGCCAGGGCTCGGCGGTCGGGCGCGGCGAATGCGTGCCCTATCCGCGCTACGGCGAGACCGTCGACGGCGTGGCCGCGGAGATCGAGGCCATGATCGATCCGATCGACAACGGCCTCGACCGGCAGGGTCTGCTCGCCGCCATGAAGCCCGGCGCGGCGCGCAACGCCATCGACTGCGCGCTGTGGGACCTGGAGGCCAAGCTCGCCGGCAAGCGCGCCTGGGAGCTGGCCGGCATCGAGGCGCCGAAGCCGCTGACGACGGTCTATACGATCTCGCTCGGCTCGCCCGAGGAAATGGCCCAGTCGGCCGCCCATTGCGGCCGCAGCCACCTGAAGATCAAGCTCGGCGGCGAGGGTGACGCCGATCGGCTGGCGGCGATCCGCGCCGCCGTGCCGGAGGCGACCCTGGTGATCGACGCCAACGAGGCCTGGACGCCGGCCAATCTCGCCGCCAACCTCGCGGTCTGCGAGCGCTTCCGCATCGCCATGGTGGAGCAGCCGCTGCCGGCGGCCGACGACGGCGCGCTCGCCGGCATTCGCCGGCCGATCCCGATCTGCGCCGACGAAAGCGTCCATGACCGCACGACGCTGTCGTCGTTGTCGGGCAAATACGACGCGATCAACATCAAGCTCGACAAGACCGGCGGGCTAACCGAGGCGCTGCTTCTCGCCGACGACGCCGCCGGGCTCGGCTTCAAGATCATGACCGGCTGCATGGTTGGCACCTCGCTGTCGATGGCGCCGGCGACCCTGGTGGCGCAGCGCGCCTTCCTGGTCGATCTCGACGGCCCGCTCCTGCTGCGCGAGGATCGGCCTGAGGGCCTGCGGTATGACGGCGCGACCGTCTATCCGCCGGCGCCGTCCCTGTGGGGTTGAAACACCGGCCGGTGCACCGGCACCGGCAGTGACCGCGCGATCAGCGTGAGGGCCAGGCCGGCAAGGCACAGCATCGCCATGGCGAAATAGGCGCCGGCCCCCACCCGCGCGTAGAAATAGCCGGCAAGCAGGGTCGAGCCGGCCATGGTCGCGCCCATCGCGATCGAGACCGTGCCCTGCCCGCTCGCCCGTGCATGGGGCGGCAGGCGGTCGGCGAGATAGGCCATCGTGCCGAGATGGACAAGGCCGAAACCGCCGCCATGCAGCACCTGCAGCGGCGCGAGAATGGCCAGCGGCGGGTCGACCGCCATCACCGCCCATCTGGCGATGCTCGAGACGGCGCCGATGATCAGGTAGCTGGTCGGACGCCAGCCGCGGGTGAACCGGCCGGCCACCCAGAAGATGACGATCTCCGCGCCCACGGCGACCGCCCAGAGCAGACCGACCGTCGCGGCGGAATAGCCCAGATGCTCCTTCCAGTGGATCGAGCTGAACGTATAGTAGACGGCGTGGCTCGACTGGAGCGCCGCCGCCGCGATCATGACCAGCACGAAGCGCCGGTTGAAATAGCCCGGCCCTTTCGGCCCGGAGGACGGCTCACGCCGGTCCTTGACGAGACCGATGCTCGCCAGCAGCAGCGGCCCGAAGCTGAGGCAGAGCATCCAGACGATGCTGGTGGGCGCCAGCATGGTCAGCAGCACGCCGCCGGCGATATTGGCGCCCATGAAGGCGACCGACCCCCAGACCCGGATGCGGCCGTAGTCGAGCGAACGCTTGGCGACCCCGGCGAGGCCATAGGCATCCGAGAGCGGCATCATCGGCGCCCAGACGAAATGGGCGACGAGCACGGCGAGCAGGATCAGCACGAAGCCCGACGCCAGGCCGACGCCGATATAGGCGACCGTCGTGGCGGCGGCGCAGATGACCACTGCCGTCGACAGCACGCCGGCCCGGTCGGCCAATGTCGTGATCAGCGGCGTCGCCACGAGGCGCACCATCAGGGCGGAGGCGAGCACCATGCTGACCTCGCCGTCGGTCAGCCCCTTGGCACGCAGCCAGACCGGAAAGAACGGTTGATGGATGCCGAAGCCGACGAACAAAGCTGCGTAGAACAGCGCCAGGCGGGTCGCAAATAGCTTCGAATCGTTGGATTTTGCTTGCGGCACGGCTCGCACTAAGATTTCGCAGGAGATTCGCGGGTTGAGCCTTCTTTCTAGACTGCCCAGCCCTGTCCCGCGAGAGCGCAATCGGCATGAGTGACGAGACCGTGACACAACCCGTCAGGCTCGACGACTACGAGGTCATCGAAGCGGCGGTGATGGAGACGGCGCGCGGCCGCTGGTTCCTGGCCGAGCATGCGCGCCGCCACCGTGCCGCCGACACGGCCGTGGTGCTGACCGCCCTCACCCGGATCGAGGAGCTGGTCCAGGCGCCGCGGACGGCGCCCGAGCTCGACCGCATCCGCCTCGACATCAGGGAAATGGCGCGTGCCATTGCCCGCACCAAGGCCGAGATCGCCGCGATCAAACCCGAAGGTGGGGATATCGGCCGGTTCGAGGAAGCCTCCGTCGAGCTCGACGCCATCGTCCAGGCGACCGAGGCGGCGACATCGGACATTCTGGGCGCGGCGGAAACGATCCAGGAAATTGCCTGGACGCTGCGCGAGATGGGCACCGAGGGCGAGGTCTGCGACCTCATCGACACCAAGGCGACCGACATCTACACGGCCTGCTCGTTCCAGGACGTTACCGGCCAGCGCACCCGCAAGGTCATTGGCGTCCTGCGCTTCCTGGAAGACCGCATCGATTCGATGATGAACATCTGGGGCGAAGCGCACGAAGGCGGCGACAGTCCGCCCGCTGCCGTGTCCGCCCGGCCCCGCGAGCCGTCGCTGCAGAACGGCCCGGCGCGACCGGGCGAAGGACTCGCGCAGGACGACGTCGATCTGATGATGAACGACGCGCGGTTCGACGCGCCGGCGCTGCCTCCGCCCGAGCCCGTGGCGCCGACGGCAATCGAGATCCCGGTCACAGCCCGCGCGACCGCGGCGGCGGCGCTGTCGACCGACGAGCGGCCGATGGCGCCGATGCCGCGTCCGGCCCGGATGGCCGGCAGCCCGCCGGCGGGCCTGCCCAGCATCGAGGACATCGAGAAGCTCAGCTTCGTCGAAAAGGTCGCGCTGATGAGCTGAGGCCGGCCGTCGATGCCGCCTGCCCCGGCGTCACGCCACCAGGCGCGCGAACAGGGCGGGATCGACATTGCCGCCGGAAACGACCGCCGCGACGACCTGGCCGCGCACGTCGAGCCGGCCCGACAGGAGCGCGGCCAGCGGCACCGCGCCCGAAGGCTCGACCACCAGCTTGAGCTCCCGGAAGGCAAAACCGACGGCGCGCTTCACCTCGTCTTCCGACACGGTGACGCCGCCGGCGACATGCGGCTGGTTGACCGCGAAGGTGAGCTCTCCCGGCGTCTGGGCGAGCAGGCCATCGCAGAGCGAGCCGCCAAGCTTGCTGTTGGCGACCCGGCGGCCGGCCTCGAACGAGCGTGCATGATCGTCGAAATCCTCCGGCTCGACGCTGTAGAGCTTGGCCTTGGGTGCCCGTTCGTGCACGGCAAGGGCGACGCCGGCGAGCAGTCCGCCGCCCGAGCAGCAGACCAGCACCGTATCGGGCGACAGCCCCTGGGCGGCGAGATCCTCGACGATCTCGCGGCCGACCGTGCCTTGGCCGGCCATGATGTGGAAATCATCATAGGGCGGCACCAGCGTCGCCCCCCGCTCGTCGGCGATCTGCCTGGCGATTGCCACGCGGTCGTCCTTTTCCCGGTCGTAGAGCACGATCTCGGCGCCGGCCGCGGCGGTCCTTTCGCGCTTCAGGGCCGGGCTGTCCTTGGGCATGACGATGACCGCGGGCATGCCGATGAGCTGCGCGGCGGTCGCAACCCCCTGCGCGTGATTGCCCGAGGACATGGCGACGACGCCCGCCTTGCGCTCGGCCTCGTTGAGCCGGGCGAGCCGGTTATAGGCGCCGCGGAACTTGAACGAGCCCGTGCGCTGCAGCGGCTCGGCCTTCAGGAAGACCCGCGCGCCGGTAAGCGCGTCGAGTTCGGGCAGGCTGAGCAGCGGCGTCCGCCGCGCGACGGGCGCGATCAGGCGGGCGGCTTCGGCGACATCGCTGGCGGTCGGCAGCGCGGCGGCGGTGGGGGCGGGCATGGCGGCTCTCCGGATGGCTTTGCACCATATGGCGGGGCCAGTGCGGCAACTGCAAGGCCTGGCGCGATGGAGCCCCCGAAGTTCGGCCCGCTCGCCAAGCCCTTGCGATCAGGCTAAGAGCAGCGCCGCGGAGGATCCACGTGCAGCAACCCGACCCGATGCCGATATCCGGGCGCGACGGCGCCGATCCGGCCACGCGGGCCATGCATGTCCTGATCCTGATGAGCCGCACCGGCGGTGGGCATCTGGCGAGCGCGCGGGCGCTGGAGGCCGAGTTCCGGCGCCAGGCCCCGGCGACCCGCGTGACAACAGTCGATCTCCTCGTCGACCATCTGGCCTTCCCGTTCAACCGGCTGCCACAGACCTATGACACCCTGGTCAACCGGGCACCGCGCCTCTGGCGGGCCCTGTGGCAGGCAACGACACGCCAGACCGTCGGCGGCGCGTCCTCGAGCCTGGTCCGGCTGATGTCGCGGCCCCGGATCGCGCGGCTGATCCGTACCGTGAACCCCGATCTCGTCGTGTCGGTGCATCCCCTCGTCAACGACCTCGTGATCCCCATTCTCGCCCGCACGGCACCCGGCACGCCCTATGTCACCGTCGTCACCGATCTCGGCGGCATTCATCCGACCTGGCTTCATCGCGCCAGCAGCGCGATCTACCTGCCCACCCGCGAAGCCCTGGAGCTCGCCGCGGGCCAGGGCCTGCCGCGCGAGCGGCTGCATGCCCTGGGCCTGCCGGTCCGCGCCGAATTCGCGCATGACGCGCCCGACCGGGCGGCGGCGCGCGCGGGTTTCGGCCTCGCTCCGGACCGGCCTGTCGTCCTTGTGATGGGCGGCGGCGGCGGCATCGGCCCGATCGAGTCGATCGTTGCGGCCACCGCCGATGCGCTCGCGGCGGCCGGGGCGGCGGGCAAGGCCCAGATCGCCGTCATCGCCGCCAAGAACGAGGGCCTGCGCGCGCGGCTCGCCGCCGGCTCCTGGCCGGTGCCGGTCGTCCCGCTCGGTTTCGTCGAGCGCATGGCCGACCTGATGCATGCAAGCGACCTGCTGGTCACCAAGGCCGGCCCCGGCACCATCGCGGAAGCCTCGATCTGCGGCCTGCCCATGCTGATCTTCGGGTTCATTCCCGGCCAGGAGGAGGCCAATGTCGATCATGTGGTGCAGGCCGGCGCCGGCCTGTTCGAGCCCGATCCGACACGGCTGGGCGCGCTCGCGGCCAGCCTTCTGGCCAGCGACGGCGGCCGGCTCGCGGCGATGGCGGAGCGGGCCCGCGGCCTCGGGCGGCCGCAGGCGACGCGGGATATCGTCGCCTCGATCCTGGCCCATCATGGCCCGTCCCGGGAGGCCGGGGATCGCTAGGCAACCGGGCTCAGCGCAAGGCGCCGATGCGATGACGGGCTTGCACGGCCGCTCAAGACCCGCTCAACATCCGCGCGAACGACATCGAGCCTGGGAGGCACTATCGTGAAACTGGTACGCTTCGGAGCCGCGGGTAAAGAAAAGCCTGGCCTGGTCGATCCCGAGGGCAAGATCCGCGACCTTTCGGAGGTGGTTTCCGATATTGCGGGCGAAGCCCTGTCGAAGAAAGGGCTTGCCAAGATCGCCAAGGCCGACTGGCAGAAGCTGCCGGTCGTGACCGGCAATCCGCGCATCGGCGCCTGCGTCGGCAAGGTCGGCAATTTCATCGCCGTCGGCCTCAACTATGCCGATCACGCGGCCGAGACCGGCGCGGCCATCCCGACCGAGCCGATCCTGTTCAACAAGGCGCCGTCCTGCATCGTCGGCCCCGACGACGACGTGATGCTGCCCAAGGGCTCGGACAAGACCGACTGGGAGGTCGAGCTCGCCATCGTCATCGGCGAGCGCGCGCGCTATGTCGACAAGGCCGATGCGCTGAGCGTCGTCGCCGGCTTCTGCATCTGCAACGACGTCTCCGAGCGCTCCTATCAGATCGAGCGCGGCGGCCAGTGGATGAAGGGCAAGGGCTGCGAGACCTTCGGCCCGCTCGGCCCCTGGCTGGTCACGGTCGACGAGATCGCCGACGTGCAGAAGCTCGGCATGTGGCTGGACGTCAACGGCGAGCGCATGCAGACCGGCTCGACCAAGACCATGATCTTCGACGTCAAGACCATCGTCTCCTATGTCTCGGAATTCATGGTGCTGGAACCGGGCGACGTCATCACCACCGGCACCCCGCCGGGCGTCGGCCTCGGCATGAAGCCGCCGAAATTCCTCAAGGCCGGCGACATCATGACGCTCAGCATCGAGGGCCTCGGCCAGCAGACCCAGAAGGTCGTCGCCTGGCGCTGAGCCGCAGCGACCGCCTCCGGATCCGAAGAACCCCGGCACGAGCCGGGGTTTTTCATGACGGCCGCGAGGCCGCGACCGGATCCGGCGTGTGAAGTGCCTCATGCGGATTCAAACGTGCAGAAAGCGCCGGCAACCGCTTGATATTGCAGGCCATCAATGATCGGCAGCGGGAGCGCGGGTCGAACTGCCGACCTCACTCCATCACGGCCGCCTTCAGGATGCACACCATCGTGGCATGGGCGGTGACCGTGCCGGCATTGCGGATGACGTGCCGCCCGTCGCAGCGATAGCGCACGCTCTCGCCGGCCTTGACCGTCTCGACGCGGTCGGCGACCTCGACGAGAAGCTCGCCCGACAGCACCGACAGGCTCTCGACCGAACCGCGCTGGTGGCCCTCGCTTTCCAGCACGCCGCCCGGATCGCAGTGGAAGTCGTACCACTGCAGCCACTCGACCGTCTTGATCCAGCCGGTGATCGCCAGCCGGCACTTGCCGTCGTCGGAGACGAGCAGCGGCGTGTCGCCGCGCGACAGCTTTTCCAGGAACGGCTCTTCGGTCGCGGTGGCCAGCACCCGCTCGATCGAGACATCGAGAGCCTGGCTGAGGCGCCAGATGGTGGCGAGCGTCGGATTGGTCTCGTTGCGCTCGATCTGGCTGATGATCGATTTGGCGACGCCCGACTGCTCGGAGAGTTCCGACAGCGAGAGATTATAGGCCTTGCGCAGGCGCTGGACCGTG
Source organism: bacterium YEK0313 (assembly GCA_000751295.2). Lineage (NCBI taxonomy): Bacteria > bacterium YEK0313. The sequence continues at coordinate 4,513,237 of CCMO02000001.1, forward strand.
CGGCCGAGATTGCCCGAGAGCACATGGGCGCCTGCGTCCAGCTCGGTTTTTTTCGGATCGCGATCGGCCATGGGATTCGTTTGCAGCTCGTTCCGGTCGTTGCGCCGAACGATCGTTCGGCAAAAAGTACCCTAGGGATATCCTCGCTGCGGTGCAAGATGCGATGGCCGGGCGCCCGCGTCAGGGGGCGGCATCCCCCTTCCAGCGCGGCAGGCCGAGGGTCAGGACCGCAGCGAGCACGAGGCCGATGCCGGCCACCTGCAGCGGGCCGATCGTCTCGCCGAGCACGGCGACGGCGAGCAGCACGGCGGTCACCGGCGCCAGCGCGGTGAAGAGCGATGCCTCCACGCCGCTCACGCGGGCGGCCCCGGCATACCAGGCCAGGAACCCGCCGACCGTCGGTACCAGGCCGTAATAGACGATGGCGAGAACGGCACCCGGCGTCGCGGCGGGCCAGGCCGCCGGCCCGCCGACGGCAGCCTCCGCCACGGCGGCCAGCCCCGACAGGACGAGGCCGATGCCGGTCAGCCAGGTCGACAGGACGAGCGGCGGGATGGCGACGCGCATGCGCTTGTTGAGCAGGATGAACAGGCCCTCGCCGACCACCGCGGCGAAGACCAGCGCATTGCCGACGAGCGAATGCATGCCGCCGCCCGTCGGCACGGTGATGGCGAGCACGCCGACGGCAGCGAGCGCCACGGCGAAGACGAGCCGGCGGTCGGGCCGCTCGCCGAGCACGATGACCGAGATGGCGGCGGCGACGATCGGCAAGGTGCCGGTGACGACGCCGGCATCGGCCGCCGATGTCAGCCGCAGGCCGAGGATCAGCAGCACGGTGTAACCGACGCTGCCGGCCGCGG